>NZ_JAQYTS010000015.1 GCF_030913225.1 Spiroplasma sp. AdecLV25b
TTTATTTTTTTAAAAATTAAAGAAGGAATAATAAACAACAACAAGAAATTAATGATACTATGCAATTAATCAACAAGTTACCCTAAAATAACTTTTTTACTTCTTAAGTTATCAATTTAAATTAAAGGTAAAATAATATATAATCTTATTATAAAATAAACATATATGAAAGGAACTATAATGTCAGGTGGAATTATATTTTTAATATTACTAGCAGCCTTAGTATTGCTAGTTTTAGGAATTTCTTTGCTAAACTTTGGCATAAATTTATGTAAAAAAAATAATGGAACAGGATTATTCGTATTATTTTTAGTATTAAATATACTTGGATTAGTATTAGGCATTGGAATTTTATATAATGCTAAAAATGGAATGTATATTGAAGAATTAAAAAAAGAAGAACAGAGAAAAAAGCAAAAGATTGAATTAGAAAATTCTGAAACATTTGATTCTTTTAATAAAGAAAAAGAACCACAAACTAACAAGTTACCTTAAAGGTATACATTTGGAACATTTTTAAAAAAACTTATTTATTTTCAGAAAAAGTTGTTATAATTAATAATGCCATTGCAACAATTACATTCGAACCTGGTCAGGACTGAAAGGTAGCAGCCATAAGGATTAGGATTGTGTGCGGTGGTTTTATTTTGTAAAATAAATAGTAGAGGTAAAGTTAAATGAAAAATCAAAAATATATGGAAATGGCTTTAAAACTTGCTAAAAAAGCATCTGTGAATGGTGATGTACCTGTTGGCGCTATCATTGTTGATGAAAGCGGCAAAATTATTGGTAGAGGTTTTAATAAAAAAGAAAAAGAACAAGACCCAACTCAACACGCTGAGATTATTGCTATAAAAAAAGCATGTAAAAAAATTGGTAACTGACGTTTAATAAATTGTACTATTTATACAACACTAGAACCATGTTTAATGTGTGTTGGTGCCCTTTTACAAACTAGAATCAAACATATTGTGTTTGCACTAAAAGATATTAAATTTGGTTGTGTAGATTCACTTTATAATTTAACTTTAGATAAAAGATTTAATCACCGCAGTGATTATACATACTCTTTAAACTTAGATAGTAAAGAAATGCTTCAATCATTTTTTGGTGAAATTCGCAGTTTACAATAGTAAGTTTTAATAATATAATTAATTGAAAAACTTGTTAGGATAATAGTGAGGTGATTAAAATGAAATACAAATCTTTATATAGAAAATACCGACCAAATACTTTTTCTGAAATTGTTAGTCAAGAAAATATTATAAAAATATTAAGAAATTCAATTGCCAATAATACTTTTAATCATGCTTATTTATTTTCAGGAAGTAAAGGAACAGGTAAAACATCAACTGCTAAAATATTTGCTAAAGCAATTAATTGCCAAAGTAATATTAAAGGCGAAGTTTGTGATACTTGTGAAGCATGCATCAACATTAATAACGAAAATTATGTTGATATTTTAGAAATTGATGGAGCTTCTAATAATGGTGTTGATGAAATCAGAAGTATTAGAGAAAATATTAATTTATTACCAATGAATGCTAAATATAAAGTATATATTATTGATGAAGTTCATATGTTAACAACATCTGCTTTTAATGCTTTGTTAAAAACATTAGAGGAACCACCACAACATATTATTTTTATTTTAGCAACAACAGAACCATATAAAGTTTTACCAACGATTATTTCACGCTGTCAATGATTTGAGTTTAAAAAAATAAATGTTGAAGCGACTATTAATCATTTTATTAAGATTTTAAATAATGAAAAAATTGAATTTGAAATAGAAGCTATTAATGAGTTAGCTATCCTAAGCGATGGTTCATTACGTGATGGTTTAAACTACTTAGAAAAAGTATTTAATTATAATAATATTATAACACTTATAAATGTTGAAAAAATATTTTCTGTGCTATCAATTAAAAATAAAATTAAATTTTTAACCAGTATTTTTAATTGTAATATGCAGGCAGTTATCGAACAATTAATAATATTTGATGAATATACTATTCAATATAAAAAGTTTATTATTGAATTCATATATGTTATTGAAGATATTATAATTTATCATTTAACAAAAACTAAATTACTACTTAAAATGCTAAATATTTCACAAGTAAATATCTTTTCTGAAGTTGTGAAGTCAGATTTATATGCAATCTTAAATGCTTTTAATGAAGTTTTAATACAAGATAATGTTGATGACTTAAAACCAATTTTAATTTTAAAAATTCTAAATTTAATTAATATTTTTGAAAGTAAATATACTTTAAATTATGAAGAAAATAGTAATAAACCTGAGGTGATTACTAGCAAGGTAAGTGAGGTAGCAATAATTGAACCATTAAAAACATCCTTATCAGAAGTAAAAAAAATGCCAGAAATAGTTGAACCAAAAATTGAATTAGAAGTACACCAAGTACCAATTGATAAAAATAATAAAATTTCTCACGCACCAATAATGGAAAATGTCAAAAATAGTGAGATAATTTATAGTGCCATCAATTTAATTTTGCAAGCTGATAAGGACATTAGAAAAGAAGTTAATCACAAATGAAAGAAAATTAGTGACTTTGTTAGTGATAATAAATTTCGCAATATCTCTAAAATATACATTAATACTTTAGTTGCTGCTGCTGCAAAAAATGGCATTATTATTATTACTGAAAATATTATTCAAGCTGATTTAATAAACCAAAAATTTTTAAATAAAGAGCATAGAAAATTTTTAACATTTTTATTAGGCAAAGAATATATGTTTTTTGCTCTTGATAAAATTCAATGACAAAAAACTAGAAAAAAATATCAAGAATTATTAACAAAAAATATGCTTCCACAAGCAGAAAATATTACAATTTCACAAGTTATTAATGAAACTATTGATGATAGTGACAAAGACCCTACTTTACATTTTGTGCAAAGGATATTTTCAAAAGTAGAAGAAATATAAAAAATATGAGGTGAAGAACATGGATATGAGAAAACTTATGATGCAAGCACAAGCAATGCAAGGCAAATTAGAAAAATTTAAAAAAGAAGAATTTACTTTTTTAAGTACTGATAAATTAATTGAGATAGTTATGACAGGTGATCGTGAAATTATTTTGCTTAATGTTGAAAAATTATTGCAAGAACTTGAAGATGACCATGAAATGATAAACGATATGTTGAAAATAGCTTTAAACGATGCTCTTAAAACTATAGATAAAAAAGAAAAGGCTATTGCTGGTAATCTAAAGTAATTATTAAGTTCCTTAATGATATAAAGTTGAAAGAGGTAAGATAATGTTATTCATTACGTTTGAAGGTCCAGAAGGTGCAGGAAAAACTACTATTTTAAAAATGATTAAAGAACAATTAAAACAAGATGGTTTTGATGTTATTGTTACAAGAGAACCAGGTGGTAGTGAAATTTCTGAACAAATTAGACAAGTGATTCTCAATAAAGATAACACTCTAATGGACCCATGAACTGAGGTTTTACTTTATGTTGCTGCACGTAGACAACATTTGGTAGAAAAAATTTTACCAGAAAAAAATAATAATAGAATTATTATTTCTGATCGTTTTTCTGATTCTACTTTAGCATATCAAGGTTATGCCCGTAATCTTGATATTAATAAAATAAATGTTATTCAAACTATGATTTTTGAAAATTATCAGCCAGACTTAACTGTTCTATTTGATATTAAACCAGAAGTTGGTTTGGAACGGATATTATTAAGAAAAGGTGAATATTTAAATCGTTTAGATGAAGAAAAAATAGAATTTCATCAAAAAGTTTATAATGGATATAAAAAAATTGCTGCTAAAAATCCCAAAAGAGTTCATATAATTGATGCTAGTTTAAAAGAAAATATTGTCTTTAATAGTGCATATGAATTAATTAAAGATTTAATTGAAGAAAAAGGTTTTAAACCAAAAAATATATAAATATAGGGGGAGAAATGGAAAACAAAAATTTTGTAGTTTCTAATAATTTATTTGATACTAATTTTTCTGTTGCTCAAATGAAAATTATTCCTCAAGTTAGTTTATGTTATTCTAAAGATAAAATGGCAAATATCTATACTAGCAATGAACTAATAAAAAAAATAACTTGTTTAAATAATGATAAGTTAGAATTATGTAGTGAAAAAGAAATTTGCAAAAATTGTTTTAAAATTAAAACAAATACTTATTTTGATTTGAAAATATATGACTTTAAAAAAACAGATATTATGAATAAAAATATAACTTTAAATCTTATTGCCGACTTTTCAAAAACTAGTTTTGAATCAAACAATAAAAAGATTTATTTAATTAATCAAATCCAATTTATTTCAATTGCTGCTGGTAATTCTTTACTTAAAATTTTAGAAAATTTACCTAATAATGCCCATATTATTTTCACAACTACTAGTATTAATGATATTATCCCTACTATTAAATCCCGTTGTCAATTAATAAATGCAGTTAATAGTAAAAATAACCACGATAATTTTACTGATGAGCAAAAATTATTAATTAAAATTTTTGCTAATCCTAATTTAATAAATGATAAGAATGTAATAATAAAATTAAAAAGTTTACTTACTATTGTTGAAGATTTTATTACCAATGAAAATAGCGATAAAATTAATAATCAATTATTAGTAAAAAAAATTGCAAATTTAAAAGAAGATATAATTTATTTTTTTAAAATTTTAAATTTAATTTATTTTAATAAACTAAATATAGTTTTATTCAAAAAATATATTACTAGTAATAAAATTATTATTAATTTAGTGGAAATTTTAAAAATCAATAATCATCAACAAATAGCTTTTATTTTAAATGAAATTGCTGTGGTTATTCAAGCATTAAAATACAATTCTAATCCTAATTTGTTAATAAATGCATTTCTTGTTAAAGTGAGTGGATAATCATGGAAAATATGAAAAAAATTTTAACTTTAAATCAAGAAGGTAAGCAAATAAAAATTATGCAAAGAAAAGATATGTTTTGTATTTCTTTGGATACAATTTTATTAATTAATTTTATTAAAATTCGTCCTAGTACGAAAAAAATTGTTGATTTTGGTACTAATAATGCTGTTTTACCTATTTTATTAGCAAATAAGTTTGATGGAGATATTATTGGGATTGAAATTCAAAAACCAGCTGTTGACCTTGCTATTGAAAATGTAGAATTAAACAACTTGCATAATAGAATTACTATTGTCCATGATGATATTAAAAATTATTGTGCTAAAAATTTAGAAAAAGTTAATTTAATCATTTGTAATCCACCTTTTTTCCCTTTATTAGAAAAAAGTAAAACAAAATTACAACCATTAAAAGTAGTAGCTCGCCATGAAGTACACATTAATTTAGAACAAATAATTGCTAGTGCTGCCAAACTATTAAAAGCTAAAGGGAAATTAGTAATGGTTCACACTGTTGAGAGAATTAATGAATTATTATTACTACTACAAAAATATCAAATTACACCTAAAATTCTCCAAATAGTGTATCCTAAAGTTAATCAAGCAGCCAATGTTTTTTTAATTGAAGCAGGGTTTCTAGCAAATCCAGGAATGATTGTATTACCACCGTTAATTTGTCATAATGATAATAATACTTATATTGATGAAATAGCAAAATGATATAAATTATAATATAGAAATGTAGGGTATTTAATATGCATGTGAATTGATTGAATAAATTGAATAAAAAAATGACTTATTTACTAGCTGTTTCTGGCGGTCCCGACAGTATGTTTTTATTAGATAATTTAGTGCGAAATGATTTTAAAATTATCGTTTGTCATGTTAATTATCATAAACGTTGAAGTAGTAATGTTGATGAACAAATTGTTCGCGACTATTGTACAAGTAAAAAAATTCCTTTAGAAGTTAAAAACATTAAAGAAGAAGAGTATAATAAAAAAAGAAATTTTCAAGAACAAGCACGAGTTATTAGATACGATTTTTTTAACGAAATTGCTCAAAAATATCAAATTTATAATTTAGTAGTAGCGCATCATATTTACGATTTATTAGAAACATACATAATTCAAAAACAACGAAAAGCAATTGTGTCATATTATGGTTTACGTTTTAAAACAACTTACAAATCATTATCAATTTATCGACCGATGTTAGAATTAAAAAAAGAAGATATTATTGATTATTTAACCTTATATCACATTAAATATGGTTTTGACGAAACCAATGAATTAATTATTTATGAACGTAATCGTATTCGTCAACAACAAATTAATAAATTAACCGACTTTGATATTAATTTAATGTTAAGTGAAATCAAAGAATTAAACAGTGAACAAGAATTATTGAAAGATGAGCTTGATGTTATTTACAATGCTATTATTAATGATGATGTTTTAGCCATTAATGAATTTAAAAAATATGAATTTAAACTACAACAAATGATAATTTATGAGTTTCTAAGTCAATATGATGAAGAATTAGTTTTAATGTTAAAAAAAGCTAAAATTAAAGAAATAGTGAGAGTTTTAACAAAGTCAACTAAACCTAATATTACTATTAGTATTGGTGAAAATAAGTGAGTTATTAAAGAATATAATTTTGCATATATTAGTGAAAAAAATGAACCAAAACAATTTAGTTATAAAATTCCTAAAATTAATAATTATCATTTTAAAGAAATCACTATTACCAAAACGCAACCCAAGGAAGGTGAATTTCAAGCATTATACATTTATAAGTCTGATTTTCCATTAACAGTTCGTACTAACAATGGTGAAGAAGAAATTGAAACTACATATGGCACTAAAAAAATTAATCGTTTATTTATTGATAATAAAATCCCTTATCGTGAACGACTTATTTGACCAGTAATTGTAAATTCTAGTGGCAAAGTGGTAGCAATTCCAAAATTATCAGTAAATAAAAATAATATTAGTGAGAAACCTAATTTGTATGTGCTAAAATATTATGGTATTATTTAAAAAATAAATTAGAAATTAAAGCGTAGGTGAAAAAATATAATGCAAACGCGAATTAAAATTAACTGAATAGTTGTAGTTATCTTTATCGCTTTTTTACTATTTATCGGATTTTTGCTATGATATTTTTTGAAAGGTAATATTTTAAATTTAAGTCAAAGTGATTTAATAGAATTATTTACTAATAAAAAAATACCTGGTGATTCAACACATACTGTTGATAAATTTGATACAGTTTCCGTTCAATTTTTTAATAACACAGTCTATATTCGTGGACTGTTAGAAATTAATGGTAAAATAATTCAATATCAATCTATTGTCTCAGCTAGTGCTTACAATGGTACAGGTGCTATTACAGATAGTATCCAAAAAATAATGATGGATAATAAAATTCCATTCTTAAATGCTAGTGAAATTATTCCTTTCTGAAAAACATTCTTAATTAGCATTTTACCAATTCTTTTATTAATTCTTGGCTCATTCTGATTATTTACAAGAATGAATAAGATGGGTGCTGGCGGTGGCATGAGTCCATTCTCAATGGGGAAAAATCGTGCTAAAATTAGAACTTCAGAAACCAGATTTACCGATGTAGCTGGAATTAAAGAAGAAAAGTTAGAATTAGAAGAAGTAGTTCACTTTTTAAAATTCCCACAAAAATACGCGCAAATGGGCGCAAGAGTTCCAAAAGGAGTATTACTTGTTGGTCCTCCAGGTACTGGGAAAACATTATTAGCTAAAGCTGTTGCTGGAGAAGCAGGAGTTCCCTTTTTCTCAATCTCTGGTGCTGAATTTGAAGAAGTATTTGTCGGAGTTGGTGCTTCAAGAGTACGTGAGATGTTTACTACTGCTAAAAAATCTGCTCCTTGTATTATTTTTATTGATGAAATTGATGCTGTGGGAAGAAAGCGTGCCGCTGCTTCAACTGCGACCAATGAGCAAACATTAAACCAATTACTAGTGGAAATGGATGGATTTGAAACTAATTTAGGTGTTATTATTATGGCTGCTACTAACCGTGCTGATGTGCTTGATGATGCATTACTACGTCCAGGGAGATTTGACCGTCAAATTTCTCTTAGCTGACCTGATATTAGAGAACGTGAAGCTATTCTTCGCCTTCATGCTCGTAATAAAAACATTTCACCAAAAGTTAATTTTCAACGAATAGCAGAACGAACACCAGGATTTAGTGGTGCCCAATTAGAAAATGTACTAAATGAAGCAACACTGCTAGCTGTTCGCTATAACAAAGCTGTTATTGGATTATTAGAAATTGATGAAGCTATTGATCGTGTTGTTGGTGGTCCTGCTAAAACATCACGTGTTATTACTGAAATGGATAAGAAAATTGTTTCTTATCATGAAGCTGGACACGCATTAATTGGTTTAAAATTAGAATATGCTTCTAAAGTACAAAAGGTTACTATTATTCCACGTGGTCAAGCTGGTGGATATACTATTATGACTCCTAAAGAAGATACAATATTCTATTCAAAAACACATTTAAAAGCAACTATTACTGGTTATTTAGGTGGTCGTGCCTCTGAAGAAATTATGTTTGGTGTTGCCAATGTTACTACAGGCGCCCATGATGACCTAGAAAAAGCAACTAACATTGCTCGTAAAATGATAACAGAATATGCCATGTCCGCTGATTTAGGATTAGCACAGTTTGAAAATCCACGTGATGAGTATTCACCATTTGCTTCTAATAAATTTTCTAGCGATATTGCTTCTAAAATTGATCAAGAAATTAAAAATATTTTAGATAAATGTTATATTGAAGCTATTGCTACAATTAAAAAACATAAAGACACATTAGAATTAATTGCTAAGTCTCTAATGACTTTAGAAACAATTACAGCTGAACAAATAGAATATATTGATAAATTTAATAAATTACCAATTGAAGTAATTGAAATGCAAAAAGAGATAGCAAAAAATAGCAAAAAACCAGTTAAAGAAGATAATGAAGATAAACATAAAAATGATGAAAAACCAAAAGATAGTGATGATAATTCTGATAATGAAACAATATCAGTTGCACCTAATAAAAAATAATTAGAATTAATTTTTATTATAATTATAAAATTAACAAGGAGAAACCTAAGTGGAAAAACACGAATTAGTTGAAAGAATTTTATTTAACAATGAAATGATTAATAAAAAAACTAAAGAATTAGCTGACTTAGTTAGTGCATACTATAAAAATAATATCCAACCGGTAATTTTAGTGGGAATATTAAGAGGTTGTTTACCTTTTCTTGCACAATTCATGTTAAATCTTAACATTGAATGCATGCTTGATTTTATGTATGTAGAATCTTATTTTGGAAAAACACAAGCTACGACGAATAAACCAAAAATTCGCATGGATGTTGTAAATAATATTGAAAATCGTGATTTATTGATAGTAGAAGATATTATTGATTCAGGTAATTCTTTATTAAAGATTCGTACTCATTTATTAGAAAAAGGCGCTAAAAGCGTAAAAATTGTAACTTTGTTAGATAAAAAATGTAAAAGAGTAGCAAATATTGAAAGCGATTGAACTGGCTTTGAAGTAGAAGATTATTTCTTAGTGGGATATGGTCTTGATTATGATGAACAATTAAGAAATCTGCCTTATGTCGGTATTGCTGATATTAATAAAATTGCTATTTTAGAAAAAAATAAAATTAAATAATTAAAAAGATATAATGGTATTATATGAATTTTATTATATTGCAAACTATACGATATTTTTAATGTGATAAAATTATTATATTAAAAATATTTTTTTGTTTTTAAATAGGTTTGAGGTTACAATGAAAAATCTTTTTGTTAATGTATTTAGAGGAATAAAAAAAAGATTAATACAATATGTTGGTATTTTGCTACTGTTAGTGATTGTAGTTTCTTCACTTTCAGCTTTATACAGCAACTCAGAGCGAATAGAATCTGGTTTTTATACTGTTTTAAATAATAGCGGTAAATATGACTATAGTATAAACTTAAAGTCTTTAAATAGCTATAAAGACATAGATGCCTCTACACTTAAAATAAAAGGTATTATTAAAGAACAATTTGAAGGTGATCCAGAAAAACCAACAATTGATGAACAAATTAATAAAATAGAAGCTACTAACATTCGTAATAACACTTTTCCAACATTTGATCTTGCATCTTTAAATCCAAAGTTAGAAACATATTTATTAAATTGAGGGCTTAATTATCAAGGTATTTTGTTAAATAATATTTTAGAAACAGACTTAAAAAATGAACCATTATTAAAAAATTATTTAATTGATAAATCTTTTTTTAAAAGTTTTGACTATAAAAACGCTGCTACTGTTAAAAGTCTTTATTTTTCATTTGAAGATGCATTCTATAGAGAATCAGATAACTTTGATTTTTCACCAACCCGTAATGATTTTAATAAAGTTTATATTTCCCAAGGAGTAGCACCGACTAGTGCAAATGAAGTGGTAATTAACTCTGATTTTGCTAAAAAAAATAATATTAATTTAAACGACACATTTGAATTTATTCAAGGTGATAATCCTTTAAAAGTAGTTGGTTTTGGATATGCTTATTGGGGAATTACAGGTAGTCGTTCGGCCACTAAGCCTAATCCTACACCTGATAATGCTACCCCCGTATATACTTCACGTGAATGATTTAATAGTTCAATTAAAAATTCAAGTTACAGAACAAACTTAGAAAGTAATCTTTTGTTAAAAGTAAAAAATAATAATAATTATTTTATTGAAGCATTACAAAATTTACTAATTAAAACATTTAGTTTTAGTTTTGGCACTATTATTACAACCGATACCGAAGATGTACGTTCAGGACAAATTTTAGAAACATTTCAAATGCAAAAAATTGTATTTAGTGCTATTACAATTGTAGTCTTATTAGTTATTATCTTTATTATTATGTCTTATGTTCGTAAAGAAATTGATTTACAAAAACCACAAGTTGGTTTATTAAAGGCTTTGGGTTATAATAACTTTCAAATTGCTATTGCTTTTGTTTCTTTAATTTTATTCATTACTTTGGCCTCCAACATTGTTGGATTGGTTCTTGGTTTACCTTTACAAATATTATTTAATTCATTAAATAATATTGGATTTTATATGCCTTTACCAAATTTATTTTTTAGTTTAGTTACCCTTTTTACCGGATTAGTAATTATTCCTATTATTTTTGTTTTTGTTAGTTATTTACAATCAGAACTTAAATTATGTGCTAATCCCTTGTTATTGATTTATGATCGTCCAAGCAACACTAGTTCTAGAATAATTACAACTTTAAAATATCCATTTCGTTATTGACCTTTTAAACAACGTTTAGCCATAGCTTTTACTTTAAAATCAGTAGGGAAATTGTTTTTAGTATTTTTTACTTTTGTTTTTGTTAGTTTTTTATTATTATTTCAAACTACAGCTACTGATTTATTTGATAATAAAGTTAATAACTTATATGGTTATTACAATAAAGATGTAGAATGAAACACCAAAACAACATCCATGTATACATATAACAACAGTAGTGATTTTAAAATAAAAGATGATGTTTTTTATTGGGCTTCACAAAAAGATATTATTGCTGATCAAACAAAACTCATTGGTGCAACTAAATATTTTGAATGAAAAGCAGATGATTTTCATATTGATAGTACAAATAAATACAATAAAATTTTTAATGCTTTATTAAGAAATGATTTTAAAAATAATTTTATTAGCAGTGAAGAAATTAATATTTTATATCATGCAACCAAAGATAATACAAAATGTAAAAATTTTATTAATCCATCAGGACTATTAACACCAGATCAAACCGATAAAATTTGTGTTGGAATCCATAAACTATTTAGTTATCTTTCAGATAATACAGGAATTAATCCTGAATTAGCGTCACTTCCAGGTATTAGTATAGGTTTAAATATTTATAATACTAATTATTATCCTGATATCGAAACTAGTATTGTCCCACCAACTGCATGAGATGGGCATAGTCAAAGTAATATGCAAGCGCGAAGAATTAAGGTAACAGGCGTTTATAATAATCCCGATCAAAATTTAGCATGAAAAAATTGATTTAATTTTAAAGAAGAAAAACAACGTGATATTGATCCTGTTTTTAATAATAGCCATATTTTAAAAAAAGAAAATATTTCTTATACTAATAATCAGGGACAGAAAGTAGTCGGTGATGCTTTTACGGTACCTGCTACCATTTCTAAAAGTCTTGCTATTTTAAATGGTTATAAAATTGATAGTCAATTTTTAATGTTAGCAAATTGATATAACTATACAATGCCCATAATTTTTGAAGTAAAAGGTATTATTAGTAATAACCTTGATACATCAAATGTTTATACCAATCTTGATGATTTACGAACAGCTATTGGGTTAGTTGATATTGCTAATAATCCTATCCCTGATGCTTTTAATTTTTGAATTTCTAAAGATGCTAATATTTTTCCTTTAAATTATATTAATGTCGCTCAACCAGAGGGAAAGTACGATATGAGTGAAATTCAAAAACAAAATCTAATTCCAATTAATAAATTACCATTTGTTAATAGTTTAGTTAAAAAACTTTTAGTACAAATCTTTGATGGTATTAGAACTATTATTAGTATTACTAAATTTTTAACTTTATTTGCTGTTGCTTTTGTTTTAATTATCATTATTAATATGATTCTCGATAATAATTTATTAATTATTGCTATGATGAAATCATTAGGATATCGTGTAAATGAAATTAATCGATTAATTATTGGTTCTTATGTAATTGCTTTAGTGGTAGCGTTTGTGATAGGTACTATATTTTCTTATGTAATATGGCATTTTATTACCTTGATTATTGCTTCACGAGCCGGAACTGTGTTTAATGTACCAATTAGTCCATTTACAATTCTGACTTCTTTTGGACTAGTTTTCTTAATTATGGTTATCGGTTATGCTGTTGGATTATATTTAATCAAATATAAATCAGTAACAGTTCTATTGCAAGGTAGTTAAAAAATATATGTTTTTAATCATTTATATGTAAAAAACTAAAGTTATTGATAAAATAATTATGTGTTCATAAAAAACGATTTGAAAAAGGAGAAATAAAAATGATAAAAAATAACAAAAAAGGTAATAATGAAATTGTAGATCCTATGTCTGAAGCTACTGATTCATCAGAAAATAATGTTAAAGATGCAACAATGGAAGAATCAAAAACTAAATTAAAAAGTAGTTTTATGAAAAAATCAGTAGGTAAGAAGGCAACAGATAATGAAACTATAGATGAACCACCAATTATCAAACATAAATCTCATGATAAACCAGAAACTAAAGAGGAAATAGCAGCTACGAAAGCTAAACTACAAACCTTTAAAGATAACCAAAAAACCATTAAAAAACAAACTAAAGAATATTCAAAAGCCGTTCTTAATGGTCAAATTGTTTCTATGACTAATAATACCCCTGATGTTGCAACTAATGTGATTGAACTATTTAACGTTAAAAAATCATATTTAACTGGTGATTTAGAATATGAAGTATTAAAAGGAGTTGACTTAAAAATTAAACAAGGTGATTTTGTTGTAATCCTTGGTCCCTCAGGTAGTGGAAAAACTACCTTACTAAACATTATTTCAGGCTTAGATAAACCCAATTCTGGTGATGTATTTGTAGCAGGTTATAATTTATCTTTATTAAAAGATAGCCACTTAACAAAATTTAGAAGAGATAATGTTGGATTTATTTTCCAACAATATAATTTATTAACTAATTTAACAGCTCGTGAAAATGCTGAAGTTGGTGAAAATTTAGCAAAAAGTAAAAACAAAAACATGGGAATTGATGAAATATTTAAAGTGATTGAAATGGATGAACATATGAATAAGTTTCCTAGTCAATTGTCAGGAGGGCAACAACAACGAGTTTCTATTGGTCGTGCGCTTGCAAAGAATCCAACCATTTTATTCTGTGATGAACCAACAGGAGCATTAGATGAAGAGATGGGACGTAAGGTATTAGAAATCTTATTAGATGTTAACCGTGAATATAAAACATCAATTATTATGGTTACCCATAACCCTAACTTCCAGTTTGTGGCTAATACTGTTATTAATGTTAAAAATGGGAATATTGTTAATGTTAAGACGAATACGAAACCAATGAAACCAAGTGAAATTAACTGAAGTTAATAGAAATAAGTGTTTACTTTTTTAATTTTCTAGAGAAATAGTGATGAAATAATTTTTGTCATCACACTACATATACAGATTGATTTCTAATTAATTTTTATTAGTCCTGAATTGTAAATTATGATTGAAAATTATTTTTTCCTGCATTTATGCTTTTAAGTATTGACTAGTTATTGAATATTTTGCTTCTGAACAGTTTATTTCAGATTCAGAACATTTTTAATTATTTTATCATTGAACAAGGCATAAGTTAAAATTAAAAATGTGTTACGGAAGAGTTTCATGCACAGTTTTGTGAAAGATTGGTGGGGAAACTCCACTGGTTTATTATTCAATTCATTCGTTAATTTAGTTATTTATGTTTAATGATTGTAGTTTTTTTTGTTGAAAATTGTTATTATTACTTTTATAAAACAACTACAATTTTATTTATCATTAAAGAATCATTTTTTTAATTTATTTTTTAACTTTAAATAATTATAATATAAGCAATACTTTTAAATACAAAGGATGAAAAAATGGCAGACAATAAAAATCATGTTAATGGACATATTCTAACAGAACAAGAAGAATTACGATACCAAAAATTACAAAAACTACAAAATGAAAATTATGATGCTTATGGTCGCATTTGAGAAAGAAATTTTAATTGTAAAAGCCTTGAAGCTAAATTTAAAGATAAAACTAAAGAAGAATTAGCAACTTTAGTTGAAAAATTATCTAATGATCAAATTCAAATTGCAGGTAGATTGATGACAAAAAGAGAAATGGGAAAAGGTTCAGTTTTTGCCCATTTACAAGACCAAACTGGCAAATTTCAAATATATTTAAAACCAGAATATATTAGTCAAGAAAAATTTAATTGATTTTTAGAATATGCTGATTTAGGCGATTTTTTTGGAATTAAAGGTAAAATTATGAAAACTAATAAAGGTGAACTAACAGTTCAAGTTTTCGACATTGTTATGTTGTCAAAAGCTATACGAACGTTACCAGATAAATTTCATGGTCTTGTCGATATTGAAGAACGTTACCGTCGTCGATATGTTGATTTAATTGTTAGTCCAGATACAAAAAATACATTTTTACAACGTAGTAAGATTATTACTGAACTACGAAACTTTCTTAATAATAAAGGTTATTTAGAAGTGGAAACGCCTATTTTACAAGAAGTTTATGGTGGAGCTGCTGCTAAACCTTTTGTAACTCATCATAATACTTTAAAAACCGATTTATATTTGCGAATAGCTACTGAATTACACTTAAAACGTTTAATTATCGGTGGTTTTGAAGGTGTATATGAAATTGGTCGCTTATTCCGTAATGAAGGTATGAGTCCAAAACATAATCCTGAATTTACGACTATTGAAATTTATGTTGCCTATCAAGATATGAATTTTATGATGGAATTAACAGAAAATTGTATTAAGCATTTAATTAATATTGTTCAAAATAAGTTAATTTTAGAATATGGCAATCATATCTTAAATTTTGAAAAACCTTGAACAAAAATTAGTATGATTGAATCTATCAAACAAGTTAAAATTAAAGATGCTGAATTCATCTCTTCTTTTTCTGAAATTATTGAAATGAGTAAACAATATCATAATATTGCTGATGATAAAATTAGAAATGAAGCTAAAATTAAAGCATATGATTTAACTTTAAAACTTGCTAAAAAATTTAATCTTAAAATCCCACCACACTATAATAGCATTGGACATCTTATTAATTTATTTTTTGAAGAATTTGTAGAAGAAACCTTAATTCAACCAACATTTATTACTGATTATCCGATTGAAATTTCACCACTTGCTAAATTAAAAAAGGATAGTAAAGAATTTACTGATCGCTTCGAATTGTTTATTGGTGGTCGTGAATATGCCAATGCTTATTCAGAATTAAATGATCCTTTTCAACAATATGAACGTTTTGCTCAACAAATGAAAGAAAAAGATAGTGGCAATGATGAAGCAACAGAAATGGATTTAGATTTTGTAGAAGCATTAGAATATGGTATGCCACCAACAGGTGGTCTTGGAATTGGTATTGACCGTTTAGTAATGTTGATTACTGGCCAAGATAGTATTAAAGATGTGCTATTATTCCCACACATGAAACCAAGAAGTAATAAATAATGAGTACTTTAGTAATTATTGGGGTTGTAGTAGCATTAATTGCTATTATTGCATTTATTTTTTTAATTAAAATTATTAAATGACTTGCCATTACAATTATCATTTTTGGTTTAATTGCTACAGGTTTATGTTTAGGTTTTGGAATACCACCAATAGTAACAGATGTTATTAATACTTAGGTTAAATCCTAAATTTTGTATAAATTACTTTTATGGAGCAAATACCCCTCATATCAAAGAATAAATTTTTATTTCGAACAAATAAATCCCGACAAAAGTGAATAATTGTTAACACTTTTTTAAAACTAAACTGATCCACATTGAAATATTTATTGGAGAAAATAAGCAACCTATTTTACTGGTAGACAAATAAAATAAACAAGCCTAATTAGGCTTGTTTTGAGTTAATTTAAAAATTCAAATAATTTTTATTTGAATTTTCTTTTTTGATAAGTTGTAAAATTTAAACATTTTTTGCATTCTTATTAATAATATTTGTGCTTTTACCAACAAGTGAAGAAAATAAATTTGAAAATTAGTTTTATTGTAAATTACTACTAAAGAATAGTTGATTTAGTTACTGATATTGGATTCATTGGAATATTTTCATCATTATTTATTTCATTTGCATCAAAATCATGATTATCACTTTCATTTTGATAATCACATTTTAAATTTTCGGTCTTTTTTAAACATGAAGGAATAATTTGATTAGCAATATTAATCATACCCGAAAAAACTGTTGGTATTGCATAATAATTATCATAACCATTTGTGTGCTGCATAACAATACCAGTACTAGTTAATGCTACTGCAGTAATTAAATTAGCAATACTTTTTACTGAATCAAATCTTTTAGGCAGTAATTCTGTTATACCATTAATAATATTTGTGGCACCATAAACATTCATTGAAATGTAAGTATTTCAGTTTTCAGTGTCACTATTTCTTTTTCTTAGTTCAAACCTTTCCTCTTCGCTCCAACCTCCTCCTATAGGAAAACATCCTATTTTATAGCCCTTAGCTTGTGTTTCTTTGCATCTTTTTAAAAAATCTGAATATCTTGCCTCACTTATTTCTTTAGGTATTATTTTAATGCCGTTGCTATCTAAAAATTTACTATAATTTACTGAACTGATTATTGAAAGACCTAACAATATTTTACTAACAGCACTTATATTTTTAGTGTTATTTTTATATGAAAAATATACAATGGAATTCAAGCCAAAAGCTATACCATTAATTCCTAATAAAATTGGATTATTTAATTTTTGTCAGTAATAAGTACTTAAACCTATTACCCCTGTTACTCCAGTTAAAAAGCTTAATGATTTATTCACTTTATTTAAATAAGAATTTATTTCCATTTTTTTATACTCCTTTGTAAAATAAAAACCTATTAACTTTAAAAATAAAGCAATAGGTTTAAAACTATATTTAGTTTATAGATTGATTATAATTTATAATTTTATTTAAGATAAAATTTTGCTAATTAACACTTTTTTATAACTTGAATTGTAAATATGAACAGAATATAAGAAACAGAAAGCCACGCAAAACTCTACATAGAAGAAAAAATATTTTTAAGATTTATTTGCTTTTTTCATTGGTTAATGTTATTATTTTTAAGTACTTTTTATTATATTAAAATAGTTTTTCAAAGCGAGGTGAAATTATGTCACAAACAAATATCCATCCAGAATATTTTCAAACTAAAGTTACTTGTATAACATGTAGTAATAATTTTATGAGTGGTTCAACTAAAGGTAAAGAAATTCGTGTTGATACATGTTCAAATTGTCACCCGTTCTATACTGGAAAACAATCTTTTGCTTCAGCAACAGGACGTGTTGAACGTTTCAAGACTAAAGCAAGTCAACAAGTTGAAGTTAAACCTAAAATTGTTGAAACAAACAAAGCAAAATCTCAAAATTCTAAAACTATTGTTCTGGATTCTGCTAAAGATGTTTTAAAACTAGCTGATAAAGTTAAAAAATAATTTTGTTTAAAATAGAAACTAAATTGGTTTCTATTTTTTTCTATAATTAAAAAATTATTTAGAGCCATTTTTTTCGTTATTTAAGTTAAAATATTGATATATACTAATTAACATAGAATTTAGGTCTTTTATTATGTAACTAATAGTATAATTAATATATGATTTTAAAGTTAGGACTGATTTTATGGAATCATCTGAATTTAATAGCTTAACTACTAGTAAAGGTATGAAGTTTAAATCAGAACAATCTTTTGAACTAAACTTTAGTATTATCAATTTAACTGTTGATAAAGCAGTAAAAAATTGAAGTTTTGAAAGTAGTTATCCTGATTGTTTAGCGCTTTTTAGTAATGATGAAATCAATAGTGAAAACTTAATTAAAGCATTAATGGGTAGTGTTCCTATTATGCAAGGTAAAATTTTAATTGATAAAAAAGAAGTTACTTATAATACTATTGGTTTTGAACGAAAAATGGCCTATGTTGATTTACAGTTACAAAGTTGAAATAAACTTTTTAGTATTCAATATAATTTAGCACGAACAGCAATGCGTAATAAACCATTTTTACAAGATATAAGTAATCATAATCAAAAAATTAAAACTGACATTGAAAATTTAAAAGATACTGGTTTAAATTTAGATTGTGGTTATTTTAAAGAAAAATTAATTAATATTATTAAACGTTTCATTCGCGAAACACAAAGTACACGTACTAATTTCATTAAGGAATATGAATTCCAAATTATTCATTTTCACAAAAATTTTGTGCAAGAAAAATTTAATTTTTCTGGTTGTGAAACTTTATCAGATATTTTAATTAAAAAATTTACTGCCGAAGAAGAAAATATTATTGCTAATAATAATTTATTATTTTTACAATCTCTACAAGATCGAATTGCTAGTTTAGAAAATTTAACAGGTGAATGTTTTTGTGGTTGTAGTCCACCAAAAGAACGACGTTCTCAGTTTCAATTACGTGAAATTATTTTTGTTGTTAAAGAAATTAATAGTTATTTAAATAAAAAGGTTACTAATACTCGTAGTGAAATCAGAACAACTTTAAAAACTTGTAATAATCATAATCAAAATTTCAATAATGAATTAAATCGTTTACTTTCATATAAACAAATTAGTTTTACTCGTGCTCAAATTGATCAAATTTTAGAACAGTGAATTGATTTAGCTGAAGTACAAAGAATTAAATTCAATATGAAACAAGACTTTGTAGCTATGCAACTACTACCTGATGAAATGCATTTATTGTTAAAAAATATTAAAGATGAAATTAAAATTTATCACGATAAAATTTTAAAACATCCCGAATTAGAAGAAAAAGAAACATATCAAAATCACTTAAAATTATTATATAATAGTTTAATTGATGCTCGTGATTTAATCAGTAAAAATATTTTTATGTTATTTAAAGAGTTAGAATTAAATCATTTATTAACAATGCGTATTACGCAACTAACTGTTTTAGAACGTCAGATTATTAAAATTCTTCAACAATTAATTGTGCCTACTAAAATTTTAATTTTACATATTCCTTTTGAATTACTAAATTATGATGATAAAGAAAAATTAGCAATTTGAATTAAAAAAATCCAAAAATTTTTAAAAATTATTATTATTTTTACTACTAATACGCAAGTTGATATTAATTTATTAGCAACTAGTGTTACTGTTATTGAAAATGAAATAATTATTCAACAAGGTAAGATTGGAGATGTTACTGATAAACCGCTTTCTTTAAATTTATTAAAGGAAATTAATAAACAACGCATTAATACTTCTAAGGGGATATGAAATACTCCTAATTTGTTTTTCTATAATGTTAATCTTGGAAAATTTACTACTGATAATACTCCAACAATTGCTTTTAAATCAAATGATGTTTTATTTAGTAGAAAAAAACCAAAATTCGCTTTCTTAAAATCTTCAATAGTAATTAAAGGTGTTATTAAAGGAATTACTAAGATTAATGAAAAAACATCGTATTTAATTTTTGAAACTTTTACTCGTGAAGAATTTGAAGTTTTAAGTAGTAGTGAGAATATTGCAATCGGTGTTACTGGTTGAATTAGCATTACTAAAAATTCCATTTTTGTATTTGATGGTAAAAACCAACAATTAATTGGTACATGATAGAAAGGGAATTCCTATGAGTGATTTTAAAAAAATAGCAACAGAAATTTATGAACTAATAAAGAATAGTAATCCTATTATTATTCATCGCCATATTAACCCTGATGGTGATGCCCTTGGTTCACAATGAGGATTAAAAATTATTATTGAAAATAATTTTCCTAATAAACGTGTTTTAGCACCTGGTGAAATGAATGATCATATGCTTTCACTCTTTCCAACGCCCACTTTTGTCAAAAAAGAAGATTATGAAAATGCTTTAGTAATCATTTGTGACACTGCTAATCGTGAACGAATTAGTGGTGAATTTTGACAGCAATCTAAAAAAATTGTTAAGATTGATCATCATCCTATCGTTGACGAATATGCTAATATTTCTTTAATTGAAAACAAAGCTTCTGCTGCTTGCCAGGTTATAGCAAAATGAGCAGAAATGATGAAATTAAAAGTATCTGCGGAAGCTGCTCGAAATTTATTTTTAGGATTAGTTACTGATTCAGGAAGATTTCTATATCGCTCGGTTAATGAAGAAACATTTCAAGTTGCTAGTTTTTTGATGAAACAAAATTTTAATTTATTAGATTTATATCAAAACTTGTACACCCAAAATTTAAAAATAGCTCGTATTAAAGGTTATATTTTATCTAATTTTAAAATTACAGAACATGGCGTTGGTTATATGGTATTTAATGATACAATAATTAGTGAATTGCAAATGACAATCAATGAACAAAATAAAGTATTAAAAATAAAAGAAAAACTAACCCTTAGCAAAGAAGATTTAACTAGTCAAGTTAATGTTATGTCAAATATTATGGGTATTAAAATTTGATTAATAGTTGCACATGATCAATTAGATAGTGCAATTAAAGTTAGTGTTCGTAGTGCTAAGTGAATTATTAATGATGTTGTCTCTCAATTTGGCGGTGGTGGTCATCAAACAGCAGCGGGAGTTCGTTTGCAACATGTTGATGATATTGAAAAACTAATTAACAGTTTAGATAAAGTTGCGAAAAATCCACCACAATTAATAGTTAATTAAAAAAAGATATGGAGTAGAGTAAAAATGTATAGTCGTTATAATGAAGGATGAATTGAAGTAATTACAGGATGTATGTTTGCTGGAAAAACCGAAGAGTTTATGCGTCGCATCAATCGTTTACAATATGCGAAACGTAAAGTTTTAGTTTTTAAACCAAAAGTAGATAGTCGTTATGATGCTAAAAAAGTTGTTTCTCATAAAGGAGTTGCAATTACTGCGATTGTTATAAATGATCCTTTGGAAATTTTAAAATACGTTAATGAAAATGTTGCTGCAATTGCCATTGATGAAGTTCAATTTTTTAATCCCATAATTATTGAAGTAATTAAACAATTAGCAGATAGTAATAAACAAGTTATTGTTGCTGGATTAGATCAAGATTTTCGTGGTGAACCATTTTCTGTTATGAAAGAATTATTAGCATTAGCAGAATTTGTTACTAAATTAGATGCTGTTTGTGTAGAATGTGGTCAAGCTGCAACTAGAACACAACGCATTATTAATGGCAAAGAAGCAAAATATGATGATGAAATTATTTTAATTGGTGCACAAGAACAATATGAAGCACGTTGCCGTATCCATCATCGAGTGATAAAAAGTAATCAAAATAAATAGACCAGGTGAATTATTATGAATCAAAAAACATTAGAGCAACTATCGTTACTTACTAACAAGTATCATGAAATTGAATTACAATTAGAAGATCCAAATGCCATAAGTAGAGATAAGTATACTGAGTTAACAAAAGAGCGAAGTAGATTAGAACCAATTGTTGAGAAGTATTTAAATTATGACAACATTGTTAAAGAAATTTTTGAAGCAAAAAAAGCACTAGCAACTGAGCAAGATATTGAATTACTTGATATGCTAAAAATAGATATTAAAGAAAATGAAAATCAATTAGCAATCGCTGAAAATGATTTAAAGTTAACTTTAATACCAAAAGATATTAATGATGATAAAAATGTTATAATTGAAATTAGAGGCGCGGTTGGTGGCGACGAAGCAAATATCTTTGCTGGTGATTTATATAGAATGTATATTAAATATGCTGAAACTCAACGCTGAAAAATTGAAACTATTGAAGCCAAAGAAGCATTGAATGGTGGTTTTAGTTATATTTCTTTTATGATTAAAGGTAAACATGTATTTTCTAAAATGAAATTTGAAGCTGGTGGGCATCGTGTTCAAAGAGTTCCTAAAACTGAATCACAAGGGCGTGTTCATACTTCAATAGCTACAGTAGCAGTTTTACCAGAAGTTAATGAAGTAGAAATTAAAATCAATCCTGTTGATTTAAGAATTGACACTTATCGTTCTAGTGGTGCGGGTGGACAACATGTTAATACCACTGATTCTGCTATTAGAATTACCCATATTCCAACCGGTATTGTTGTAACATCGCAAGATGGTCGTAGTCAACATGATAACAAAGATAAAGCCATGCGTGTTTTAAGAGCTAAAATGTATGAACAACAAGTTGAAGAACAACATCAAAAACTTGGTAACTTACGAAAAAATGCGGTTGGTAGCGGTGAACGTTCTGAAAAAATTAGAACATATAACTATGCCCAAAATCGAGTAACTGACCATCGCATTGGTTTATCTTTATTAAAGTTAGATCGTATTATGGAAGGTAGTATTGATGAAATTATTATCGCTTTAATTAGTGGAGAACAAAAAGAAAAATTAGAAAGTATTGAAGAAAATATTAGCACACTAAAGTAAAGTTTTGGAGGTAGAGTGTTATGGATTTCAAGGTATTAGAATCAAAAACAAAAATATTATTTCTTTTAACTATTATTTTTTTATTTATAACATTAGCCACCTTAATAACTTGGACATTTAGTGTCGGTAATATCCATATTTTATTCTTGTTATTAACTGTCTGATTTGCTTCTACTTCTAGTTTAATTTTTCATTACTTACTATGAAAAAATTTAAATTTTTTGCAAAATGTTGATTGAAATAATACTAGTAACTTTGGATTTATTCTGGCCATTGGTAGTTATATAATTCTTTTTCCTATTATTTGTATTTTAACAATTGCTTTCTTATTTATTTTTAGCTCTATTGTTTTTGTATTAATTATTGTTAATGTCATTAAAAATAGAAAAAATAAAAATGTTGTTAAATATTAACCCAAAAATATTTAATTGTATTGTGGGGAGAAGGATATGACATATAAAGATTATTTATTAGCTGCTAAACATATTAATCATAATGATGAAAAAGTTAATAAAATTATCTTATTATATTTTATTGAAAAAGATTTATCATGATTGTATGCTAATATGGATGCAGAAATAGAAAATACTTTTTTAGAACAATATTTACTTTTAATTGAAAAATATATTACTGGGTATCCTTTGCAATATATTATTCGTTATGAATACTTTTACGGTAATAAATTCTTTGTTGATAATCGTGTTTTGATTCCACGCAGTGAAACTGAAGAATTAGTAAATTATGTTTTTGACTATGCTAAAAACATTTTTCATGACGATAAATTATCAATTTTAGATTTAGGAACTGGTAGTGGTGCAATCGCCATTAGTATTGCTTTAGCAAAACCACAATGAAAAGTAGTAGCTAGTGATATTAGCATTGCTGCCTTAGAAGTCGCAAAAATAAATTGTAAAAACTATAATTTAAATAATATTAGATTTATAGAAAGTGACTTATTTAGTAATTTAAAAAACCACAAATTTAATATTATTATTTCTAATCCGCCATATATTGATGAAACATCTGATACATATCTTATGTCTAATTTGCAATATGAACCAAAATCAGCATTATTTGCTGAAGAAAATGGTTTATTATTATATAAATTAATTTTTCAACGTTGTTCTGAATTTGTCACTAAACCATTTTTGTTGGCGTTTGAATTTGGTTTTGACCAAAAAAAAGCATTAGAAATATTAGTTAAAAAATACTTATATAATTACCATTATCAATTTGTTAAAGATATCAATGGTAAATGGAGAATGCTTTTTGTTTGGCAGTAATTATAACACATAAAAGTATTTTCATAACGCAAATTTTGTCACTTATTTAGTGACATTTTTTATATTTAGAAAAGGAAAAACTCATTTATTCTTGCAATAGGATATAATGGGGGCAGTTCTAGTGTGGCGTGTTATCGAAATACTTAAATTTTTTCAAGATTCTTCATCAATTAGTATTGATTTTTTAACTGACAAGTTTAACGTTACTTCTAGAACTTTGCAAAGAGACATTGTCTTTATTAATAGTTCATTAAAAAGAATAAGAAATTGTAAGATTTTTAGAAAGCAAAATGACTTTTTATTTAATGATGTTAAAAAACAAAAAGCAATTAAAACTTTGCTGGCACAATTTATCCAAACAGCTAATGAAAATACCTTTGTTAGAATTAGTGTTTTATTTTTAAGTTTAGTATGACAAAAAAACTATGTAACCAGTAGTGAATTGCTTGCTAATATAACTAGTGCAAATATGTATATTTTAAAAAAAGACATTATTAGTTTAAATAATTTTTTAGATACTCATAATTTAAACATTAAATTAGAATTTAAAACTAATTTAGGTTTTAAACTCATTGGCTGTGAACAAAATTTACTATTTATAACCACTATTATGACAATCAATTCTAACAAAGAATTTTCTTCCTCATTAAATGAGAAATCCCTAGCATATATCTATCAAACAATTAAAACTTTAATAATTAATAGTGGTTATAAAAAATACTATAACGAACAACTAATTTGATTTTTGACTATTGCTATTAGAAGAATGAAATTTAATTATTTTCTTACAAAAAATATGTTAATTAAATTTGATGTTCCTAAAATTATAAAAAAAGATATTGATAATCTTTTAACATTAATTGTTAAACAATTTGATATTAAATTAGATACCTTTGCAGAATATTATTTAAATTTGGTATTCTTAATTAATGTTAGAACTGATAATGGATTATTTCCAGAAGTAATGCTTAAAATTAATAAAATTACTGATGAAATATTTTTATTTATTACTAATAACTATCAAATTCGCTTATATTCCAATATTTTTAAGCAAGTTTTAAAAGATTATCTAACGGACAATTGATTTAAATTAGTATTTAACTATAATAGCAATATTAGTTTTTATTTAGTAGATAGTTGTGATATTGAAAGTAAATATCAATGAGGTCAACAACTTATTTTAATTATAAATTCGCAATTAAAGAAACTTCAATTTTTTCCCAATATTAATATTTTAGAATTACAATATTTAGCAATGGCATTTAATAAAAGTTTTATTTCAACTTTGTAACTGAAAAGTTTCTTTGTATATTTTCTCCGTTGATGATTCCTATATTAGAAAGCAAATAGAATTATTTATAAATGCTACATATGAACAAGTTATAATTAAATTATTCCAAAATAACCCTGATAATATTTTTAAATTTCATTTACTTAACCAAAACTTCAATATTTTAATTAAAAATAAGTCTTCTTATGAAGAATACAACCTAATTAACTACAAAAATATTTTAATTGTTAATATTTACGAAAATATTTGAAACTTTCAATTAGAAAATAATATTAATGAAGCTATAAAATTGTTAATGTTGAAAAAAATTCAACAATCAATATCAGTATTTAATTTTTATAATCACGAAAAATTTTATAATATTAAAACATTATTATAAAGATTTCAAAATGCTTTCATTAAAAAATATAACTTAAATTTAGAACTATTAGATATTGACCATTACGTATTAGTAAACGAATATGTTAGTAATAACATTTTACTAATAAGTCAATTAGTGTCTTTTTCAAACCATGATTTTCCTATTATCCTAATATACACAAGACATCCCTTAATGTTAAACAAAAAATACCCAATTCATTTTCATTTCATTAAATAACAAAAATAATACCCACAATTACTCCTGATTAAAAATTTGAATATCTTTTTTAAAAATGTCACTAACACAAACATTAAAAGTATTAAAGATATAAATAAAGTAATTAAATCAGTTGTATAACACCTATACCTTTGTATAGGTGTTTTTAATTAAGAAATAAAAAAAATATGATAATTTTTTTAAGAGGTGTATAATTTACTTAATACTTTTGGGAAAAGTGGTGAATCATGATAACTTTTAAACAAAATCAAATATCAGAAATAAGCCAAAAATTGAATGATAGTCAAGTCATAGCTTTACCAACAGATACGGTGTATGGTCTTGCTGGTAAATATAATGATGAAAAAGCAATTGCAGAAATCTATAAAATTAAAAATCGTGAACACAATAAACCTTTACCAATTTTAGTTGGTAGTTGAGAACAAGCTAAATTAGTAGGAATAATCAGTGAAGATTTACAAAAATTTTTAACTATTAATTTTGAAGAAGGCAAAGTCACAGTTATTGTTGCTAAACAACCAATGTTAAAAACCTCATATTGAAGCACAAAATCTTCAGTTGCTATTAGAGTTAGTGCTTCATCATTTATTAAAAAATTAACTAATATTTTAGGCCCTTTAGTTGCTACTAGTTGTAATATTAGTAATGAATTACCTATTACTGACTATAAATTGATAAACCTACCTAAATTAAAATATAAAGTGATGGGCAAAATACTAGATAATAAGCCATCAACTATTTATGATAGTTTTACTGGTAAAATTATTAGATAAAAAAGACTACTAAGGAGAATAATTTTATGAATTTATGAGTTATATTTGCAATTACTGTTAGTGTGTTTTTAATTGTAAGTTTAATTTTATTAATCATTATAATTAGAAAAATTAAGCAAGAAAAGTTATCAAAAATTACCAAAGATATTAACAACTGTTATAATGATAGTTTAAATTTTAAAAAAATAAGCAAAAAGGAATTATCTGTCCCTATTGACAATATAAAAGAAGACATTTATTATAGTGATAAAGTTGTTAATGGCAAATACCAAAATGTAAATAAATTTAATGCTCAAAATATTAATTTAAAAATTGAAGATAGTATAGTTAAAAAAAATAACAAAGAATTATTTTTACGTTATAAATTGCGTGATGTTAATTTTTTTAAATCCTCAGATTTTATTCCTTTAAATCAAGTTGATATATTATTATCACAAACATCTATTTATTTTATTGATTCTTTTGAATCGCAAATAATTCCAATCGCAGAAATAAAAAACATTACTTTTTTTTGAGAAAAAAATAATCATTTATCTAGTAGGAAAAAATTTATTGGAGTTGAAATATTTTGCTATGATAAACGAATTTTTCTACTTTTTAATGAATATGAAAATGCCATAACATTTGTTACTAACATTATAATGTTGTCATAAATAGAATTTGCAAAAAATTAACTCATATTTTTTATGAAAATGATATAATTATACAAATAATTAATAAGGAGAATAGTATGACTAAACAAAATTTTAAATTTAATTGATGAAAAATCATTCAATTCAGTGGTATTTTTTTAATTCTATTAGGTGTTATTTTTGCTTTTTCTTCCCTAAAAGTTAATATACTTTTATATTTTGGTTTAGTAACAGTATTAATTGGCGCCATTAATGTTTTAATTTATTATATTTTTATTGGCTTAAGTAGCCATAAAAAATATTTACAAAAACAAAATATTAATGAATTAAAAATAACAACTAAAACAACTAGGTAATAAACAATGAAAGATAAAATAAACAAAAAACATACTATAAAAATTATTTTAGTTTTAGTAGTAGGAATAACTTTCTTGCTTACTGGTATTACTTTAATAGTTATAAATCAAAATAAACTAAATTTTTCCTTATCTGTCCAACATAACATAACTTTTATTCATGAAAAGTTAGCATTAGATTATATTCTAATTATCATTGGAACATTATCACTATCAATTCCCATTCTTTTCAAAACTTTAAATAGTGGTTACATTCAAACCAAAAAAGAAATTAAGTCAGAAACCATTTGAAAACGTAAAAAGCAAAAAGTTAGTGAAGAAGAACAAGCATAGGGGATTTAATTATGAAAAAAATTTTAAATATATTTAAAGCAATTATTTTAACTTCTAATCTTGCGATATTACCTATTGCTTGCACCAAACTTCAAAATCATCAAAACAATGTTGATATTAGTCATATTATTATTACTCCTTCAAATGTTAGTGTTATTCTTGACCATGATACTTATGATAAGGCATTAGATGACTTTAAAAAACAAGTTGCTAAAAAAATTACTAATCTTACTAGTCAAAAACCACAATATGGCCGTGATTATAAAATTATTATTGCTAATCATGATTTATATTCTAAGATTGAACAATACAGTTCAATTGATGTTGTAGTCCAAGCTGCTATTACTACTCACATTTTAACAGGTCAATTTCCAACACAAATTAATTTAGTAAAACCAGTGCAAGATATTAGTAGTATTAATATTCCAAAACAAAATTATAGTTTTACTGCCATTGGTACTACTACTTTTAAAGATACGATAGTAAAATTATTGCCAATTATTCAAGCGCAAATTAGTGCTTTTGATAATAGTGCCAAAAAAGATATTGACTACGTTGTTAATGTTGAAGGACATGAATTAACATCGCTTGTTGTAAAACTTGGTGATGTAAATATTAATGTTAATGCAATTCATGATGAGTATCATTCTTTACTAACTGGTGCTTTTACTTTTGTCTTAACTATCTTAACTATTAGTTAAAAATTTAACTATGATACCATCAAAATCAATGTTTTAAATAGTGATTTTTTTGTTAATTAATTCTATTTACAAATTATCTATTTTAAAAATTTAAGTGTTATAATCTAAGTTAGGAAGGGAATAAATATATGTTATTTTTCAAAAATAAAATACTAATTAGGAGGAAATAAATTCTATGAAAAAGATATTAATGACACTGGCAACACTAGCATTATCAACTAGTTCATCAATAACATTGATGACTAATAATACTAAAATAAATCAACTAACTACTAACAATGAAAAAGCCGCATCACCCATTACTACAAGTATTGGTTATAGTAATTATCGTAATATGTGAGCAAATTGAAGTACAAATGAAAGTTATACTGATGATAAATATTCATATTTAGCATTAGATTATTACGATTATATTGATACGTGAGATGAATTTATTACTAAATATCCAAGTGTCACAATTGAAACTGCAGAACAAGCGACTTCACCAGCAACATTTGGTGATGTTGGTAATGGTAAATTTGGTATATTTCATTTTGATACTGTCACTTTCGTTGATACTGAATCAGTTAAGTATATAAAATTTGTTGATGCTAGCGACAGTAAATCTTCATCATACTCTATATCAGTTACTATTGGTTTAGGATTTCAAAGAATGGGAACAAAATTATATTTGCATCCAAAAATTAGTGGTAGTCTTACTAGCATTGGAGCTTATGTTAGAACATTAGATTTTGGTTTAAGTGTTTCTACTATTACTTTTAATCCAAAGCGAAGTATTTAAAGAGAAAAATAATTTAATACGCAAATTAAAGTTGCATATCAAACTTTATAATATTCATATTCAAGGAGTACTAATATGTTGAAAACAAAAACTTATGAGCATAAGTTTTATTTAATCACTATCAAAGACCTTTTAAAAACAAAAATTACTTGATTTTTTTCAACATTTTTATTTATAGTTTTACTATTATTTACCATTTTTAGTATTAACGCATATAGCAACCCAGAAAAAAATATGTTTAAAATTATTATTTTTTATCAGCAATTATTATTAGTTTTGTATTTACCATTAATAGCATTTTACACTGCTTATATTACAATTAAAATTTATCGTCAACAAATTGATAATGGTATTTTCTTAGTTTATACATCATTGCCTCTATCAAAGACTAGAATTTCATTTTATAAAATTTTAGGATTAATATCATTTTTATTAGTAATATCTGGATTTTTTGCTGTTATAAATGGTAAGAATTATTTTAATGCTTTAATGTTAGATGTTATTAAAACTTGACCTTTAATTAGTATTTTTCTTTGTGCATTTGCATCTTTAGTTTTTTTAATTTCCGTTTGATATGGTTCTAAATTGACAATATTATTATCATCTATTTTTGTTTTTATTTGTGCAATTTCAATAGTTATTTTACCAATGTTACAAGCAGTAAAAGAGTCTCAGCATCCTTATTATAATTTTTCGCAAGATGAAAAATTTAAAAATGATCTGAATAAATCAAATCTTAGTTCTAATTTTATTGGCAAAGATTTATTTAACATTGAAGATATTAAATATTTATATCATAATGGTGTTTTAAATGATCAACCAAATCCAAATTTACTTGATGATAGTAATCCTTTTACTTTTAGTTTATATGATAGATCAACAAAGAGCAACGTTGATTTAAATACTCAATTTAATAAAACATCTGATATTAGTGTTAATGCTCAAACTTTAATTGATATTTTAAAAACTCCAAGCAGTACAAAATCAACTATTTTTTTAAAAGTAAATAATAATTTTAAAGCAGATTTTAAAACCACAACTTTTTTTAAAAAATAAATCAACAATTAAATAATCACTATAGCAGTTATGTTTATAGTGCTGACATTACGCCAATTGATAAATTTAACCAAGACACTTGTCATGAAGAAAATGATGTCATAAATAACATAAGTGACCTTAATTATAAAAATCAGCTTAATAATGACAATGGTATATTAGAATCAAAAACTAATAGTTTAAAAAAATACGACATTGATTATCAATTGGACTATCGAGATTTTGCTGTTATCTTATGAACAATTTATCATCAATTAGGTTTAACAACTACCTTAAAGGAAATTAAAGCAAAGTTAACTAAAACACAATTTCGAACTAAAATTAATTTAATCGGTAATCTTAATATTTTTAATTATATTTTAGATAAAACAAACGAATATACTAGTCCTCATAAATATAAAAGCAGTTGAAAACCAACAGAATATCCAAATCTTTATATAGACATAAAGAAAAGTATGAAGTCAAATCGAAATTCTTTTGCAATAAATCCACTTATGAACATTGCTACTAGTTTACTAATGATGCCAACTAATGATAATAAGAGTGATAGTAACCTTGTAATTGGAATTATTTCATCTCCTACTTTACTATATCCTTATACATATGATATTAATAATATTTATGAATTGAGCAATGATAGTGTTATTGTAACTAGTGCTAAACAAAAACCGATTATTAATATTTATGGAGTTGGTATCACTTATCTTATTATTACCTTATTATTTTTTACTATCAGTTTTGTTATTATTCGTAGAAAGGATGTTAGTTAAATATGGACACTAAAGAAGTTTTAAATATTACTCATCTTAATAAAACTTTTAAAAGTAATCACGTATTAAAAGACTTAAGTTGTACGCTTGAACAAGGTAAAGTTTACGGATTAATTGGGAAAAATGGTGCTGGAAAAACTACTTTAATTAAATGTATTATTGGTGCTTTACTTACTGACAGTGGTGAAATTTTAATCAATAATATTTCTAATCAGAAAACTAAAGAAAAGCCATCAATTGCTTACATACCTGAAAAAAATACTTTCCCTAATGAATATAACACTAAACAATTTCTAACCCATATTGCAGGTTAAGTCCCGAATCTTGTGTAAATTTATTTTTACAGAGCAATATTTCTCATATCAAATAAATTTAGTTTAATTTATTGTACCATACTTAAAAGTTGCTAAGTTAATCTTATCTAAAATTAATTTTAAAATTCTTATAG
>NZ_JAQYTS010000019.1 GCF_030913225.1 Spiroplasma sp. AdecLV25b
CTATTGTAAAATTTAATGGAGTCATATATTTCTCATCCTATCTAGTTTTTATTTTCAAACTAATTATATTTGTTAAGGAGGGGTATATGGCTCATTTTTTATTACTTTTTTAAATTTACACACAATCTTAGACTTAACCCATATTGCTATTATTAAAGGTAATAATAAAGCCCAAACTAAATTAATAGTAAACAATATTTTACAACAATATGATTTTTCTAATATTGCTAAAATTAACTCTAATAAATTATCTAGTGGCATGCAAAAACAATTAATGATTGACGCTATGCTTATTGGTGACCCCAATATTATAATCATGGATGAACCAACCGTTAATTTAGATCCCAATAACCGTTTTGTTTTTTTTACTAAAATCATGAGTTTTAAAGCTCAAAACAAGACAGTAATTATTTCTTCACATATTCTTGATGAATTAGCTAATGTTGCTGATGAATTTTTAATTTTAGATGAAGGAAAAGTTATTACTAAAGAATTCATTAATAAAAATGATAATTATTGTGTAATTAAAACCTTTACCAAAGATGATTTCACAAAAATATTAGATGCATTAGAAAGCCAAATTGTCCAAATTATTAAAATTGATAAAATAAATAATGAAACTATTTTACAATTAAAACTTAATACTAAAATTCAAGATATTAATTATATAGCATACAAAAATAAAATTACACTTGCCAAATGTGAAAAATATCAAGATCAAATTTCTGATATTTATCATATTTTTAATTCTAATGAATAAAAATAAATTAGGATTATTAAAATTAATAAACGATATGCCTTTTATTTATTTTTTATTATTCTTTTATAAAGATATCATAATATAACAACATCCATAATTTGTAAATATGATGTTTTATGAAAAAACGTTGAAAAATATGGAAAATATGATAGTCTTTACCTAATCAACATAATAGTTTTTAACCCATTGCCTTTATCTAAAAGTAAATGGGTTTTTATGTTGAAATGATGAGAGGAGAAAAGATAATGGAAGAAGAAATTTTGAAAAAAGAATATGAATGAGCTTGAAAATCATTAAAAGAAACAATTGCTTCTTTAGAAGAATATAAAAATGAAAACAGATGAGATGACTATATAAAAGTAGTTGAAGAAAAAGAAAAATTGTTGACAGATAATATTTCCCAACCTCTAAAACAAAAAATTGAACTATTAAAAATAGAAAAAAATCAAACCTGAAAAAATGTTTTATCTCGTATTTTTACTTTAGGTTTTTATAATAGAAAAAAACAAATAAGTAAAAAAATTGATAAATTAGAAGAAGCAATTTTTACAGTAAATGAAAAATGAAGAAACGAAGTAGATATTATAAATTCAATGAAAAACCGTTTAGAAAATGAATTTAAATCAGAAAATAATAGATTAAAATCGGATAATGAAAAAATGAATGTAAGAATATACAAACAGAAAATGAAAAAAACAAAGCCAAACTTAATGAGTTAGAAAAAATAAATAAGAAAAACGCAAAAGAAATTGAAGAACTAAAAAGCGAAAATCAAGAGTATATAAAAATACAAGAAAAAAACAACGAAGAAAAAATTAGTATGAAAATCACTTTTGATAATGTTAGTAGAGGTTTAAAAGAAGAAATTGAATTCTATAAAGGTAATTCAGTAAGTCTTGAACAACAGTTACCAGATTCTGGTATTGATTTATGCGCAGAAGAAGTTGTCGAAGTCAAAGTTGATATATTTAATGCCAATAAAATTAATTGTAATAATTTTGACAATAACAATAATAAGACAACTTCTAAAATTAATTTTATTAGTTTTTAGACAAATATGAAATTTAACAAAGAATGAACCCCTAAGAGTAAATTTGATTTTTATTAATGCATTCTTAGGGGTTTTAGTTTATACTTTTATTTATTATTTTATTATTTTATTGATTTATAAATTAAAAGGCGTAAAATTTCATATTAGTATATATTTTATTTTTTAAAATATAAACATTAAAAAATGAAGGAGTGTTTTTAGTGGAAAATAATAAAAACTTATTTATTGTAAACCATCCTTTAATACTAGATAAGCTAACAAGAATTAGAAATCAAAATACACAAAAAAAAGATTTCAAAGAAAACTTGAGCGAAATTGCTACTTTAATGGCTTATGAAGTATTTAAAGATTTGCCAGTAGATGATATTGAAATCCAAACTCCAATAACTAAGGTTACTGGTAAAACGCTAAGTAAAACTATTATTCTTTGTCCCATCTTACGAGCAGGTCTAGGAATGACTAATGGTTTTGAATATGTAGTACCTAATGCTATTATTAGTCATATCGGACTTTATCGCAATGAAGAAACATTAAAACCACATAATTATTTCTTTAAGTATCCAAAAAATATTACTAACATGGATGAGGCACTAGTATTCATTTTAGATCCAATGCTTGCCACAGGTGGCACTGCTAATGCTGCCATTAAAGAATTAAAAAAAGTTGGATTTAAACACATTACTTTAGTTGCCATTGTTGGTGCACCAGTTGCTATTGAAAGAATTGAACAAAAAAACCCAGATGTTAAAATATATATTGCAGCATTAGATAAAAATTTAAATGATAATGGTTACATTGTTCCTGGTTTAGGTGATGCTGGTGACAGAATTTTCGGAACTAAATAAAAAAACATTACCTTTTAAAGTTAGAAATAATTTTTTTCTAGCAATATTAGCGACAATGGTCAGTTATTGATTATTAATTAATACTGTATTAGTCATAACTGTTATAATTAATGTACAATATTGATTATTGTTTAGTGGCTTTAATGTTGGATTTTTAGGAAGTGTTATCGGTTTTGGATTTCTATGTTTAGCATCAAAATGATTAACCAGTGGTAAATCTTTTTGACAAACTTTAGCTTATTTTGGTTTCATATTAAGAATGATTGTTTATGGGACAATTATTGTTTTAATCATTTTTTTTCATTTTGCTAATTTAATTACAACCATTGTTGGAATGTCAATATTAATGGTAGCTACCATTACCGCACAGTTATGTGTATATCAAAAGAAAAATAAAAAGAAGGAATTTACATGCAGTTGTTAGCAGGGCTAGATAGTTGGAATTATCTCCAAATTATGCCCCAACTTGTAACAATTTTTATAACTACTATCTTTATAGTTATTGTTAGTTATATTTATTATTACAAAGTTAAACGTATGAAGGCTGACGAAGAACCGCGAGGGATTGTTTTAGTTGTTGAGTTAGTTATCAAATCAGTAGAAAAAATTGTTGTTGATGTTCTTGGTATCAAATATAAAAACTTAACAATTTATCTATTGTACATAATGGGTTATATTTTGATCGGTAATTGATTATCAATTATTGGTTTTGAATCACAATCTTCAATGTACACAGTTACTTTGTCAATGGCCATGGTAACATTTGTTGGAATCTATTTTGTTGGAATTAAATTTCAAAAACTATTATTTTTTAAAAAGTTTGTTGTTAATCCCTTAGAATTGATTACTCAATTTGCACCTTTAATTTCATTATCATTCCGTTTATTTGGTAATATTTTAGGAGGAAGTATTATCCTAACTATGCTTTATGGCGTTACTGGTATGGTTTGAGGTGAGATACCAATTATTGGTCAAATGAACTTATTGATTGGCGTTATGGGTCCTTTCTTGCATATTTATTTTGATTTATTTGCTGGAAGTATTCAAGCTTTAATTTTTGGAACTTTAACGCTTGTTTATTGGAAATTACAAATGGACGAAGCGAGTCATAAAAGTGAACTCACTGTTAAGTTACCAAGGAAATTACGAAAAGAGCAAATGGATTCTGATGATGAAATGTATGTAAAACGCCTTGTTATGAAACATAAATAAAGAAAGAAAAAGAGGAAAATCATTATGGAAATATTAACACACTTAGTGCACTGATTTAATTTTTTAGCAGCAGGAGATGGATTAACAAATTTAAAATATGTTGGAGCAGGATTATCAACTATTTCTTGTGCTGGTAGTGGAATTGGTCAAGGTTTTGCTGCTGGTAAAGCTGTAGAAGCTGTAGCACGCAACCCTGAAGTTGAATCAAAGATTAGAACTCAATTTGTTATTGGTGCAGCTATTGCCGAATCTGGTGCTATTTATGGCCTAGTTGTTTCACTAATTTTAATTTTTGTAGCAAGTTAAAATATAACATAGTTACTAAAGAAGGTGAATTTTATGAATTTTAATTTTAATGCTATTGTCTCTGGCGATGATATAGTAAACCAACTATTTCCTAACTTGCCTGTATTTATAGCTCATATTTTTGCATCAGTAATTTTATTACTAGTACTTTGAAGATGAGTATATGCTCCTTTTCGTAAAGCACTACACGGCCGTCATTTAGCAATTAAAGACAAACTTGATGATGCTGCTAGTAAACAATCATTAGCTAACCAAGATCGTGGCGAAGCTAGTCAAATTTTAAAAGCCGCTAAAATTGAAGCACAAGAAATTGTTGTTAATGCTCAAAATGATGGCTACAACAAACGTAAAGAAATTATTGATAAAGCACAAGATGAAAGTATGCGTATTACTAATCAATCAAAACGTGATTTAATTCGTATTCATAAAGAAGCAGAAGCCCAAATTAATGAACAAATTAAACAAATAGCTTTAGAAGCTGCTAAAAAAATTATTAGTGCAGAAATTAATGCAAAAAAACATGAACAATTGATTGATGACTTTATTAAAGAATTAAAATAAGCAGTAGGTGAAAGATAATATGATGGATGAAGATGTAGTTAATCAATGAAGCAATGGTCTTTTTCAATTAACAAGAGAAATAAAAAAAGTTACTAAATTTGCTGAAGAAAGTAATCAATTAATTGATATCTTTGCTACTTATCCAGATTTTATTGACATTGCTAGCAGTAGTAACTTAACGACTGAATTAAGAAAATCAATTATTATTGATACGTTTCAAAATCGTATTGAGCCTTATTTATTAAATTTTTTCTTATTGTTAATTGACCAACATCAGTTTTGTTATGTGCGATTAATTCTTAAAGAATTTCGTAAGATTTGTAATGAATATCATGATATTCATTATGGAATTATTTATTCTGTTGTTAAACTTTCATCACAACAAATTAAAAAAATTCAAGTTAAGATTGAAAAAATTATTAACTATAAAATTGAAGTAGTGAACAAAGTTGATGAATCACTAATTGGTGGTATCAAAGTTAAAGTTCAAAATCAAGTTTTTGATGGTTCAATTAAAGGTCAAATTGAACGATTAAAATCACAATTACTAAATCATGAATAGAGGTAAAATTAAGTGTCCCTAAATATTAATCAAATTTCAGAAATTATTAAAACCCAAATTAAAAATTATGGTAAAAAAATTAGTGCCAATGAAGAAGGTACAGTTGTTACTGTGGGTGACGGAATTGCCTTAGTTCATGGTTTAGATAAGGCTATTAATGGTGAATTAGTGTTATTCCCTAAAAGTAATGTCTATGGTATGGTTCTTAGTTTAGAAGAAACTGCTGTTGGTGTGGTGTTAATGGGTAATGATACAGAAATTCGCGAAGGTGATAGTGTTAAAAGAACTGGTAATGTTGTAGAAACACCAGTTGGTAATGCTTTACTAGGTCGAGTTGTTAATGCCTTAGGTCAAAAAATTGATGGTAAAGGACCTATTAAAACAACAAAAACTCGTCCTGTGGAAAGAATTGCACCAGGAGTTATGACAAGAAAATCAGTCTCACAACCATTAGCTACCGGACTATTATCAATTGATGCTATGATTCCTATTGGAAAAGGACAAAGAGAATTGATTATTGGTGACCGTCAAACTGGTAAAACAACAATTGCTATTGATACAATTATTAATCAAAAAGGTAAGAATGTTAAATGCGTGTATGTTGCCATTGGGCAAAAAGCATCAACAGTTGCCCAAATTGTTGATAAACTAACACAGTTAGGCGCTATGGAATATACAACTATTGTTTGTGCCACTGCTAGTGAAGTCGCACCACTTCAATACATTGCTCCATATACTGGAATTACGATTGCCGAAGAATGAATGGAACAAGGACAAGATGTACTAATTGTTTATGATGATTTAAGTAAGCATGCCGTTGCTTATCGTGCTATTTCATTACTATTAAGAAGACCACCAGGACGTGAAGCATATCCTGGAGATGTTTTTTACTTGCATTCACGTTTATTAGAACGCGCAGCTCGTTTAAATGAAAAACATGGTGGTGGAAGTATTACTGCCTTGCCTATTATTGAAACACAAGCAGGTGATATTTCTGCCTATATCCCTACTAACGTTATTTCAATTACTGATGGTCAAATCTTTTTAATGTCGGAATTGTTTAATGCTGGAATTCGCCCTGCCGTTGATGTTGGTTTATCAGTATCACGGGTAGGTTCATCAGCACAAATTAAAGCCATTAAACAAGTTGGTGGAACGTTAAAATTAGAACTAGCCCAATTTCGTGAATTACAAGACTTTTCGCGATTTGGTTCTGATTTAGATGAAAACACTAGAGCGATTATTGAACATGGAAAACGTTCAATTGAAATTTTAAAACAAAAACAAAATGAACCGTTAAGTCAAATTGATCAAGCAATTATTTTATTAGCAGTTAAAAATAAAGCTACTAGATGATTACCAGTAGAAATGATGGATACGTTTAAAAAAGAAGTTATTCTTTTTTTCCAAAAACAACAACGTAAAAACTATTTAAAATTACAACAAGAGCAAGCATTTTCTCCTGATTTACAAATAGCTATTAGTGAAGGGATTATGAATGTTGTTTATAATTTAGTTAAGAAACTTAATAACTATAATCCTAAACTATATGGTAATCCAGAACAATGAGAAGAATTAACTAAGAACTTCAGATAATTAATCAGAAAGGTAAGGCGTAATTTATGGCACAAAGCATGGAACAAATTCGTCAACGAATTAAATCAGTTAATATTAGTTATAAAATAACTAAAGCCATGCAATTAGTTTCAACTGCTAAATTAAAAAAAGTTGGTAAAAGAATTGAAGTTATTAAACCTTACTATTCTGAAGTTTATAATACTTTTAACCAACTAATCCCTAAACTAAATAATTCCATTTATTTAAAATCAAAAGACCAAGTAATTAATAAAACCATTTGATTAATTTTTAATTCTAATTTGGGACTATGTGGTGGTTTTAATAATAATTTAAATAAATTAGTAATGGAACAGTATCAACCCCAAGATGAAATAGTTATTATTGGTAGTAAGGGAGTTTCGTATTTCACAAATCATCATTGTAATATTATTCAAAGTTATATTGATTTTAATACTGAATCTTCATATAATGATTCCCAAGAAATATCATTACTATTGCTTTCTAAATTCAATAACAAAGAAACTGATGGCATTAAAGTTGCATATACTAAATATGTAAATACTGTTACCACAATTCCTACTATTATTGATTTACTACCAATTGTTCCTATTAAAACTAATCAAAAAACACTAATTCAAACTGATTTTGAACCAGACCCTGAAACGGTGATTGCTAGTGCTATTCCCTTATACGTTGGTTCAATTATTTATGGTGTTCTAGTAGAGTCACAAATATCAGAACAAGCATCCCGAAGATTAGCCATGGAAAATGCTTCTAATAATGCTAATGATATTAAAAATAATTTACTAGTGACATATAATCGTGCCCGTCAAGGAGCTATTACCCAAGAAATATCAGAAATTATTGGTGGCGCCAATGCCCAAGAATCATAATAGTAATTAAAGGAGAAGAGCAAAATGGCAAGTATAAAACCAAAAACAACAAAACAAACTAAAGAAAAATATGAAAATCCTACTTTACCAGAAAATAATAAAACCTTTGTTAAAGAAAAAAACTTTCAAACAATTTTTGATCATAAAAAAATGACTGTTGAAATCATTGACACAAGTAAACCTGAAACTTTAGTTAAAACAGTTGATAATGAACTTAAGATAACAAAATCAAAATTAGATTTGAAAACAAAGTCAAAAGATACTAGTAAGCAAAAAGTTGAAAAAAAACCAGTTGTTGAAGTTAAATCTAAAACTGAATCAAAAGATAGCGTCAAAGTTACACCCAAAAAAAATATTGGAAAAATTACTAAAATTTCTGGACCCGTTATTGATATCCGTTTTGATGACAACAGTTTACCTAATTTAAATAATGCTATTAGCATTGACAACCAAGGTCAAGAATTAATTGTTGAAGTTTCACAACATATTGGTGATGATACCGTACGTTGTATCTCTATGGGACCTACTGAAGGATTACGTCGTGGCTTAGATGCTATTGACCTCGATGGTCCTATCTCTGTTCCTGTTGGTGAAGAAGTTCTAGGACGTCTTTTAAATGTTTTAGGTGATGTAATTGATGAAAAACCAGCAATCAAATCTAAATTACGTTATCCTATTCACCGCAATGCCCCTAGTTTTGATGAAATTCAATCAAAAGCTGAAATTTTAGTAACTGGAATTAAAGTTATTGATTTGCTAGCACCTTATGCTAAGGGTGGAAAAATTGGTTTATTTGGTGGTGCTGGAGTTGGTAAAACCGTATTAATCCAAGAACTAATTAATAATGTTGCTAAAGAACACGGTGGAATTTCTGTCTTTGCTGGAGTTGGAGAACGAACACGTGAAGGAAATGACTTGTACTATGAAATGCAAGAATCAGGTGTCATTGATAAAACAGCTTTAGTTTTTGGTCAAATGTCTGAGCCTCCAGGTGCTCGTATGCGAGTTGCTTTAACGGGTTTAACAGTTGCTGAATATTTCCGTGATGAAAAACAACAAGATGTTTTATTATTTATTGATAATATTTTTCGTTTCACACAAGCTGGTAGTGAAGTTTCAGCCTTGTTAGGAAGAATGCCTTCTGCTGTTGGATACCAACCAACCTTATCAACAGAAATGGGAGCTTTACAAGAACGTATTGTTTCAACTAAACGTGGTTCAATTACCTCAGTACAGGCCGTTTATGTGCCTGCTGATGACTTGACTGACCCAGCTCCTGCTACAACCTTTACGCACTTAGATGCTAAGATTGTGTTAGACCGTAATATTGCTGCTCTAGGACTTTATCCAGCTGTTCATCCGTTACAATCATCTTCAAGAATGCTAGACCCTGCTATTGTTGGTCAAGACCATTATGATACAGCACGAAGAGTAGTAGAAATGATTCAGCGTTTTTCTGAACTTGAACCAATTATTGCTATTCTAGGTATGGATGAACTAAGTGAAGAAGACAAAAAAGTAGTGGCACGTGCTCGAAGAATACGTAACTTTTTCTCACAACCATTCCATGTAGCTGAAAAGTTTTCTGGACTAAAAGGAATTTATATTTCTATTGAACAAACAATTGCTAGTTTTAAAGAAATTTTAGATGGTAAATGTGATGATATTCCAGAACAAGCATTCTTATATGTCGGAACAATTGACCAAGTGCTTGAAAAAGCTAAAAATTTAAAATAATGGTTGGTGAATAATATGGCATTAAATTTAAAAATTATTACTCCCAACGGTATTCTCTTTGATGGTGAAGTCCAATGAGTTAACGTTAAAACTACGGAAGGTTATATTGGTATTTTTGAATGACACATACCATTAATTGCTAATATTCAAATCTCTAAGATGTCATTTAAAACCAAACAAAAAGTACGTAATTTAACAATTTCAGGTGGTCTTTTAGTTACAGATTTACACTCTGTTCGTATTATTAGTGATAAAGTTGAATATACATCAATTTTAAAAGCAAAAGAAACGCAAGTATCAGATGAGCGTATTAAACGTGTTAGTGGGGCTTAGTTATGGTTAAAGATCCTGCTTTAGTTAAATGAGTTATTGAAATATCAATTTATCTTTTTAGTTTTATTGCTAGTGCTTTTGCTATTAGATCAGTTCCTTTTAATAAATTTTTAAATCATAATCGAGTTAAAGAAGCATGAGTATTATATATGTTAACAACATTGGTTTTTACATATTGTATCGGTACTTTAATTATTAATTTTATTGGTTTAGATATTTGGTTTAGTTAGATATTATTGTAGTTTTAACTTGAATTTTATAAATAATAATAAATATCCATTTAAAATGGATTTTTTCTGTTTTTTTGAAAAAAATATATAATATTTCTTTATTGGTATTGCTAAACAAAAAAAGTGTAGGTATAATCTTTTTTATAATAGGTTAGAAAGGGGGTGAAAAAAATGAAAAAATTTTTTCACAAGAGAGACTCATCTGGAGATAGTAATCCTAGTTTTAGTTTTAAAGGTTCTTTTAATAAACTAGGTGGTTATATGTTTGGTCGTATGCAAAATTTAGCAAGAGCTATTGTCTTGCCAATTGCTACTTTACCAATTGCTGGTCTATTATTAGGTATTGGTGGAGGTGTTGCTACTGCTTTAGGGAAATTACATAACGCTGATCATTTAACAGCATTGATTAGAATTTTTGGGATTATGCAAGCAGCAGGTAATGTTGTTTTTGCAAACTTAGGTTTAATCTTTGCTATTTCTATTGCTTTTGGTTTTGTTAAAGCAAGTAAAGGTGTAGCAGCGTTATCTGGATTTATTACGTTTGCTGTTATGACATCAGTTATTAATGGTTTGTTCTTTTATGATTCTGACACAGAAATTTTAGGATTTGATCCGTGAAATTTAGGTGGTGGTGCAAGTATCAAAGATGATAAGTCAGGAGTATTTGGTAATGTTTTAGGACTATTTCCAACGATTGATACTTCAGTTTTAGGTGGTATTCTTGTTGGATGATTAATTTCTATTGTTCACAATCGTTCTTATAACATCCGTATGCCAAGAGTATTAGCTTTCTTTGGTGGTGAAAGATTTGTACCAATTCTTGCTGTTTTTCTTGGGTTAGGGATGGGATTAGCGTTCTTCTTTATTTGACCAGCATTATTAGTTGCATTTAAAGCCATAGGTCAAGGATTATCAACAGGTATGAATACAGGGACAATGACTGATGGGTCATTAACTGGTGGAGCATTTCATCCAACAGTTGGTGGAGCGTTTATTGCGATGTTCTTTGGTATTACTGAACGTTTATTAATCCCAACAGGATTACATCACGTACAATACACACCATTTTGATATACATCAGTTGGGGGTACTTGAACTGATGAAACTGGTAAAACTTTTGTTGGTGCTTACAATATTTTCTTTGCTCAATTTGCTTCTGGAGCAACTGGTCATATGAACCAAACACCAGGGACAATGTTTATGAGTGGTCGTTTTGCTTTCATGCAGTATGGTTATCCATTTGCTGCCTTAGCAATGTGAAAATTAGCAAGACCAGAAAATAAAAAACTGGTTGGTGGAATCTTAGGTTCTGCTGCGCTAACTTCATTCTTAACAGGTATTACTGAACCAATGCTATTCTCATTCTTGTTTGTGGCACCGTTATGTTTTGCCTTCCATGCCTTTATGGCCGGAATTAGTTTCATGATGGCATACTTACTAAATATTGTTGTCGGTCAAGGGTTTGCTGCTGGATTTATTGATTTCTCATTCTTCGGAATTTTACCAGCTGCGCTTGGTAAAGCAACAGGATTCTACTGAATCTTTGTTACAGGGTTAATAATGGCACCAGCTTACTACTTTGGTTTCTATTACATTATTAAGTGACGAAACTACAAAACTTTAGGACGTGAAGAAGGTGAACTTGCTACAAACATTGCTATGCAAGGTGTTGAAGCTTCACTGGACAAATCTTCTAAAAAAGGAAAAACAAAAGCAGGTAACTTATTACTTGGACTTGGTGGAGCATTAAATATTGTTGATATTGATGCTAAAGATAAAGTACTAACAGCTACTTTAAAAGATGTTAATATATCTTCAAAAGCATTATTAAGACTAAGTGGTACTAAATCAGTAAAAATAGCTGGTAATAAAATAGAAATTATTTATGCTGATGGTGCAGATTCTATGCATACACAGTTACAAGAAGAAATGACAAAAGCACCAGTTAAAACTTCAAAAGATAAAAATAACGTTATGTTAGAAAATATTTTTTTAGGTCTAGGTGGTCGTGATAATGTTAAACTTTTAGATAATTGTGCAACAAGACTACGAGTTACGGTTATTGATGAAACTAAAGTTGATGATAAAATCTTAAAATCAACAGGAGCAGCAGGTATCTTTAAAAAGGGTACAGCTGTGCAAGTAATCTATGGTCCACAAGTAGGTAACATCAAAAATGATTTATTAAAAACTTGAACACCAAAATAAATTATTAATTATTATTAAAAATCTTCAAATGTTGTTTATACATTTGAAGATTTTTTAAGTATTAATTTTAGAAAATGTTATTATTGTAATTAGTATCTATAGTAGAAATTATTTGAAAGGAAACATAAAATGGATAAATTTACTAATACCATAAATGAATTAACAACTATTTTTAATAATAATGCTAATAGCACCACTAAAATCAAAAAAGAAAATTTTTAGTAAATAATTTTCTTTTTTATGGTATTTTAACTAGTAAACGTAAATCATTAGTAAAACCCGTTATTACTAATTGTAATAAAATTTTAACATTGCAAGAAAAGAAAAATTTATTTGAAGAAATGTATAAACAACCAAATCGTGAATGACAATATACAGCTAGGTTAAGTCCCGAATCTTGTGTAAATTTATTTTTACAGAGCAATATTTCTCATATCAAATAAATTTAGTTTAATTTATTGTACCATACTTAAAAGTTGCTAAGTTAATCTTATCTAAAATTAATTTTAAAATTCTTATAG
>NZ_JAQYTS010000020.1 GCF_030913225.1 Spiroplasma sp. AdecLV25b
AGCATTTAGAACAAATGAAAACTGCTTTACATTTAATTCGCGCTGGTTATAATAAATATGGACGCAGTGGTGTTTTAAAATCACGCACCATTCGTAGTTTATTAGAAGTCATGTCTTTTGAATGAACTATGAGTTTACTTCAAACTTTAAATCAGAAAAGCATTGCTAAAATTGCTCATTATTTTGGAATTAAAGATTTCAATGACCGTAAGATTTTACTAGAACAACTAGAATATATTAAAGATGTTCGTAACTATTTATCTCATAATTTTAAAGTTTTAGGTATTCAGTTTAAACATAAAGAACGTTTTGCTTATTATGACCAAACCTTAAATGCTACTAATGAACACCATTATTTACATTTATTGATTGACCGTTTTTCAAGTAAAAACGAACTATTACCACGATTCAATAGTGATTATGAAAAGTTGTTTAAAAACTATGAAGTGAAAATTCACGATTGTGTTAAAGAACAAACAGATACAAGAATTCAATCTTAATAACAATTTTTTTTCATTTATCTACTCATAAACTATTAGCAGTTATTAATTTGTTTGTGTTTTTTCTTTTCACAAATCTTTATCTTTTAACGCTGAATTTTCTTTTTGTAATTCTTTATTTCAAGTTAATAATTTCTGTAGTTTTTTTTAATTTCTTATTTTCTAGATAGGGGTCATTTTCATAAGTAAAAGAAATAAACTTAGCAATTAATTCAATTTGTTCTTCACTTTTTAAAACATATGTTCTATAAGTACTAAAATCCACTCATGAATCTTTTAAATTATTAGTATAAACTCTTTCTATACCACTTGAGTAAAAATATGTATCAATGCCATTTAAACTTATTATTAAGGCTTTTTCTTTAGTTTTTAAATCACATTTATGAGTTCCTACTCAAATTAATGATTTTTGATTTTTATATTTTAATAAAATTGCAGGTCTTCCTTATTTGTGATCTAATAACTCAGAGCGATGTAACTTATAAATATGCATTCTTTTAAAAATTAGTTTATTCATTTATTTTTTCTCTTTTCTTTTTCTTGACATTAAGTATAGATAATATATAATTGAAACATACCGATATGGCAAAGTAGTAATGTGCGATGTCTTGCCTGGTAACCAAACCGAGTAAATATTATATTAAGGACCTTAAGGTTCTTTTTTTGTTTACATCATTGTTCATAAATAAAAATCTCCTTAGTTCTTAAAAACTTATAAATGTACATTTTTTTAAAATTTATCATTTTATATGTTCCTTTCATAATGGAATGTAATAATAATTAATAAAAAATAATCAAATTTCCTAAATTAAATATGTAATAATATTACTGTTATTGGTTAATGAAAGTTAACCGGTGGGTAATCAAATCTCACTTAGGTTCTCTTTTTTTATTAGTTTAATTTAACAGTTAATTCCTTAATAAAAACAAAAAAACGCAAAAATATGTGATACATACTTTGCGTTTATGATAGTTATATACTATTAAATTATAATGTTTTTATGGTCAATAATTAAGAATATTTAGTCTTATAAATGGGTGAGAATCACAAGAGGATAATTTCCTTATTAAACAAATAGTAACATGATTTCATTATCAGTAATAGTTTTATTAATTTTACCTTGTCCTAAAATTGGTGAACCACCACCCTTACCATCATAGGCTTGCAAAATTTTTTGTAAAATTACATTACTATGATATTGTTTATTACTATGTAATTCTTTACTTGATGCCACTAAGATTAAACTTTCTTGCTCATTATTTTTATTAATAAAAATAATGATAATATTTTGGTACTGATTACGATAATGTTCCATTAATTCACGTAGTGTTTTAACATCTAAACCATTAAAATTAGCAATTAACAATTGATATTGTTCTTTAATTACTGGTACTAAATTTAAATGTTGTTTTAAAACCATAGTTCGTTGTAATTCTTGATTATTAATTTGTCACTTTTTAAATAAACTTTGAAGTTCACTAATTAATAATTTACCATTTCGTCAATCACTAAGGCAAGGTTGTAGTTTACTAATAGTTTTAGCAATGCTTTCAATTGTTAAATCTTGATTAGTATTATTTTTTAGATTTTGATATTGATTAAATCAATTAGCACTTTCTGCTTGCATTGTTAATAATTGTTTACTTAAATATTCACTAATAGTTTGATGTGATGTTAAAGCATGGACACGATATGAACCAGAACCCTTTGATTCAATACTAGTAATTAATAACTGTTCTACTTCTTTCGTATTATGACAGTGTGTTCCTCCACAAAGTTCAATTGAAAAATCACCAAATTTAATCACACGCACTGTTTTATCATATTTTTCACCAAAAAATGCTAATGCTCCTAGTTTAATTGCTTCATCATAAGGACAATGAATAACTTCACATTCGGTTTTACTTTTAATTCAAGTAATGACTTGTGTTTCAATCTGTTCTTGTTGTTCAGGAGTAATGTTTTCATAATGACTAAAATCTAATCGTAAATATTGGTAGTTATTAAAACTTCCTGATTGCATAACGTGTTGTCCTAATACTTTTCGTAGTGCAGCATGTAGTAAATGTGTTCCAGAATGATTTTTACGAATATCCAAGCGATGATTACTATCAATTGATGCTACTACTAAATCAGTAGTTGTTAGTGTCCCTGTTACTGTTACTTGATGGATATGTTGCTTTTGTGGTCCTTGTTGGACATCACTAACATAGGCACTACCATTAACACCTTTAATGACTCCATCATCGGCTGCTTGTCCACCTTTTTCAGCATAAAAAGGTGTTTCTTGTAAAATTAGAAATCCAGTTTCATCTGTTAACTTTGTTACTTCTTTTTCATCTTTTAACATAAAATTAATATTAGTTTTAGTCTGGTCTTGAGTATAACCAATAAAAGTAGAATCAACTTTTAAATTAGTTAATAATGGAGATTGAAATGTCAATGCTTGATGGTGAGAGCGTGCTTTTCTAGTATTATCTTTACTATTTGCTAACAGTTTTTCAAAGCCTTGTAAGTCAACAGTAGCATTCATTTCTTGCGCCATTTCTAAAGTTAATTCAATTGGGTAACCGTAAGTATCAAATAGTTTAAAAGCACTAACTGCATCTACTTTTTTCTGAGTTTTAATAACTTGTAACAACAACTGTTTGCCTGTACTTAATGTTGTTCAAAACTTAAGTTCTTCACTTTTAATAATAGTAGTTACTAAATCAACTTTATCATGCAATTCATAGTAGTGAACACCCATTACTTTAACAATTACTGGTACTAGTTTGAATAAAAATGGTTCATTAATACCTAACTTTTGACCGTAAACAACTGCTCGTCTAATTAATCGTCTTAATACATAACCACGGTCTTTACTACTTGGAAAGACACCATCACTAATAGCAAAAACTAAGCATCGAATATGGTCAGCAATAATTTTAAAAGCAGTATTAATGGTTTTTTTGTTGTGATTCATTAGTAAAATAATTATTAATATCATACCGAGTATTTGTTAGTTTTTCACAACTATGAATAATAGTTTGAAATAAGTCAGTATCAAAGTTAGTAGGAACATCTTGTAAAATAGCTACTAGTCTTTCTAAACCAGCGCCGGTATCAATATTTCTGCGTGGTAAGTCAGAATAATTGTTTTTACCATCATTATTAAATTGTGAAAAAACAATATTTCAAATTTCAATATAACGATCATTTTCCATATCGTCTTGTAATAGTTTAATACCAATATTTTTTTCATCATATTTAATACCACGATCATAATAAATTTCAGTATTAGGGCCACATGGACCTTGTCCCATATCTCAAAAATTAGTAGCTCTTGTTCCTTTAATAATATGGTCTTGTGGTAATTTAATAATATTTAATCATAAATCATATGTTTCATGGTCTTCACTAAAAACTGTTACATAAAGTAAATTAGGGTCTAAGTTTAATCATTTTTCACTTGTTAAGAACTCTCATCCTCAAGTAATAGCTTCAACTTTAAAATAATCACCGATTGAAAAATTACCTAGCATTTCAAAAAAAGTCTGATGTCGTGCTGTAATTCCAATATTTTCAATATCATTAGTTCTAATGGCTTTTTGTGAGTTAACTAGTCGATTTGCAACTGGAGTACTACGACCATAAAATATGGTTTTAAAGTAGCAACTCCTGAGTTAATTCATAATAATGATGGGTCATCATTAGGAACTAGTGAAGCGCTTGCTAAAATATGGTGGTCATACTTTTTAAAAAAATTTAGTCATGTTGTTCTTACTTTATCTGTTGTTCATTTTGTATTCATATTTTCCTCCTGAAAATAATAAAAAACGTTCCTTATTATTTAGGAACGTTTAATTTTGAACGCGGTACCATCCTAATTCATTTATTAACTTAATAATAAATGCTCTTAATTGTTTATTAAATATGAAAAATTAGGAGCTTCCCATTAATGTTAGTTAAGTGCTTACACTGTCCACTCTCGCTGTTATATAACTAATGATAATAATGGTACTTATCTAATTTAAGATTAATATTTTACATATTAATTTCTGTACTAATATTATCTACAAATTATAAATATTGCAAGTAAAACTATTAAAAAGGAATAATAAAAACAAGGGTATAATCAGCATTTTTAACATCTATCAAATAAAAAATCAAATTTATACTTATAAAAATATTAATATATGATAAAATTTTAATACTACTTGATGAATTGAAAGAAAATTTTAAATAACCACAAGAAAGAGGAATAGTAAAATGAGTGAACACGACATCCTGAATTGAATAGGTGCTGTTGCTAGTGTTAGTATACTTGTTTTTCTATTATTATTTTTAATAATAGTATTTTCATTAAACTATAAGAATAAAAGTAAAGTTAAAAAAA
>NZ_JAQYTS010000022.1 GCF_030913225.1 Spiroplasma sp. AdecLV25b
CTATAAGAATTTTAAAATTAATTTTAGATAAGATTAACTTAGCAACTTTTAAGTATGGTACAATAAATTAAACTAAATTTATTTGATATGAGAAATATTGCTCTGTAAAAATAAATTTACACAAGATTCGGGACTTAACCAAGAGTTTGAAAATGCAAAAAAGAAGATTTTGACGAATTGTTTAGTTTTCAAAATAAATATGTAACAGAAGCAACTACTTTAATTTTAAGTTATTTATTAAAAATAAAACCAGAACAAAACCGAGAGAATCTTGTTAGTGCTCTGCAAAGTTTACAAAATAAAACCATTGATTTTTCACAAAAAAACGAATGATTTGGAAAACTCCTAAATAAACCAGAAATTCAAAAATTAAAAGAACAATTTGAGTATTATTCAAATTCAAATTTAGAAAATAATTTTCCTAGTGCTCCCACTCTTTCCTTATTTGATGACTCTATCCCTATCGCTAGCGTTCCTAAAAAAGTAGGTGATATAGAAGTTACTGAGACAATATATTTAAGTAAGGAATGAAAAGAACATGTTGAACATTATTCGAATGTTCCTACACCCAATCCTACTCCTAATGCCAGTACTTCTGAAATAGTATGAGGTATAAAAATAAAAGATGAAGAAGAAATTTTGATTCAAAAACTTATCTAAAATTTAAAGTTTTAATCTTTAATTTATAAATAACTATCAGTGTTTAGTATAAACTAAGCACTTTTTTTATTATATTTATTCATAATATCTTCAAACTTATCATTAGTAATCCAACTAATAACACTTTCTATTAAAAAATCTTCATCATTTTTAATAGTAGTAAGTTCAACTTTACTAAAATTACTTAAAACCCAATCAGCAGTATTAAAATAGGGGTTTTTACCAACACCAATTCTTAAACGTTGATAAGTTTTAATATTTGTTTCATGAAAAATACTTTTAATACCATTATGACCAGCAGCACTAAAATTTTGTTTATACTGGAATTGACCAAAATTTAAATCAACTTCATCATGAATAATTAAAACATCTTGCGGTTGAATTTTAAAATAATTCATAAATTTACTAACACATCTACCCGATAAATTCATAAAAGTTAATGGTTTTAAGAAAATAACATCTTGATTGTTAACAACTATTTTTACATATTCTCCATCAAATTTATTTTGACTAATATTAAGTTTTAAGTTTTTACAAACCATATCAACAATCATAAAACCAATATTATGACGTGTTAATTCATATTGTCGACCAGGATTTCCTAAACCAACCACTAATTTCATCTTTAACAATTCCTTTTTTATTTTTTATTAATTTTTTTAATTAGTTCATTAGTTTTATCATCGTAAACTTTAGTTAATGATTTATTATTAACAGAAGCATCAATCATTTTAGCAATAAAATCAGCAATTGAAATAACTTTTAAACCTGAAAAATTTCTTTCTGCAGTAATTTCAATAGTATTAGTAATAACTACTTCTTTGACAATATCTTCTGCAATTGCTTGTTTTAGTTTTGTTGACGCTTCACCACTAAAAATACCATGAGTCGCTAAAATATAAACTGATTTTGCCCCATGCTCTTTGATAGCTTTAGCAGCATTAATAATAGTTCCACCTGTATCAATCATATCATCAATGATGATAGCGTTTTTATCTTTAACATCACCTAAAACAAATTTAACTTCACTTTTATTAGGTTGGGAACGTCTTTTATCAATAATAGCTAAAGGTGCACTCAAGTAATTAGCTAATCTTCGAGCACGTGTTACACCACCATGGTCTGGAGATACGACTACTAAGTCAATTAAATTTTCATCTATTAAATAAGATGCTAAATCTTGCGTTGCACGTAAATCATCCACTGGTACATCAAAAAAACCTTGTTCTTGTGGTGAATGTAAATCAACTGTAATCACACGATTTACACCCGCTACAGTTAGCATGTTAGCTACTAACTTACAAGTAATAGGTTGTCTTCCACCTTGCTTACGATCTTGACGCGCATAACCAAAATAAGGAATTACAACATGAATTTTTTCAGCAGAAGCGCGAACACAAACGTCAATAAAAATTAATAGTTCCATCAAATTATCATTTGTTGGTGGTGATGTTGATTGAATAATATAAACCACCTTTCCACGAACTGAAGTTATTGCCTGAATATTAAATTCACCATCAGCAAAACGACTAACTTCTACTTTACCAGGGTTAATTCCTAATTTTTTACAAACTTCTTGTGTAAATTTTTGACTAGCACTTAAACCAAATACTACTATGTTATCTTTACTATTCATTCCATTTTCTCCTTTACTTTCTTTGTTAACAAAAAACAAAAACTTTCATAATTTCATTATACAATTTTTATTATCATTAGTACATTCAAATAAAACTTAGATAGAGTTTTTTAATCATATATTATAACTAATACCAACCATTAAAATGTAAAAAGCAAACAATCCAATTGGATTTAAAATTACTTTATTATTAGAGTAATTATTATTTAAGAAGTAATTACTATTTTTGTCACTAAAAGAAACAATAATACTGTCACTATATTTCTTATAATCACCAAAAATTTTAGCATGATGGTCAATAGTAAGAGATTGCAACATATATTGTCATTGATAACCAATGTTAAAATATTTTAGCAAACGTTCTCCTAATAAATCCTTTTTAATTTTTTTATAGTTTGTCTCTGAAATTCCTTTAATTGTTATTGCATTTAAAGTTTTAGCAAAAACAGGTAATGACATTGATGTGTAGTAACCTAATTTAAAATTAGGATTTGCTAACATAGCAAAGTAAGGTTCGTTAGATGAAACACGCATCATTTCAAAAATATGATATAAACTGATATCAGTAGTTTTTTCATCAGCATTTAAACTATTAAATTTAGGATTAGAAGCATCAAGAGTTAATTCTTTTAATACTTTTTGCTTGGTTAGGGTCAATAGCCATTTTACTAGGATCATTACCAGGAATGTTAAGAACAACATTATAAAAGTGGATAATGTTTTTATTTCAATCAGCAATCATAGTTGGATTTTTAATTAATTCTTGAATTTGATTAAAATCAGTTTTTGATAAATTATGTAAAAAATAATCATCCATTTCCGCACTTTGGGAAACATTACTATAAGTAATATCATTACTATCATAGTTACTACTAATCATACTATTAATTGTTGAATAAGAGAAAGTTAAAATACTAGCAACAACACCAATAACAATAGTTATTGCAACTAAAGTTTTACTAGTGGTAAATAGTGATATTAGCAAGGTAAGAGCAAAAAATATTATTTGTAAAAATAACATAAAGGCAATTAAAATTAAAATCTTTGGTGCTAAGGCTTTATAAGCATTAGTACCAAAAATAAATAATGATAAACTAGCAACAATATTACTATTAACAATAAATAAACCGACAACTAGTTCAAAAGCCAAAAATTTTTCAAAAAATATTTTTGTTCTATTAACTGGTTTTGAAACTAAAATTAATAATGTTCCATCTTCAATTTCATCCCGAAAAACTTGAGTTGTTTTAATGGCAATAAAAATAAATAAGATAATATCAATGAAAACTGCAAATGAAATTAAAATTCATGTGCTATAACTCTGGTCAAGAAAATCTTGAACAGTAAAATTACTTGGTAATTTACTACTAGTTAAAAATGCTGCTACTGTTAAAATTCCTGTTAGAACTACAGTACTAATAATTAATAAAATATATGATGAAGGGGATTTTAAAATTTTATTAAACGAATAATTAAAAAT
>NZ_JAQYTS010000027.1 GCF_030913225.1 Spiroplasma sp. AdecLV25b
CTATAAGAATTTTAAAATTAATTTTAGATAAGATTAACCTACCAACTTTTAAGTATGGTATAATAAATTAAACTAAATTTATTTGATATGAGAAATATTGCTCTGTAAAAATAAATTTACACAAGATTCGGGACTTAACCAATATTATTAATTTTCGATAAACTAAAATTTAATTATGACTTTATAAATAATTGATATTAATACACAAACTTTTATTTATATTTCAAAGATTGAATAAAATAGTTCTTATTTTAGAGCCTGCAATATGTTATAATTAATGAAAGATTAAAAGATTATTTTATTTTCACTAGGAGGTAAATTATGAAAAGTAAATACCACAAAAATCATCAACATAACCTACCAACAAAAATGGCAATTATTCTTGGTGCCAGCAAAATCGTGATTGGTATCTCAATTCTATTTGCTTGCATTATGCTATTAGTTATACACACTACTGCAGATAATATCTTGCCTCAATCCTTCAACATAATACCATTTTAATAATAAAACTACTGGTGTTAATATTTACATTAGTTTTAAGAATTCTAAAATGCGACTAATTACCAATTGATTAGTTTTAATTCTAACACGTTATATTTAATTTATAAACAGATTAAATTTTACTTAATGCTGTTTTCAAATCAGCAACATCTTCAATTCCACATGCAATTCTAATTAAATTATTAGCAATAGCAGCATTTTTTAAATCTTTATCATCATAACTTTTATGTGTTTGGGTCATTGGATGCTCAATTAAAGTTTGAACACTACCCAAAGAAACTGCTAATTTAATCAATTTTAAGTTATTAAAAAACTGCTTTAATTGTACTGTAGTACCGTTAAATTCAAAAGCTAAAATTGTACCAAATGAATTTAATATTTTTTTCCCAATTGATATTGTTTATGATTAGGCAAACCTAAATAAATAACTTGTTTTATTAAAGGATGAGTGTTTAAAAAATTAGCAATGACACTAGCATTGCTAGTTGCTTTCTCAATTCTTAATACCATTGTTGATAAACCTCTAATGACTAAATATGCATCCATTGGTGAAAGATTGGCACCAATATCTTTTAAACCATGCTGTTTAATTTCCATTATATCAGCAGCATTGCCAACAACAACCCCACATAAAGCATCATTATGCCCACTAATAAATTTAGTTGCTGAATGAATAACTAAATTAACGCCAAATAATAGTGGGTTGCAATTATATGGAGTGGCAAAAGTATTATCAACAATGATTTTGATGTTTTTATTTTTATTACGAACAATATTAACAACTTCAGGAATATCAACTAATTTAAGAGTAGGATTGGATATAGTTTCAAAAAAAATAACTTTCGTATTGTCTTGTAAAGCATTAGTTAATGCTTTTTAAATTAGTTAAATCAATAGCACTATAAGTAATGCCATATTTAACCAAAAATTTAGTAATTAAAGAAAAAGTGCAACCATATATTACATTATCAAAAATAATGTGGTCACCATGCTTTAAATTAGTTAATAAGGTTGCACTAATAGCTCCCATGCCTGAGCCAAAAGCAAGTGCTGCTTCTCCTTGTTCTAGCAATGCCATTTTTATTTCTAATTCTTGTCTTGTTGGATTTGACCATCTTGTATAAATAAATCCTTCTTTTTCACGATTAAAAACTTGTTCAAGATTTTCAAAATTATCAAATTCAAAAGTTGAAGAATAATAAATGGGAGTATTAATAGCATTATGATGATGTTTTTTATTTTCACCATGAACAGCAGTGGTTGCCATTTTTAATGACTTTAATGTGGATTTCATATTTTAAATTCCCTCAATATTTTTTAATGTGCTTAGTTTTACAACTTCAGTTGTTGCTTTCTTAGCTACTTGTAATTTATTTATGTATAATTTTAAATAATATAAAGGATAACCTAAAAACATAGCAACCACAACAATTATTAATTTTCAAAATACTCACATATTATGCTCTGATTGTGCTAATCAATAATTTGCCACTAAAGATCCAATCACACAAACAAAAAAACCAATAGTAGAAATAATTAAAAAAGTGAAATATCAAAAATTACTAAATAAACGTTTGTAACCATAGTTACCATATCTTAACTTAGTACTAAAACCAATGCCAATGAACTTTAAAATAGTATTAGCAAGGACCCCATAAGTCATAATACTAAATAATTCATTTCACATCATATAAATAATTGCAAGAAAAACAATTAAACCAAGAGCTGTATATGGAGTGTGAGTTTTACTACTAGTTTTAGTAAAAAAACTAAATAAATCTTTTTCTAAAGCAATTTTTTGCACTAATCTTGCTTGATAAAATAAATGGGCATTTAATGAACCTAAGAATACAAAAATAGTTAAGGTACTAAAAGTATAAGCCCAAGCTTTTGGAATATTAGGACTATTCATGATTGCTGTAAATCAAACATTAGTATAACTACCATTACTATCAGCCCATTTACTAGGGTCAGCAATTGCTAATAATACAATTAATAAAATTACATATAATGCCACCACAACAATTGTTGCTCATAATAATGCTTTAAAAATATTTTGTTGTGGTTTTTTTACTTCTCCTGCCATATACGTAACTGATTCCATTCCAGAAAAAGCAAACATAGTAGTGGCAATAGCAGGAATTAATAAGAACTGAGAAAGCAGAATTGTGCCCATTGAACTATTGGCATTAGAATGTTCACTAGTAAAACTATGAGTAGTGCCATAAATTAATGCTACAAGAATAACAATCGAAACAGGGATAAACTTACTAGTAGTAAATATGATTTGTGAAATTCCTGATGAATTTTTGATAAAAATATGAGTAAGTGCTAGTAAGACCATTACTGTGATTCCCATTAGTTTAATTATTCACTCATTAGTAATACTAAAAACTCACTTAATAAAATCCCTGAAGCCATGCTTGTTGCTGATAAAGCAATTGCTGAAATCATAAAAATATGAACTCAACCAAATCAAAAACCAATTCCTTTCCAATTTCCTCTTTTTAGTCACATATAAGTTGAACCGTTTTCAGGATAACTTCGTGCTGTTTCACCTAAAATTAACATTTGTGGTAATACTAAAACACCACCAATTATTCACGAAACAATCATAAATCATGGATTAAATCCTGACATTTGTGCTACATTTCCGTAAATAATTAATAATGAAGAACCAACTGTAGCAGAAATTGACATCATGAAGGTTATGATAAAACCATATTTTTTGATTTGCAAAATAATTTTCTCACTTTCTATTTTTATTTAATAGTTAATCATTATGATTAAAAATATATATAAAAATATATAACATTACAAGACTACTAATTATATTTTTAATGTGATAGAATTACTAACTAAGAAACTTATTAATGTTTATTTTGGAGTTTATTCAAAAAATTTTATTTACTCATTGACAAAATAAACCTCATTTTAGGGCTTGCAATATGTTACTGGTTATACATACTACTGCAGATACTATCTTGCCTCAATCCTTCAACATAATACCATTTTAATAATAAAACTACTGGTGTTAACTTGTAAAAGTTAACACCAGTAGTTAATATTTATATTAGTTTTAAGAATTCTAAAATACGATTTAAATCATTATTATTAAGATAACTAATTACCAATTGATTATTTTTAATAATAACACGTGTATTTAAAGTTCTAGTTAAAGTATTTTCTAAATTTAATAAATGTATATCATCAGTTTTAAATTTATTCTTGTCTTTGTTCATCCTTACTTGTTGCATTTTAACAACATCTTCAACTTTACGAACACTTCATTGTTCAGCTAATGCTTGTTTGGCAATGCTTAACATTAATTGAACATTAGCACCTAAACTTAATAATGGTTTTACATGTCCCATTGTTAATTCATTACGTTGTAACATTTGTAAAATTTCAACTGGTAATTGTAAAGTTCGTAATGTGTTAGCAATATGACTACGTGATTTATTAACTTTTTGTGCTAATTGTTCTTGCGTTCATTTCATTTTGCTAATTATTGTTTGATAAGCTTGTGCTTCTTCAAAGGCATTTAAATCAACTCTTTGAATATTTTCAATTAAAGCGAATTCCATTAGTTGTTGGTCAGTTGCTTCAATCATAATAGCAGGAATTACTTCTAATCCTGCTAATTTCGCAGCCTTAGTTCGTCTTTCACCAGCAACTAATTGATAAATGCCATCTGTTAAAGTTTTTTTAACAATAATAGGTTGAATTAAACCATGCTCTTTAATTGATTGACTTAGTTCTAGGATTTCTTGATTGTTAAATACCATTCGTGGTTGATAAGAATTAGGAATAATTTTACTTAATAAAATAGTTTGCGCATAAGAGTTGGCCATTTCTGGTGAACTTTCAATGTTAGTTATTAATTCTGTTAAACCTTCACCAAAAATAGAAGATAAACCTTTAGTTGAAATACGATTTTTTTTATCATTACCCATTGTTTAACACCTCATTAACTAAATTTTTATATGCTATTGCTCCAACACATTTCGGGCGATAAGTGAAAATATTTTTACCATGACTAGGAGCTTCGCTTAATGTTACATTACGTGGAATGTAAGATTTATAAACTTTTTCACGAAAGTTCTTTTCAATCTCTTTTATAACTTCTACTGAGGATGTTGTCCTAATATTAACCATGGTTAATAAAATTCCTTCAATTTCCAAATTTGGATTAAATAATTGTTGCACTAATCTAATCGTTGATAATAATTGTACTAATCCTCCTAAAGCATAGAATTCAGCTTGTAAGGGAATAATAACTGAATTAGCAGCAGCTAATGCATTACGATTAACTAATCCCAAACTGGGAGGACAATCAATAATAATATAATCATACTTATCTTTAATAGGTGCTAATTTTTCTAATAAAATGTTACGTTTATTACGTGATTGTTCTAATAGGAAAATTTCAGCACCAGCTAGAGAAATTGTCGAAGGTAGTAAGTCAACACCCTGACAGACATCAGTCTTAATTACTTTTTCAACTTCAACATCATGAACTAAAACATCATAGATATCTTCTTCAATCGTATCACCAGCAAAACCCATTGAAATGGTAGCACTACCTTGTGGATCTAAATCAATTAACAATACTTTTTTATTTTCTCTGCCAATTCCAGCAGCTAAATTAGTAGCAGTGGTAGTTTTTCCGACTCCACCTTTTTGGTTAGCAATTGCAATAATTTTTCCCATAAATTTTACCTTTCTAAACCTAATTATTTAATATTTTATTTAGTAGTACTATTTAAGTTTAACACTAAATTAAACTAATATTCTTTACAAAGGTTTACTTTTAATTTGTTGGTAGGTTCTTGGGTATTTTAAGGCGCATAGTTTATATTTTTGACAGTGGACCAATGTTCTTTGACCATAATCATTTGGTAATTGATAAGTAAATTGATTAACTACTTTGGCACCCATAGTTTTAATGCTATTTTGGGCAAGAGTTAATTCTTCATCAACTTTTAAACCTTTATAGGCAATAAATAAACCGTCAATTTTTACTAATGCTAAACATAGCTCGCTTAAAACATTTAATGATGCTAAAGCTCTTGCTGTAACAATATCAAATGTTTCACGATATTGGTGGGCGAATACTTCTGCTCTTTGATTAATAATATAAACGTTTTCTAATTTTAATAGTGTTACTACTTGTTGTAAGAATTGGCATTTTTTACCATTAGATTCAACAATTGTTAATTGTAAACTTGGAAAACAAATCTTTAAAACAATACCAGGAATCCCAGCACCACTACCAACATCACAAAGGTTTTGGTCAGTTAAAATTATGTCATTAGTAATTAAAAGAGCATCATAAAAATGTTTATAATAAACATCAATTTCTTTAGTAATGGTAGTTAAATTATATTTTTTATTTTCGAAAATTAAGATTTCATAATATTGTTTTAATTGTTGCTCCATGATTGGAGTTAGATTTAGGCTAGTTAGATCTTTTGATCAGTTGTTCATTGGTTTACTCCTAGATTTTCATGAATATTTTTTGGATATCAGAACCTGTTATGGGTTCTATTTTTTATAATTCTTTTTTCTTTTAAAATTTTATTAACAAAATGAAAAAACTATGTAATTTGGAACTTATGCAAAATTAATTATTTAAATAATTTTTCTAAAACTCCATTTTCTAAATCAAGTAAAGTATAAAAATTTTCTATTTCATCATATGCTTCTTTTAAATTAGGTTTAGCTGTTTTTCAACCTATACCATCAGTTATTCACACAAAGGTTACATTATCCAATTTACTAATAGTTTTAGATAGCGTTTTAAATCTTGAAGCTTCGCTATTTAATTTTGAGCCACCAGCATTATAAAAGTTAACTTCTATTAAAAATAAACGCTCTTTTGTTTTAACAACAAAATCAAATTTTTTTCTGCTTCTTTATTATTTTTATCTACTAGCAACTTATTTATATCTATTCCATATTTATTAGCAATATCTATTTTTTTAATTTGTTTAAAAAAATCAACATAATTTGTTTTTTTAATAAAATTTTCTACTATCTTTTCCATAATAAAACCAGTTCTATTTTTTCTTGCATGAGAATCTAAACCAACAACAATACCTGTAACATAATCTACTAAATTTTTGATTTTGTTGTTTTCAAATAAATCAAATAACTTAGTTTTTTTCATGAAATTAACATATTCATTATTTGACATACTTTTTGTTTTAAAATTATATGTTATTAAATAATGATCAATAACTGGTATATCAAATTTTGTAACTGCTAATAATAATGGAAGAACTGAAATTACTTTCGGATAATCGTTAATAATTTTTATAAAATCTTCCTCAATATTTTTTGAGCCAATTAGTAAATTCAAAATATTTAATTCAACAAGGTAATTTCAAACTTGATAGTAAATTTTTTCAAAGTTAACATAATATTCATAGTCAACTATTGTGGTTTTAAGATTATCAATAATACTTGTAAATGCTCTTTTCATATCTATTATCCCTTCATTAATAGTTGTATATAATAGTCTCTATTCCCACTCTGCCTTCTCCATTAGAGTTAATCATTCTTTTTACAGGAACTACATCAATAGTAAAATCTTTATATAACTCATTTATTAATGGTGTATTGTGGTTTGTTATCATAACATAACAGCCTTTTTCTTTTAACTTATGAGCCAAATTAGATAGTCTTTTTTGACCTTCAATACCAAATTTATCTTTTGTATAATTATCAAAAGTATCTTTCTTTATTAAATCATATGGCGGATCGAAAAAAATAAAATCTCCTTTTTGTGCATAATTACAGACATTTTCAAAATCACTATTTAAAATCTCAACATTACTATTTAAAATTCTACTTAAATTTAAAATATTGTTTTTTTCATATAACTTAATTTTTTCCTTTTTATTTCAAGGAACATTAAAATATCCAGATTTATTAACGCGATACAAACCATTAAAGCACGTTTTATTTAAATAAATTAATCTAGCAGTTTTAATAAAAATATTTTTTTTATTTCAATTTATATCCCGATCTTGCTCTCTAATAAGAAAATAATATTCTTTAGAGTTTAAACCATGATTTAGTTCATGTTCATCTAATAATTTCATTAATTTTTGTGGATTTTCTTTTATTGCTTTATATGCATTAATTAATTCAGAAGAAATATCATTAATTATAAAATTATTATTACTATTATGCATATTAAAAAACAATGCCCCACCACCTATGAATGGTTCTAAATAATTGTTAAAGTTTTTTGGCATTCTTTTTTCAATTTCTTTTATTAACTGTGTTTTTCCTCCAACTCATTTTAAAAAAGGTCTAATTTTCATAAAGCACCAACTTTCTTAAATTATCTTAACATATGATTTTTAATATAATAAATTATTAATTACAAAGCTTTATTTATAATTCTTTAAGACAAATTATAATTAATTACCCCTTAACAAACCTACTAGTTTTGACAGTTTTATCCTAACTTGTATTTTTTACTGTATTGAGTATCTAGTTCAAAGACAATAATTGTAAATGGAAAATACCAACAAAAACAGGGCTAATAATGATTAGTAGTATAATGCCATCTTTAATTTCTTCTAGAAAACTAGCGACAACAGTTATACTATCAGGAGCATGTGGTTCAATCAACCTTAACAGAGAGTGATTATAAATAAATTCTAACAATATATAACTAGCATGCTGATTATTTAATACTTGAACATTTTCTATTCTTTGGTTAGGCGAAAAGAATAAGGTTTTAATGCTTTCACCGTGAAAAAACGCTTTTGTTAAAAACATAAAACCATTACTACTATTATATAGTAAATAATCTTTTTTAATATCTAATTTTATTGAATAATTGAGAGAAACAATTTATTCTTTAAATTCAATAACAACATGCTATTGTCATCTTCGTCCAGTTTTAACATATGGTACACCTCAAGATGGTGGTAACATCGTATCAGGTCGAAATATCATCAGTGCCCCTAAAGCAATTAAGTACGGCAACATACCTCATAGTCAAGATGGAATATTTTTACTAATCAAACTAAAACTTTGTGTTGCATTACCAACTTGATAAATAAAAGAGAAAATTAAACAAATAATAGTTGTTAACACAAATCTACTACGTGCCATCATTCATAGCGGGATTACTAAAAACCCAATGCCATTAAAGTTATTAGTATCAATAAAACTACTAGGTAGTATATAAACAAAGAATGCTCCTGCAAAACACGCTAATGAACTAGAAATTAAAGAAATATACATTCGTGATCTTCTAACATGAATATAGTTCAAAGCAACTGCTGTAGGATTTTCACCAATACCTCTAATATATAATCCCAGTTTTGTTAAAAATAACAAAGCAGCAAATAAATAAATAACTATCAATGTTACTAAAAATGAAGGTCATGAAAATAAAGGAATATAAATGCTTGATAATGAATAATTAATTGTGCCTGTAAAAGATAATGGTAAAACAACTGCTAAGCCATATCCTAAATAATTAATCACCATAGAAACTAGAAACTGATTAGCACGAAAGATTAATGTGGCCAAACTATGTAATAAACTAAAAACCATACCGACAATAATAGCAACAAAAAAAGCTAGAATCGCAACAGAACTACCCATACTGCTCTTTAATTGAGAAACAATAATACAATAGAATGTTGCACCAACACACATGATGCCATCAAATCCTAAATTAACAATTCCAGCACGCGTATTTAAAATACCACCTGTACATAACAATAATAATGGACAAGCAAATAGAAGAGTATTAATTAAAACAGTGGAATATGAGAAAACCATAATTATTTTTCCTTTTCTTTCTTACGTATAATCTTATCTTTTAATGCTGATAATTTATTTTTAGAAAGTTTTTTATTTGCAGTTTGCAAGTGAATTACTGATATTTTTTTTGGGGGAATTTTATGTCGTGATGCTTTTTTCTTAAATTGCTCTCACCGTTCTTTAATGAAAACTGAATGCCGTAAATAATGTCAAATAAATGGATAAATACCCATTAAATATATTGTTATTCCTAAAATAATTAACGCCACTTCAGGATTTTTTAAATAAATAAAAGCATTATGTTCAATAGGACTAACAAATAAACTAACAAAGATAGTAGAAGGTAAAACAAGCAATGGTGCATAACCTGCCATGGTCGCCACAACAATACCGTAAAATCCTTCTTGAATAGGAACTGATAACACTGGCAAATGATTATTAATTCCTAAAAAATATAAGTAACCAGCAACACCAGAAATTGCTCCAGAAATTGGTAGAATAATTAATCCTTGAAATTGCGGATTTAATCTTGCTTGTTTTGCTGCCATCGGATTTTTAGCAATCGCATTAAGTTTAAAACCTAAAGTACGATTATTAAACATAATAAACGCCATAATGAAAATTAATAGGGCAATAATAATGGCAGACGAAAATAAATTAGTGACACTAAACGGTCCACTAACTAATGAAAACCGTAAATTAGTAATAGCAGTAGGAATTTTTAAATCTTCATATATCTTACTACTCATAATTCCTTTGTATCCTTCTCAAGCAATGAAATTAAATAAAATGGTACTAATTACTTCATGAACTTTAAAATAAGCTTTTAAAACAGCAATCATTAAACCTGATAAACCACCAATTACAATCGCAACTAATATCAAGAAAGGAGTAATTCATTGGGTATGACCACCACTTTTAGCAATCGTAACAGCTAAGACATACGCAACCATAGCACTGAACATCATCTGCCCCGATACACCTAAATTATAAATTCGATATTTAAAAGTAATAGCAACAGCTAATCCTGTCAATAAGAGCACACAAAATGTTTCCACTAAATTACTAAAAGTTACTAAATTACTTAACAGCTGAATAAAAATGGTATTTCAAAATGATAAAGGGTTAACTTTAGATATCAATAAAATTAAACTAACTACAAAAATCGTAGTAATAAATAATACTCCACCTACCAATCAAAAATTCCATTTTTTAAAATTCTCTAACATAGTTCTAACCTAACCTTGACTTAATATTTGCCAATTTCTTATTAATTCAATTATGCAATTTAACCATTGGCTTACTAATATAATTAATAAACTTTTTTAATTTTTCCTTTTTTACTGACCATTTTGTTTGTGGTAAGCGATACATTTTATCAGTCTTAATAACTATTTCATTAGTGATAGGAAATTCTTGTCATCGTGCTGGATTATTCATAATTTCCACTTTAACACTATTATTTGCTAACTTACAAACAAATTGTTTATGATACATAACAGCCACACGCTGACATAACAATTGTAATAAATAAGGATCTGTATCAATAATTAAAATACTAGCGCCTGTTTCTCGTAATGCTATTAATTTTTCAAGAATTAATCTTGCTGATTTTTCATCTAAGTCACAAAATGGATTGGATAAAATTAATAATTGAGGATTTTCTTCAATACTACGAGCTAATACAAATTTTTGTAATTCACCTTTTGATAACTTTTGAATTTTTATATACATATCATTGTCATCAAAGATTTTATAATCTTTAATAATTTCTCTTACTTTTTTATTAACAATAGTAGTCTTTACAACGCCTGATTTAGTTACATATTTGGGTTTATTATAATTTCAAAATGTAAAATTTTCAAATAACGTTGCATCAGGAATAACCCCTTTATGGATATATTGGCCTGATACTCAATCAATACCTAAATTACTAATATCTTGTGGTTTCAATTTGGTTATTTCTGATTCTTTAAAAAAGATACGTCCCGTTTTAGTTTTATTAATTCGCACTAAACTATCAATTAACACTTCACTATAAAGGTTTTCGAAATCATAAATTCCATAAATTTCACCAGGAGCAATTACAAATTCAATGTCATGAAAATCAGAAAGATTAGGGTTATTTTCTGCTAAATTATCAACATACAATAATGGAACACCAGTAACTGCTTGTGGTTTATGATAGTTAATAACATTGCTTCAATAATCAGTGGCAAACATTTTAGTGTTTTCACTCAATTTCATAATTTTGGTATTAGTAATTTGATAATCTTTAATCCAAGAAACACGATCAGAAACAGCTTTGGCAAATTCTTCATCTCTAGTTGTAAATATTACCGTTATTTCTTCACTGCGTAATGTTTTAAAAATCATTCAAAATTCTAATTTTTGACTATCTGATAAACCAACAGTTGGTTCATCTAGTAATAAAATTTTTGGTTCTTTAAATAAGGCTCGTAGTAATGATAATTTTTTTAATTCTTCAATGGCAAGTGTTGATACTTTTTTATCTAAATTAAGTTTAATTTTATATTTAGTCATTAAACTATTAATTCTAAATTCTGCTTCTTTTCAATTAGGAAAGATTTTAGCAACTAATGGTTCATTACCTAAAACAATGTTTTGTTTAACATTGAAATCATTTAAGAAAAAATCATCTTGACCAGCATATGCCATTTTAAACTTTGACATTTCACTAGGATCGCGGGGATATGACGTTCCTTTTTTAGCACTTGAAATTATAATTTTCCCTTTGGAAGGACTATCAAATCCAGCAAACATTTTAAGCAATGATGTTTTGCCAGCAGCATTGCTCCCGACAATGGCATGAACTTCTTGACCAATTTCTAAATTAACATCTTTAAAAATAGCACGGTTATTATAGTACTTAGTAAGATTAGTTAATTTCAATATTGCTTTTCCCATAATTACATCCTTGTCTTACTTAATAAAAATTAATAAGATTAACACCATAGGTCTGAGTTTTGCTTTCTGGTAATCCCAAGTTGGGAGTAATTTTGTACTTAACATCAATTTCAGATTTTACTGTTTCATCAATAATTTCTAATCCTGCACTAAAACTAAATGCTAAATAATTGTTATTATCATAAACATAATCATTTTTATTAATAACATCATAACCGATGAATTTAATAGTTTTACTAAATGTTGATCTTGTGGCGATTAAACTAGCAGAATGAGAAATGATATTATTATATCAAGAATTAGTATTAACAATAAAATTAACACCATGATGTTCATATAATTCTTGGGCAATTTCACCCACAGCACGGATACCATCGGAACTATGAACATTGCTAGTAACAAAATTATTATGAGTATTAACTTCAATGATTTTATAAATAACAGACCTACTAGTAGTATTAATAATCTCAATTTCGGTTTTAAATTGTTCTAAAATTTTCTGATCATAAGCAATGCCAATATTATTAATAACTCCAATTTTTACAATGGAATGTCCGTTTAAATCACTATCAAAACTATATTCACTATTAGCAACTCCTGCTTGAATATTAGCAACAAAATGTTGTGCTAATTGTTTTCCAAAGTCTGGATTGATAGGACTAGTAGCGTTAGCACTATTAAATCTAATGTCATAAACATTATTGTTTACTTTTACTAAATCAGCAATGATATTGTTGAAAAAATAAAATCTTACATCTTGAAATTGTTGCATAACGCGAACGATATTGCTAGTGTAATAAACATTTGTATCATTACTATGAGGAAGATATTTTTGAAAACTAGGATTTAAAACAAAAACCTTTTTAATATTGTAAGTTATTAAAAAATTTCTTAACATAGTTGCATATTGATTATCATCTTGGGAAGTAAATAAAGTTACAACATGATTATTTCCATAAATTGTTTGTAGTTTTTTAAAAATAATCTGATCGCTATCATTTTGATATTGGGAGTTTTCATAACTTGATAGCATTAACACTGTGGGTTCTAAATTCCAACTACAAGCAAAAAGACTACTAGCAGTGGTAGTTAATGTTGGTAAAGTTATTGCTACTATTAAAAACCGACGAAACATGCTAACACCACCAAATATTACTTATTAACATTATACTAGAAAACTCGTTTTAAAAGAAATGAAGCACTAATTGTGTGAAATGTAAATTCAATGATTTAGTTTAGGTTTAAGTTTAGTTATTGACTTTAATGATATTAAGTTTAATTTAAAGATGGATAAATTACAAATCTATTTTTTAAGTAAAAAGCAAACTGGTAGTAAAGTAACTAAAATACTGCCAACAAAAATAGCACCATTAATTATTCAAAACTCAACAAGATTAGAACTATAAACATTATTTAGTCCATTGTGGCTACTAAACTGTAAGTTAAAATAAATGGTAAGTACAACACTAAACAAAAAAGCAATACTACTAATTATTGTTCCTTCAATCAAACAAGCACTAACAACAGTTTTTTTACAATAACCTAAAATTCGTAATGTTTTAAATTCTTGTTTTTTTTCTAAAAAATATTGACAAATATCATTAAGGGCAATAATTGAATTAAATACACTAATAATAATTGCTAATAAGGAAATAATTCGTATATTTGCACTGTTGTCAATCTTAAGTAAATTAGGAATAGTAATAGTATAATTCACAAATAAACTTAAAGATACTAATAACGCAATAGGAAAGAAGATTTTTTCAATATTATCTAATATTGATTTACTAGCAACTCTAATTAAATAATAACGGCCTACAAATTGAAACATAAAAACTATCGCGCCAATTAAATATTTTCCTAGTAATCCAAAGGCAATAATATAACAAAAAATAGCACATAAAACCATACCCTCGCCTAAACCTGAAACCATTAATTCTGGAATAACAGTTAATGCAATTGCGCCTAAAAATGAAACAATTCCCAAACTAACTCTGATAATACTTTTATATCAAACTACTTTTTGATAAAAATTATCAATACTACTAATCTCAATTTTCTTAATTTGCAATGTAGCAAAATATGTGATTAATATGACAATAAAAATCGTTGCTAAAATATAAATTCATTGGTATTGAAAATTTTTATACAAATGAAAAGCCTTATCTAAACCTCCCCCATTTTGTAAAAAATCAATAATAACATTACTAAATGGTATAGATACTACTAATGAAGTACCAATCGTAACAATGGCTATCACTAAAGTTTCAAAGAAAATTATTAATTTAATTTTACGATGAGTACATCCTAAAATCCGTAATAAAATAAATTGCTTTCAACGTAATCTTACAGCTAAATTAATAGTGCTATAAATAGAAAATAAACCTAAGAAAAAAATAATTCCCACTAAACTACCAAAAATAGCAATCGGTTGTTCAGGTACTTTAATACCTGATAATGGACCTAAAACAATAGCATAAATACTATTAATTAATAACAAACTAAAACTAGCTAATAAAATGGTTGATAAAAATAATGCCAAAAATATACCAATAATTACATTCCAATTTGCCATAAATTGTTTAATAATAATTCTAAACATTATTTTCAATCTCCACTAATTTTGCAGTAATGGTTTGTCAATCACTAGTTGATAAAATTTCATAAACTTTACCATCAACTATAAAAATAATTAAATCAGCATAACTTGCCACTACAGGGTCATGACTAACAACAAACAAAGATTTATTAAACTGCGAACAACTATCTTTTAATAATTGAATTACCGTATTACGAGTATTAATATCTAAAGCACCAGTTGGTTCATCTGCGAAAACGATTTCATTATTACCAATTAAAGCGCGAGCAATTGCTACGCGCTGTTGTTGTCCACCTGATAACTTACTAACTTTAATTTTTTCTTTTCCCTCTAACCCCACTAATTTAATTAGTTGTTGGAATTTATTTTTATCAATTTTTTGTCTAGTTAATTGTTGAGTTAAAATAATATTTTCCTTAACTGTTAAATATGTGACAAGATTATATTGTTGAAAAATATAACCAATGTGTTTGACACGAAATTTTGTTAACTTTGGTTCTTTTAAATTAGAAATACTAATATCTTTTAGTATGACTTCGCCACTAGTTGGTTTTTCTAATCCTGAAGCAATATTAAAAATGTGGTTTTGCCAGCCCCAGATGGTCCCATAACGGCAACAAATTTACCTGATGGTAATTTAATCGAAATATCTTTAATAATTTCTTGGTTTCGTAACTTTTTAGTCACATTTTTGAATTCAATAGTGTGAGGTGATGATGAAATATCTTTTAGCATTAATATTGTTGCTCCTTTTTAATTAACATAACACTAATATTTTACATAAAATTAAAAAATAAAAAAATAAAAATTTAAATCAAAAACAAAAAAATAAATCCCCTTTTGTGTGTAAATTCAGGAATATTAAAAAAAATTTTTAGTTTTTAAAAAAGTATGCTATAAACTCAAAGGGCAAAGGAGAGTGATATCATGACTGAAGAAAGTTCCGTCTACAACAGTATAGATAATATTACTAATATGATAGTTAGTATTTTTAAAGATATACTTTTAAATAAAGATTCAGTTAAATATCCTCTTAATTTTTTTTATTAATATAAAATAGTTTTTTAGTGTAGCAATAACTTACTCCTTATTTAAAAGTAAAAATAAGGAGGTAAAGAAATATGAAAAGATTTTTAAATAAAATCCATTTTAAGCTGCAATTTAGTTTTAAAAAAGATTTAGTATACAAAAATGGTGACCATATTAAAACAATGGCCCAAGCTAATCAAAAAACATTACTAAATAAATTAGAATTAAAAAAATTTGGTCTTAATAATGACCAAATTGAAACAAGAACAAAAAAATATGGCAATAATGTTTTAAAAAAAAGCAAAATTCAATTGAATTTTAGAATTTTTAAAAGCATATTTTGGCCCATTTAATATTATTTTATCAATTATTACCGCTTATAATTTATTTTCATATTTTACTGATAATGATGCTTCAATGTTGTCATTAGTTGCTGCTATTATTGTTGGAACAATGATTATATTAAGTGGAACATTAATTTATATTCAAGCAATGCGTGCTTTCTTTATTACTAAACGTTTAACAATCTTAGTAAATAATACTGTAACTGTTATTCGCAATGTTAATGCAGGACAATCAATTAATAAAGAAAACTCAATTGCTATTATTAAACAAGCGCAAGAAATAAATGTAAGTGAATTATTACCAGGAGATTTAATTTATTTATCAGCAGGAGATTTAATTCCAGCTGATGTAAAAATTTTATTAAGTAATGATTTATTTATTAACCATTCTTCACTAACAGGAGAGTCACTGCCTGCTGAAAAACATGCTGATAATAATCCTCAACATCAAAATTTATTTGATTTACAAAACATTTGTTTTATGGGAACAAGTGTGATTTCAGGAAGTGCCATTGCCATCGTTTTAGCAACAGGTGCTAATACTTACTTTGCCACTATTGCTCAAACAATAAATCAAAAACGACCAATAACTAACTTCTCTAAAGGAATAAAACGCGTTACTTTAATGTTAATTTGTTTTATGCTAATAATGGTACCGATTGTCTTTATTGTTAATGGATTCTTAAAAAATGATTGAGCAAGCGCCTTTATTTTTTCAATTTCGGTTGCTGTTGGTTTAACTCCCGAAATGTTACCGATGATTGTAACATCAAATTTAGCACGTGGTGCTAACAAAATGAGTAAACAAAAAATAGTAGTTAAACAATTAGCTGCGATTCAAAATTTAGGAGCCATTGATGTACTATGCACTGATAAAACTGGTACAGCAACTAATGACAACATTGAAGTAGTTAATTATATAACTTTAGATAATCAAGAAAATAAAGATTTAATATCATTGATTTATTTAAATAGTTATTTTCAAACAGGAATTAAAAATCCAATGGATAGTTCAATTATTAAATTTGGTCAAGAACATAACTTAAACGATTTACATAAATACTATCAAAAAATTGATGAAATTCCTTTTGATTTTAATCGTCGAAAACTAACAATTGTTCTCCAAGATGAGCTTAATAATAAAAAATTAATTTGTAAAGGAGCTGTTGAAGAAGTTATTAAAAGTTGTAATCGTATTTTTTACCAAGGTAAAATTGTACCCTTAACATCAGATTTATTAAGAATGGCTAATGCAACGATTACTAACTTAAATCAAAAAGGACTACGATTATTAGGAGTAGCTTATGAAGATCAAAATCTTACTGCTAGCAAATATAATGAAGAAAACGAAAAAGATTTAATTTTCTATGGATTTGTAAGTTTCTTAGATATACCTAAACCATCAGCAGTTAAAATGATCAAACTCCTAAAAGCACATGGTGTAGATTTAAAAATTTTAACTGGTGATAATGAATTAGTAACACGTGCTATTTGTAATCGTGTTAATTTAGAAATTAAAGGTTTAATTTCCGGTGAACAATTAATAGGGCTAGCAGAATACGAATTAAAACAAATTGTTGAAAATAATAATATTTTCGTTAAACTGAACCCATTACAAAAAGCTAAAATTATTGAAGTATTAAAAAGTAATGACCATGTTGTTGGCTTTATGGGTGATGGTATTAATGACGCTTTAGTGCTACGTCAAGCTGATGTTGGTATTTCTGTTGATAATGCTACTGATATTGCTAAAGAAGCATCTGATATTATTTTATTGGAAAAATCATTATTAGTATTAGAAAATGGCATTGTTGAAGGTCGTCGTATATTTGGTAACATTTTAAAATACATTAAAATTACGATCGCTTCTAATTTTGGAAATGTATTTAGTATACTAGTATCATTAGCATGATTTAGTTTCAGCCCTATGTCTCCAATTCAAATATTATTTCAAAATCTATTGTACGATATTTCACAATTTGCTATTGCTTTTGATCGGGTTGATGATGCATTTTTATTAAAACCACAACGCTGAAATGCGAAAGATATGTTACCATTTGCCTTTATTAATGGACCAATAAGTAGTATTTTTGATCTTACTACCTTTGCCATTTTAGGAATTGGATTTGGAGTATTCCCTAATCCTACTGAACATAATGTTAATATGTTCAATTCAGGATGATTCATTGGAGGCTTATTAACACAAACATTAGTTGTACAAATGTTTAGAACTGAAAAAATTCCATTTATTCAAAGTCGAGCAACTTGACCTGTTAATGTCATGGCCATTTTCATTTGTATGACTGGTTTAGTTCTACCCTATACTTACCTTGGTAATCAAATGAATATGGTAGGACCACCACCAATTTATATTCCTATTGTCTTAGGAATAGTTGCCAGTTATTGTTTATTAAGTCAAATTATAAAAATGGGTTATATTAAAGTATTTAAAAAATGATTATAATAATACAATAATAATTTTTATGTATCTACTTACTAAGTACATATAATAAACTTGATTTAGAAAAAATATTAATTGCACCAAAAACAAAAAGTTGTAATCTTATGATTACAACTTTTATTATTAACTATTTAAATGAGGATATTTACGTTTTAAGAAAAATAATAAAACTTGAATATCAGCAGGACTAACGCCAGAAATTCTAGTGGCATGGGCAATGGTTAATGGCCGTACACGCTTTAATTTTTCACGTGCTTCACCAGTAATACTTTCTATTAAATCATAATCTATATCAGTAGGAATCTGTTTCTTTTCTAAACTATTAGCTTGTTGTGCCATTTTTAATTGTTGATTAATATACCCTGAAAACTTAATAGTAATTTCTAATTCCATAAGTTCATGATATAGTAAATTATTTAATTGTGGTAAAACATCACTTAACATTTTTAGACTAACGCCAGGACGTTTTACTAATTCATAAGCCACAATATGATTATGAGGAATTGGTCCTAAACCATTACTTACTAAGAATTGTGCTAATTGTGAATCAGGACTAATTTTAGTATTTTTTAAATCTTCAGTAATACTATTCATTAATTGTTGTTGTGATTGGAATTTAGCATAACGTTGTTCACTAATTAAACCAACACAATACCCATGTTTAATCAAACGTGTTTGGGCATTATCGTTACGTAATAATAAACGATGTTCTGCTAATGATGTTAATAAACGATATGGCTCAATAGTACCTTTTGTTACTAAATCATCGATTAAAACACCAATATAACCTTCATCACGTTTTAAAATTAATGGTTCTTGTTTTGTTAATTTTAAATGGGCATTAATAGCAGCCATTAAACCTTGACAGGCAGCTTCTTCATAACCACTAGTCCCATTAATCTGACCAGCACTAAATAAGTTTTTAATAATTTTAGTTTCTAAAGTTGGTCATAGTTGTGTTGGTTCAAAAGCATCATATTCAATCGCATATGCTCATTTTAATACTTCACAGTTTTCTAAACCTGGTAGTGTTCTTAACATTTTATCTTGAATATCAATCGGCATTGAAGTTGAGAAACCTTGAACATAAATAGAATCTAAATGTACTGATTCAGGTTCTAAAAAAATTTGATGGCGTGGTTTATCAGAAAAGCGAACAACCTTATCCTCAATACTTGGACAGTAACGAGGACCTGTCCCTTGAACTTCGCCATTGTACATTGGTGATTTATCTAAACTATTATTAATAAGGGTATGAGTTTTATCATTTGTATACATCAAGTAACAAGGTAATTGTTTACTTAATGGTAAGAAGTCAACAGTTTCATGAGAAAAAGCTAATGGTAAATCACTACCTAGTTCAATACTAGATTTACTAAAATCAATACTATCTTTTTTAACACGTGGAGGAGTACCAGTTTTTAAGCGAATCATATTAAACCCTAAGGTTTTTAATTGATTTGAAATACCATTACTAGTTCTTTGACCATCTGGGCCTTCAGTTTTCTTATTATGGCCTTGTAATGTTAAAGCAGTCATATAAGTGCCAGTTGTTAAAATAACAATTTTACTTGTAATTTGTTTTCCATTTTCTAAATTAACGCCTTGTACAATACCCTCATTAATAATTAATGATTGAACCATTACTTCTAAAACAGTTAAGTTTTTTTGGTTACTAATAATGTCTTGCATATATTGTGAATAAGCGATTTTATCAGATTGCACACGAATAGCTCACACAGCAGGACCACGAGAATTATTTAATAGTTTCATTTGCAAAGCAGTAGCGTCTGCTGCTTTAGCCATTTCGCCACCTAGGGCATCAATCTCCCTAACAACAATTCCTTTGGCAGGGCCACCAATAGAAGGATTACAAGGCATTAAAGCAATTTTAGTTTTATCAAGGGTAATTATTGCTGTTTTATGTCCAGTTCGAGCAGCAGCTAAAGCAGCTTCAACACCAGCATGACCAGCACCAACCACAATGATTTCATAATTGTATTTCATAGATTTCACCTCCAATTAGATGAGTTAGTATTTTAAAAACTGATAACATTAAAATTAACTACTGTTAATAATAAATTTCAATAGTAATGCTATCATAAAATTTAAAAATATAATAGATGGGTATTTAAGAATTTGTTAAAATTATCGGTGTCTTTTAGAAAAAATAAGATGGGATAAAGTATAATTTTTAACATAAGAAAAACTATGCTATTTTACATAGTAAAATATTTTTGTTTTATATAATTAAACTAAAGTCTTAACTTTCAAATAATTTATTAATTAAATCAAGATGAGTTTTAATTGAGTAAATACTTTTATTTTTTTTATCAAGGTTTTCAGTAAATTCTAGTTTAATAGCAACACGGTAATTCACATCTTTTTCCATAATTTTATCCTCTTGTATTCTAAAAATTTTTTCATTTAAATCCTTATACATATTAATTATATTACTATTTTTATAATTTGCAAATAAGTTTTACTATTAAATAAACTTATTGACTTAATTTAAGGGAAAAATTTTTGAATTTAAAAAATTTTGTGGAATAAAAATATTTTTTTATTTTTATTAAAAAAATATTGCCTAATCTACCAGTTAAAAAACTTTTGATATATAATAAAATTTTCAATTTTATATAAAATCATGACAAAAAATTAAAAAAATGTATAAATGAATTAGTGTTGTATATGAGATTAATTATCCTAAGAGAAGAAAGGGACGGAGATTAATATTTCATGAAAAGCAGTGATTATAAAAAAATCAGAAAAAATATCATTAAAACAAAATCAACTTTGTATTACTACTGACAAAAAAGAATCATTATTTAACTTAAATGATATCAATTGTATAGTTTTAGAGAATAATTATACTTACGTTACAACACAGATTTTAGCTAAACTAGTGACAAATGATATCTTTGTTATTGTTTGCGATGATAAATATGATCCAGTAGGTATTACTATGTCATTAAACCAACATTGACAACCACTAACAGTATTCGAAAAACAAATAAACATGAAAAAGAATTTTAAATTATCATTACGAACAAAAATTATAAAACAGAAAATAAAAAATACTCTAATCATTATGAAATATTTAAAGTGTTCGGAAAAAAGCATTATGATGATAGAAAATTTCTATAATGATATTGCATTTGGTGATGCTAATAATCGTGAGGGATTAACTGCCAAGATTTTTTTCCGTGAATTATATGGTAGCAGTTTCATTAGATTTAATGATGATGGTATTAACAGTGCACTAAATTATGGATACAAAATTTTAATGAGTGCTATTTCTAGAACAATTAGTAAATACGGTATAAATAATTATTTGGGCATTTTCCATATTGGTAAAAGTAACCCCTATAATTTAGCTTGTGATTTTATTGAACCATTACGACCAATAGTAGATTACTGAGTTACTAAAAATATTGATAATATCAACAACAGTATTTCATATAATCATCGATTAGAATTAATTAATTTATTAAATCAAAAAACTATCATTGAAAATAAAATTGTAACTATCAATCGGGCAATTGATTATATGATTAGATCTTTTATTACTTGTTTAAAAGAAGAAAATGATAAGAAGATAGAATTGCCTACCTTTGACTTTAAACTAATGAAAGAAGAAACAAACGATGATAAATAAAATGAGGTATCGCCTATGCGTTTATTTGTAATGTTTGATTTACCAACACTTAATAAAAAAGATTTACAAAACTATAATAAGTTTCGACGTTTATTATTAAACCAAAGTTTTTATATGGTACAGTTATCAGTTTATGCAAAACTTTGTGCACATCATGATGAAGTTATTAAAACAACTTCTATTATTTCAAATCATTTACCACCAAAAGGAAACGTACGTTGTTTAGTAGTTACAGAAAAGCAATATGAATCTATGAAATTATTAGTAGATACACAATCATATCAAGAAGAAATTACTAACACAAATTTAATTATTGAACTTTAAGGAGGAAATAAATTATGAAAAAAATTCAATTTTCAAACCATATTTTTGAAAAGCAAACTATTAACTTTGATAATAACTTAGCAATTATTATTGGAGAAAGTGGAAGTGGAAAAACTGAAATTTTAAACACCTTAGAACAAGGTTTAAAAGGAAAATTGCATGAATTTTATGTTGATGAACAGCAAGTTGATGATGATATTTACCAAATCATTTATTTACGAGAATACTTTAATATTAAAGAATCGTTAAAATTAGGAAAAACTTCACCTTTACGTAATAGTTTGGTACAAAATATTAATAGAAATATTATTAATACTGATAATGAAAAATATCAAAATATTATTACAAAATTAGAAGAAATTCATGATAATTTTAATTCACTATTAAAAGAAACAACTTTTGAAACACTTAATAAAAGTCAAATTAATAATAGTTTACTTTTAAATGGAAATTTAGAACCATTTTCTATTAATAATATTATTGATAAACTATTAAAACTACAAATTTTTAACAATGATACAAAAAATATTATTGATGAAGATAACTATAGTCATTTTATGTTAAGAATATTATTATTTAATATTTTAAAAAATACTTTAGATTTTAATGATAAATTGCGACCAACTATTATTTTATTTGATTTACCAGAATTATATGGAACTCCTAAAATTTTACATGAACTAAACGTTTGACTTAATAAACTTTTAAGTGACTCTATAACTATTATCATTGTTTCAAATAATCCTGAATATCTCCTTTCTTTAAAACCTAGTTTGATAAGTATTAATTTAATCAAACACAATACCATTAATGGTATAAAAAACTTAACAAAAATTATTAAAGACGCAATTGTTTTATTTTCATTTTGCGAGTCAAAGCAGGGCGTATCAAGTTAATGGTTAGATTTAATAAAATATAAATGAGAGATAATACTCTCATTTTTAATTGTTAAACAATTATAATTAATTATTTTGATATATCTGTACTTTATTAAAGTAATTAATTATTACATAACTTAATAAAAATTATTAAAGGCTATAGTGCAGATATAACTAATAGTAATTTTTGTTATGGTCTTTTAAAATTTCAGAAATTTTGGTTCCCTTCCCCCTACAACCC
>NZ_JAQYTS010000021.1 GCF_030913225.1 Spiroplasma sp. AdecLV25b
ATCTATTGTAAAATTTAATGGAGTCATATATTTCTCATCCTATCTAGTTTTTATTTTCAAACTAATTATATTTGATAAGGAGGAGTATATGGCTCATTTTTTATTACTTTTTTAAATTTACACACAATCTTAGACTTAACCATTTTATTGAGCGTATTAAATTTAGATTAATTTGTTTGTTAATTATACTTTCAAATATAAAATTCTCAACAACTTTATAAGAAACTACACTAACTACAAATACATATAAGATATTTTCATTAATTTCTTTAATCTAACCCTAAATGCAATACGTTCACATGCTTTCTTTTCAAAAAATAAAAAACCCCTAATAGCAACATCTAGTTACTACCAAGATTTTTCAATCACATAATTTAAAAGTTCAAAAAGTAAACACTTATTTTTGTTATTTTATAAAAAATTATCTACTTTTTATTATCCTCTTTACTATGTTTATTCTTACTTTTTTTATCAAGTTTTCGTAATACCTTTTGGTAAAAATCATGAAGACGATGTTCACGGCTTTGATAACGTTTATACATTAAATTGTTAACTCAAATATAAAAATATTGCAAACCAAAACACAAACCAAACACAACAACCACAGTTGCTGCTGCCAATAATCATCCATCTGGTTCAACAGAATAATCAAAAAAGAAATATGGATATCACGTATCACGTGGGGGATGTGGAAAGACATCGCCTCGAGCAATGCTGTCCATATAGTCTAAATAACGTAAATGACCACGAATTAAAATCACGATACAATAAATAGCTGGATAAAGCACAATTAATCATAAATAAATTTTATGTTGCTTCTTTAAACTAACAAAATTATGACCACAAGTTAACACAAAACTAGTAATCATGGTTATGGGCATAATTAAATGTAAAATAACGGTTGATACTCAATTATAAAAACTATACTGCTTAGGGTCTTGTTCTGCAGTAAAAATTCCTAACCAGAACACTAACATCGTAATAGTAATATAAACTGTTACTGCTAATCGCGTTTGAAAACTAGGTTTCGTTCCTCGAAAATGAGCATCAAATAAATACAAACAAAAATATATTACGACCATATAATTACTTTCAGTTGTAAAATAAGAATAGTAACTTCCTACTCGCTCACTATAACCTAAATCTTTAAATTTATCCATGGGGAAATAAATGGCCAAAATCAAATCAATAATTAAAAATAAAATCAACATAATTAACGCCGACAAACGCATGTAAAAATTGGCTTTATTACTTAATTTATACATAAATACACCTACACTTCTAAATTAGTTGTTACTATAATTCTAACATTAATTGATTATTTTCATCTAAATGTTCTAATACACCTAATGTTAACAATAATTGATAATTAGTTTTAGTAAGTCCTGTTCGTAATTGTAAATCATTTTTCGAAGCTATCGGTTTTTCATTACGAGCGTTAATAATTGAATTAGCCACAATTTCTCCTAAGCCATCTAAAGCAATGAAGGGTGGTAAAATTTGTTTTTCACCATCAATGGTTATTACTTGAAAACTTTTTGCTGCAGAATGTTCAATACTAATATTACTAAATTTAATATTACGTGCATGCATTTCTAATGCTACTTCTAATAGTGGAATTAGTTCTCGTTCTTTACTAGTAATAGCGGTTTTTTGATTAGTACTATTTTTTAATCGTTCATTAATGGATTTTAATTTATTAGTAATAGCACCAATTCCTTGTAACATTGTTTCAATATCAAAACCATCACATCTGGTTGTAAAGTAAGTAGCATAATATTCATGAGGATAATAAACTTTGTATCAAGCTACCCGTCATGCCATTAAAACATAAGCTGTAGCATGAGCTTTCGGAAACATGTATTTAATCTTTTTACAAGATTGAATGTATCAATTAGGTACTTTTTTTTCTTGCATCACAGTTTCATATTCTGGCTTTATTCCTTTACCTTTTCGCACATCTTCCATAATACTAAAGGCCATTTTGGCAGGTAAACCTTGATATACTAAGTAAGTCATAATGTCATCACGACAACCAATTACATCTTTTAATTTTAATCCTTGCTTACTAATTAATTCATCGGCATTATTTAATCAGACATCAGTCCCATGAGAAAGGCCAGAAATTTGCACTAATTCAGCAAATGAAGTTGGTAGCGTATCACTTAGCATTTTCCGAACAAAAATAGTACCAAATTCAGGAATTCCAATTGCTCCGGTTGTTTCACCAAGCAAATCGTGTTTAGTAATATTTAAGGCACTTAAATTAGAAAATAATGATAATACTTTTGCGTCTTGATTAGGAATTGTTTTTGGATCAACTTCTGTTAAGTTTTCTAACATTTTTAAAGCTGTCGGGTCGACATGACCTAAAATATCTAGCTTTAATAAATTATCATGGATGGCGTTAAAATCAAAATGGGTAGTTTTTCAAGTAGAACTAGTATCATCAGCTGGATAATTAATCGGTGTAAAATCGGTAATATCATATGCTTTTGGTAGGACAATAATTCCGCCTGGGTGTTGGCCAGTTGTTCTTTTAATTCCAACACAACCTTGACTTAACATTTCTATTTTTGCTATGCGCATATCCGTTTGTCCAATTTTTTCAGCATAGGCTTTAACATAACCAAAGGCAGTTTTATTAGCAATCGTAGAAATAGTTCCAGCACGAAAAACATAGTTTTCGCCAAACATTTCTTTGGTAAAATCATGAGCTTGCATTTGGTATTCACCTGAAAAGTTTAAATCAATATCAGGGGTTTTATCGCCATCAAATCCTAAAAAGGTTTCAAAGGGAATGTCATGACCATCACTAATCATATTAACATTACACTTTAAACAAACTTGTTGTGGTAAATCATAGCCACATTTCACTGCCCCATTACTAATGAACTGACTGACTTTACATTGGGGGCATAAATAATGTGGTTGTAAGGGATTAACTTCCGTAATATTAGCAAATGTTGCTACTAATGAAGAACCAACCGAACCACGCGAACCAACTAAATAACCATCTTGCAATGACTTTGCTACTAACTTGTGAGCAATTCAATAAACCACAGCAAAACCATGCGTAATAATCGCATCTAATTCACGTGTTAAACGGTTTTCAACAATCGTTGGTAAGGGATTACCATATTTTTTTCATGCTTCTTCATAACAAAGATTCCGTAATTTTTGGTCAACATTATCAATATTTGGTGTAAATAATCCTTCTTTAATTGGTTTAACCATGGTAAATTGCTTGCTTAATTGTTGAGTATTGTTAATAACAATATCATTAATTAAATCGGGATTATCTAAAAAACTAAATTCTTTCAACATTTGACTTGTCGTACGGACATATTGGTCAGGGTATGAAGTAACTTTCCCTCTTCGATCATATAGTGGATGCAATACTCCGCCAATCCCTTTGCTATTAATAATAACATCACGGTACATTTTTTCATGAGGATATAAATAATGAGCATCACTAGTGGCAATCACTAATTTATTTAGTTTCATGGCAGTATCAATAATTTTTTTAATAATATCATGGAGTTGTTCTTGGGTAATATTACCCATTTGGACTAAGTTTTGATAAACCGAAGGTGGTTGTACTTCAATGAAATCAAATCATTGCATAATCGTTGTTAATTGTTCATCACTTTTATTCATAGCAGTTTCAAAAACCGCACCATTAACACAACTACTACCAATTAATAAGTCTTTTCGTAAATCATCAATCGCTTTCGTAACAATTTTTGGTGATTTATAAAAATATTGCGTGTGTGATAATGAAACTAATTGATAAAGACTTTTTAAACCTGTTTGGTTTTTAGCAAAAACAGTAATATGTTCACCACGAAGTTTATTGTTAATATCAGCAGAAATTAACTTATTAACATCGCTTAATAATAAACAATTAAATTCATCACGCAGTTGTTTTAACATTTTCCCAAACACTTGTGCTAGCACATTAGCATCATAGTCAGCCCTATGGGCAGTATCATCATCATATTTAATTCCATAAACGCGACAAATCGCACCTAAACGGTAATATTTTAATTGTGATTGCATGACACGTGATAATTGTAAAGTGTCTATCACGGGATTAGTTAATAAAGGAAGATTATGGTTTTTCATGGCAGCTTGTAAAAAGCCAAAATCAAAGTTAGCATTATGGGCAACAATTGTTCGGTCACCAATTAATTCAACAATGGTTGGTAGCACTGTTGCTAGTTGTGGTTTATCTTTTAATATCACATTAGTGATATTAGTAAATTCAGTAATGTGTTCTGGTACTAACTCGTTAGGTTTAATGAGAATTGTATCTTGTTTAATAACGACATTATTTCTCATAATTACATATCCAAATTCAATAATTTCATGAAAGTTAACAGATAGGCCGGTTGTTTCTAAGTCAAGTACGATGTATTCAAGATTTGCTATTTCTTCGTTTACAACATTTTTAACAATTCTAATATCATTAGGAATTAAATCCATTTCCACACCGTACATAACTTTTAAATTAGGATGTTTTTTAGCAGTACTAACAATATCAGGATAGGCTTGCACGTTTAAGTGATCAGTAAAACCAATGGCTTGGTGGCCTCATTTGACAATTTGATTAATATAATCTTGTGGCGAAGTAATGCCATCCATGGCGCTCATCTTGGTATGGATATGAAATTCAATTCGTTTTGAAACAGCATCATCATTAGCAATAATATTTAATGATTGGTCAACAATAATATCATCAATCCATAAAACTTGTTCTTTACTAAAGTTATCATAACGACTATTGCCAAAAATTTTAATTCAATCATCAACTTTAATACTATCTAATTTTTCATCAGGTTGGTCGCTATTAACAAACGATTTACAAGTGATAGCGTCAGTATCAGCAGCAATGGAAAATGAATAAAATCATTTTTGCGTTTTAGTTAAGAATTTATTAATTTTAAAAACTTTACCTGTCACAATAATGTTAGGTTCATCGTTAAGAATATCTTTAATTTGGTGTGTGTAATTAGTAGTTTCTAAGTTCACTTTGGATTTTTTGCGATAAGTACCATAGGTTGGTTTTGGTGGAGTAATAGTATTAGTAATTGGTTTTGCTTTTAAGGCTTCTGCTATTTTTTGCACTTGTGCTTTTGTTTCACTTTCGTAACTAGAAAATGGTTGTTGATTTGGATTAATGACAGTTGTAATTTGCAAACTAAGAAAACCATATTGATGAAAATAACTAATAAATTGTGTTAATTCATTTTTAACTAATTTTTCTTCAACACTATTGTGAATAGTAATAGTAAGCATGTTATTAGTATAACTAAGAGCAGATACTGGTAATGAATAATAAATACCAGCTAGTAAATGAAGTTTGTAGGTTTTAATGTATTCAAAATATATTAATACTAATTGTTCATCAAAATTGTTATTAACAGTAAAGTAAATATTAAGATTAGATACTCCTAGTTGTTTGAAGTGTTGTTCAAAGCGTTTTAGGGTAGTAATTGGTAAGAAGTTAGGTAAATTAATAGTGATGTTGGCTTGTTGATTATGATGAAAGTATTGAACACTATGGACAGTAGCGTTAGTAAAATCATTATCAAAATCATCAAATCCGATTTCATGGAAAAGTTTTTGTAAATCTTGGTTCATTGGTTTTATGTTTCCTTTCATCATAATTAGTGGGTTAATTATATCGTAATTTATGATAGATGTTTTAATTTTATTGTTGAATTGTTAATTGATATATTATTATTTTTATTAATATGTTCTACAATATCATTTGTAAATGGTTTTAATTCTTTAGTCATTTCTAAAGTTTTTTTGAATGAGTTGGCGTTAAAATTTTAATATGTTACTATTATACTGTTAAAGGGAGTAAGCCCTCAAGTTCCCAACCCTAGCTGTTGGGGTTTTTATTTACATTAAGTTGTTATTTAAACTCTATAATTTCAAATTAGTATTACAAATTAATAACTATTGTAATTTATGATAGATGTTTTGTTTTTATTGTTGAATTGTTAATTGATATACTTTCATCATTTTTATTAATATGTTCTACAATATCATTTGTAAATGGTTTTAATTCCTTAATCATCTTTAAGCTTTTTTCATTTTCAAAATAAAACCATTACTCTTTCAAAAATTTTCAGAAATAAATGAAGAATATAATTGTAATCACATATAGTCATTTTCTAAACAATGACTTTCTATTCTTTTTAGAATTTCTGAAGCAATACCTTGCCTTTGAAATTTGTTTGCAACACATATTCAATTTAAACATGAACTACCAATTTCAAAATTATTTATTAATAAAGCAACACCTAATATTTTGTCATTATTTTCATAAACAAATTGAAATATTCTACTACCTTTATTTACCTTAAAACTATTTTGCTTAAGAAAAACTTCAAATTTAATTCTGCATTGTCCTTGTACTAATGGTTTATATACAGGTCATAATTCTTTTTTCAATATATTCTTCAGTTAAAAATAAATAATCATAAACCTTGACTGGCATATTATTTATTCCTTTCTTTCAACATTATTACTATAGGAGATAATTACTACTATTAAAAGAATATATCTTTAATCGTAATCGCAACAAAGATAATTAAAAATAGTAAGGCTCCTGCTATTGTCACAATTGTTTTATATTTAGTATTAAGTTTTTTTCTAGTGGCAGCTTCTACTGCATTCTCAACAAACTTATAACCATCCAGTGGTGGGATTGGTAACATATTTAATAAAAACAAGTTAGAAGACAGTAAGGCAGCTCAACGAAAATAAGTACTTGCCCCTTGGGTCGCTGACAAGTCAGGATTTAAAAAACTATTTGTTGATTTAACAATACCGACAGGTCCAGATATATTTTGTCAATGGAAAGTAACTAGTTGGCCTAACGCTTGTAATAAACTATAACTGTCTTTAAATGCATCAATGATACCTTCGCTAAAAACAGAACCTGAACTTAAATGATAACTACGTTGACTAACACCAATAAATAAGGTACCTTTTTGGTCTTCTGGTTTGAAGGTAACTAGTTTATTAACTTTATCATTGTCGAAGAAGGTAATTTGATAATCAGAAATAACATCATTGTATTTTTTATTATAACTATTCAATCATTTTTGTAAATCATAGTAAGATTTAATGTTTTTATCTGAACTGTGGTCACCATCACCAGTATTTCAAATATGAGTAATCTCAGAACTACTTAAAATCGGTATCGTTGGATTAGCCAAATTATATTTTTCCACAGCATCAGCTAATGGTCCTTTACTAGCATAAGTTGGTAGTAAATTAGGATCATATTTGTAAGGATAAATTCCATACCCAACCATCAGTAAAATAAATGCTAATAATAAGTTCATCAAAGCCCCAGCACTAATAAAAATTGCTTTTTTACCACGATGAAGATTTTCCATCATGCGCTTAGGATCAACAACTTCTGCTTCACGACCTTTAGGAGCATCAGCAATTTCCGATGCTACTGATACATAACCACCTAACGGTAATAGACGCAATGTATAACGAGTTTCTTTTTTTCCCCACTGGAGAATCTTGGGACCCATGCCAATGGCAAATTCATAAATATACGCACCAGATAATTTCGCAATTACAAAGTGAGCAAATTCATGGAGGGTAATTAAAAATAATATTGTAAATAAACCAATTAAAATGGCTAAAAAGATATACATAACTTCATCCTTAATAATATTTTTTTATTAATTATTAAATGACATTTAAAAACAATAGTGCCACAATAAATCCGGCAATCGCAACCCCAGAAAATGAATCTAAACGATCTAACAATCCCCCATGATCAGGGAAGATATTAGAAAAATCTTTAACACCATAATTACGTTTTAAGTATGAAAACAATAAATCACCCATTTGACTAATCAGTGATAAAATAAAAACTACAGCAACATAAGCAATATAAATTGGCGCTTTACCAATTGAACCTTCATAGAAAGGTAACGGATTGTAATTACTTGTTTGTAAGAAAACAATAACTGTTATCATACTTAATACCATCGCAACTCCTATTCCAGTAATTGCTCCTTCTCAAGTTTTATTGGGTGAAACACGAGGTGCTAACTTATTTTTACCATAAATAACGCCACCGATAAAAGCACCAATATCATTCGACATGACAATTACAAATAAGAATAATAATGTTGGTCAACCTAATTTTTGAACAGAATTAATTTGTGATAACATCAAAAAGTTAACGGCTTTAAACGCTAATACTAAATAAATAACTCATAAAAACACAAATAACACATCACCTAATTGAAAGGTTTTAGCACGATAAGCGATTAAAAGAAAAATAGCAATAAATCCAAATAATACTATCATTGACATTCATGTTTCAAATCATAAATGATTATAAAGATATGGACCAAAAGTTTCTTTACCAATCGGAAATCATAAAAAGATAATTCCCATCGTAATAATTAATAGTTTTAAGACTAACGGTCATTTTGCTGCTTGTTTTAAATTAATGATTTCTCACAGACATCCAATTAAGATTAAAGTATTAATCACCATGAATGTATATACAGACCATAAAGGTTTGACACCAAATATTGGTTCTAAATACACAGCACCAATAAACATTCACACTGATACGGCCATAATTAGCACGATGCTAGTAATAATCCGTTGTTGATATTTTTTAAAAAAACAAGAATTATCTTTTAATACCTTGTTATCTTCATTTTGTGTTGAAGAATTTGCTTTTACTGTCACAATCTTAACCACCTAATTTACCTCTTCTGATTTAAATTTTCATTAATTCGGTAATTTTATTTTTTTCTACTTTCATTAATTCAGTAATTTTAATATCAGTTAATTTTTGAATTATTTCTTCACCTTTTTTATTTTGGTCTTCTGGTAACTCTTGTTTTTTAAGACTATGAATAGCATCACGTCTAACATTACGAATTTTAATTTTGTAATCTTCAGTAATCTTTGCTAAATCTTTTACTAGACTCTTACGAATTTCTTCTGTTAATTGGGGAAAAATTAAACGAACAGCATCAGCTTCAGTTTTAATTTGTAAACGTAAATCAGCAGCGGTAATAGCTTCGGTAATAGCCTTAACTAAACTACGATCATGAGGACGTACTACTAATTGATGGGCACCTTCTACATTAATACGGGCATTATGACTTAGACGGTCCATGCTCCCATAACATCTAATGTTAATAGCATCTAAAATTGCTGGATTAGCTCTTCCAGTTCTAATTTTATTAATTTCTTGTTTATAATGTGAAATTACATTATCCATTTCTTTTGTTGTTGTTAAAACAATAATTTCCATTGTTTACCTCCAGTTACTTGATTAGTATTATGTTTTTTAAATCAAACTATAAAAATTATATAATACTTTTTTACAAAACCAATGGAAATTATTATAAACTACAAAAAAAGCAGAATTATTCTATAATTCTGCTATCACGATTAATGACTGTTGTTTTATTATTTAAATCAACAAGCATTAAGATGCCTCCAATAATACCTAGTAATGCTCCAAAAATAATTCCTAAAATTGCTAAAGCAATTTTTTGCTCTTCAGTTGCTTGGCCTTTATTTACTTTTGAGTACAAAATAAAACTAGGAATGGTTCAAAATAATGGAATAATAAAAATTGATTCAATAATAAAAATAATGAGAATTAAAATGCTTCCTGCTTTTGTCATAAATATAGTACCTGCTTTCATTGTTGTTAAATTAAATGTTTTTTATATGCTACCATTTTTATATAGTTTCTACAATAAGTTTCTTCATAATACTTTTTTATAAATCTCACCTTCATCTGTTCTAGCATAAACTGTTCCTTTACTATCAGTAGTTAAACTTAAAATTTCATCTCGTAAATCCGGTTGTTTTGAAATTATTAAGTTTTTTTGACTAGTTTCACAACCAATAACATTAATAGTTGTTGTTGTGAATAAAGTTAAAACTGTTAAAAGATTTACTATTTTTTTCATATTTCAATAACCTCCAATTAACTTCTATCAATCAATAGATTTGAGATTATATTTTATATTATTTTTAAATAAAATTATAACTATCTATACATTTCAACCCATCAATGGCTTTATCTTAACGATGCATAATCAAAATTATGATGTTATATTTTAAATATTTTTGATTTAAAAAACTAGTTGAAAAACATTAAAGTTATTGAAACTGAAGAGTTAATTATGTAAGTTGCGTTGCCTTTAATAATTTGCCTTTATGTTCACCAGTTATTGTTCCGATATATAAATCATTACCAAAAATGTATAATCTATTAATTCAACCATTTGTTGCTTGTCAATTGTTTACTGGAGTGAGGACAACACCATCAAATTTAAAGAATTTACCTTTTTTTGTTCCGATATATAAATTATTATCAAAAGTTGTTAAGCCATAAACTATACCATTTGCTTCTGGTCAATTATTTACTAAAGTAAGTGCAGTACCATCAAATTTAAAGAATTTACCTGCTTCATCATCGGTTTTTGTTCCAATATACAACTCCTTACCAAACGTTGTTAAACTTGAAACATAACCATTCGCTTCTTGTCAATTATTTACCAGAGTAACTGTCGTACCATCAAACTTAAATAATTTACCTTTATGATTACTAGTTTCTGTTCCAATATACAAATCATTACCAAACGTTGTTAAACTTGAAACATAACCATTTGTTTCTTGTCAACCAAATAATTGATTAAAATAAGTGCTTATTTTTTGATTAGTGCAACTAAATTTAAAAATAATAACAAATATAATACCGCTAGCAATTAATATTGATGATAAAAAAATAGATAATCAAACCTTTTGCTTTTTTCTCATACAATCATCCCTTTTTCTAAAAATATGGAAATGCTAGTATTTATTCTTTTAGGTTTGTTAAATAATTAGTTTCATACATTATTAATTAGATTCCTTGCATAACTTAAATCATTTAAAACTTTTTATTAATAAAATCAAAACAATATTTAGTCTAATTTGGAGTTATGTTATACAAGAAATTTAATATACTCATAGTATCATTAATTAATAATTAAGATATTTAAAAGCAATATTATCCTTTTTTAAGTTGGACATTTTAACGTTTACTTTGATAATTGTAAACCATTTTTAATACTATTCTAAATGGTAAAATTTTCATAATCAATTTTGTGATTTTGTTAGAAACACCTACTACCAAAAATCCTTTTCTTTTTACTTTTAAAGCTTTTTTTAAAGACTTATCGGCATAACTTTGCGTATCTAAAACTGGTAATAATGAACTATAATGTTCTTTGCTACCTTTGCCATTACTACTGCGATTTCAAAAATCAGTTTCTAATGGACCAGGGCAAATAGTAATAACACGAACTTTGCTTTTAGCGCGAATTAATTCATAATTAATTGCTACTCCTAAATTTCAGACATAAGCTTTAGATGCATAGTAACTAGCAAAAGCAGGACCTGGCGTAAATGATGCCATGCTCCCAACATTAATAACACGCCCAAAATTATTTTCAGTAAAACGTTGCACAAATAGTTTCGTTAAAATATGCAAAGTAGCAATATTTAAATTAATCATATTTAATTCTTGGTCTAAAGAACTTGCTTGAAATTTACCTCATACTCCATAGCCAGCATTATTAATAACTACTGTAACATTTAATGTTTTGGCAAATTCAAATAACTGATAAGCATTTTTAATATCTGATAAATCGCAATCATAATTTTTAACTTGTAAATGGGGATATTGCTTAACTAAGTCTAAAATATTTTTACTATTACGAGAAACACCTAAGACATGATAACCTTGAGATAATAAAAATTGACAATAAAAATATCCAAGACCTTTAGAAGCACCCGTGACAACTGCTCATTGATTTAATACGCTGACTTTGTTTTTCATAATTAATACTCCTTTTTTTCTATTTTTTTTCCACACTAAATAAATTTTTAGCATTAAGATAAATATAATTATAAGCACTAAAAATACTTAAAATAGTAGCAATATACATTGGTAGTAATACTAATTGGTTAATTATACCATACTGATCATTGATACTGTTATCACTAGAAGAACCACTTAAGAAGCGAAAATTAACAAACAATAAGATTGTGATTCCTACCATTTGTACTGCTGCTTTGACACGACCATAATTGTCAGCAGCCATAATCGTACCTTTGCTTGCTAAAATTTGACGGACAACATCAATAATAAAATCACGTAATACTAAAATAACTGCCATTCAAATCGGAACAATAGTAGCACAAGCCATAACAATTATGACACCATTAGTTAGTAATTTATCAGCAATTGAATCAAAAAACTTACCAAAGACAGTTACTTGATTAAATTTTCGTGCTCACCATCCATCAATAAAATCACTAATGGAAGCAATAATAAATAAGATACCTGCTATTAACCAACTAATAGGTAATTGATAGTTTCTAAGACTAATAGTAGCATTTCATAAATAATAGAAGTTATCATTAACAGGTGCAATTATCATTAAAAATATAATCACTGGTACTAATAATAGTCTGAATAATGATATTGAATTAGGAACGTTCATGGACAAAATCCTTTCGTATAAGTTTACTTATCTATTATACTATATACTACAGTTTGTATAAAGAAGTTTGGAGTTTAACTTAAAATTTAAAAAACTTTTTTATTAGCATTAATTTGCTATTACTAATAAAAAAGTTTTCTTTAGTTAAAATATTTGGACGGTTGTCAAAGGACGTATGAGATTAACCCTTAGAATTATGAGTAACATTAACAATATAACTGCAAATTCTATGATTTGTTAATTAAATTATACCATAAATTTT
>NZ_JAQYTS010000016.1 GCF_030913225.1 Spiroplasma sp. AdecLV25b
TCTTGATAAAACAAAAATAGATATTAATCAAATACCAAGTTTTGTATTTGAACATCTTGATTTATCATTATTATATTTAAATGACGCTATTAGTAAAGGATTTATTACGCCAAATATTGTTAATCAAGAAGTACAATTGAATTATCATGGTATTAATCAAAGTAACTATTTGAATACTGATAATAATATTATTGAGTTCAATGATAGTTCAAAAAATAAAAATCTTCAATCAGAAATGCCACAAATTTGATTTAGCACTTATGAACCTTCTCATTGATGAAGATTTTGAGAATGAGGAACGTATGTACATTTAGATCATAATGCAGTTTCTTACTTACAATATGTAAAAATAATTGCTGAAATATCAAATGTTGCCTTTTTATTTAAAAATATTGCTGATATTCAAAAAGAGGTGACTGTATTAGAAGAAGCAATAAAATCTGTTGATAATGATTTAATTAATGAAACTATTAAAAAACTTGGTAGTTTATTTGGAGGTATTGAATTATCTCAACTTGGAAATATATCTGATATTTTAACAATTGTTACTACTGCTGTTTCAATTGGTTTTGTTTTATTAGGTTTAGGGAGTTGAACAGAGGTTATAATTGGTGTTATTACAACACTTATTATTTCAATAGTCAGCACTATGCAATCTGTAGATTATGACCTTGATATAAAATGACAATGGGCTAATTTTATTATTCCATGTGGAATTTATTCTGAATAGTTTTGATTTCAAATTATAAAATTTAAGGGGAAAACTACCTATGTTTTATTTATCAATAATTTATCGTTGGTTACTAATGAAATTTATTTTAAATAACAAGCAAACATTTAATAATGTAAATGAAATAAAGAGTCATTTAAAAATTTCAGTTTTTTATCGATGAAAAACAATAAGAAAAAGTAGTTATTTTAGTAATGAAACTAAAAGTTTTTTTAAAATTAGTTTTATTTCGTGAATGATTAATATGATAATATCTGCTATTATTAGCATACTTACTATTTTCATCGTAACTTTAAATTTTGCTTATTGAATCGGTTTATTTGAAGAAAATCTTTTTCTTGCATGAAAAATTCAATTAACAATAATTATTTTAAATTTAATATTTATTATTAGAACTAATTCTGACTATGTTAAAACATCATTACGTGGTTCATTAGTGAATATTATTTCTAGAAAATTGTTAATAATTGATTTTTTAACTTTAAATATTTTAGGTATTATTAGTGTTTTTAAAAGTAAAAATATTATTGATTTATTTGATGTATATCAAATAAAATATAATCATTTAGGTATTATTACATTTTATAAAAGAATTAAATGAATGATTTTAGGGTATGTATTTATATTATTATTATTGTTGTTAATAACAATTATCATGGGGATATTAGCAAAATCATTAAATTATTTTTTTTGAAATATGTTTCTATTTTTTTCTGTTTTACCTTTATCTTTAGTTTTATAGGATGAATTTCTAGTTCATTACCAATTATTGTGATTAGTAGTTTTATGATTAAGTTTTTATTTAAAAAAAATGAAAAGTGTTCGTTTTTAAACTTTTCATTTATGATTTGATATTTAACAATGAGTGATAATACACCAATGTTAGTGGCATTGTTTATTCATGATACTGGTATTCATGAAACATTTGAATTAGAGAATCTTTATAATAAAATTTAATGAATTTAAAAAATGATAAGCGAACTTAAAACTCACTTATCATTTTTACTTAAATATATTTATTTTTTTGGTTTAGTACTAATAACATCAGTTTCAAGGTTATTATTTTTTTGTTTTTTACCAACAACACTTGTTTCTTTAAATACTTCGCCAAGTGTTGCAAATGCCCCCCCTGCCAAGTTTTGGAGATTAGATGGAATAATAATTTTAGTAGCATTTCCATCAGCTACTTTTTCCATAGTTTCCAAACTACGCAGTAACAGTACTTGTTGATTAGGAGTTGATTTATTTAAAATATCAATTGAAGAAGCTAATGCTTGTTGTTGAACTAGTAACGCTTGTGCTTTTCCTTCTGCCATTAAGATACGTGATGCTTTATCACCTTCAGCAGTTAAGATAGCAGCACGCATTTGTTTTTCCATTGATTCTTTTACTTCACGTGGTGGTTGAATATTTTTAACTTCCACACGTACTACTTTAATTCCTCATGAGTTAGTTGCTTCATCTAAAGTAATTTGTAAACGACCATTAATTTCATCACGTGATGTTAAGGTCTTATCTAATTCTAAATCACCAATCGTATTTCTTAAAGTTGTAGCTGTTATTTTAAATGGCCAAAATAGGGCGTTCAACACCGTAAGAGTATAATTTAGTATCAGTAACTTGGAAAAATAAAACAGTATCAATTTCCATAGTTACATTGTCTTTAGTAATTACAGTTTGGGGTGTAAAGCTAACTACTTGTTCTTTTAGTGAAATTTGCTTAGCAATTCTATCAATTAATGGAATACAAAAATGAATACCAGAATTTCATGTGGTATGGTATTTACCAATTCTTTCAATTACATAGGCATTAGATTGCGGAACTACTTTGATAGCTAAACAGACCATAGTGATTAATAAAACAATAATAATGGTAGCTAGAATAATAGCAATAATAGTACTGGTTGGTAACATTTTATGTTTATCTCCTTATATTTTTTTAATTACAAGTTTGACACCAATAATTGAAGTAACTAAAACTATTTCACCTTTTTTAAAATTGTCGTTAGTAGTACTAATAACAGTTCATGTTTTACCATCTAATTTGGCAATTCCTGGTGCTTTATGGTGGTTAGGATAATCATTCATCATTTCTGCTTGTTGATTAATTAATCCATCAAGGTTAGTTTTTAAGGTTGGTTTGTTATGAATATATCGTTTTAATAATGGATAACCAATTGCTAGTGTAATAATAGTTGTTGTTAGAAAACTAATAATTTGTCAATATCAAATTACACCGAAAGCACCAGCAATTAAGCTAACAATACTGCCTAGAGCAAATCAAATGGTAATTAGGTTGGTTGTTAGTAGTTCAATAGTAACACAGGTGATGGCAAGCAATCCCCACATTACAATTAATAAAATAGTTTCGATGTTCATTTATTGAATACCTCTTTGTAGTATAGTTTTAAAAACCTTATGTATAATAATAACTTTTAGTTAACATTAAAGCAATATTTTTAAAATAACATTGTTATTATTATGAACATTACTTAAATAAAATCACTTTGATACATTTTATTTAGTTTTACACGCAGATTTGCATAGAATTTACTTTTTTATTAATGTTAGTCTCTATTTGTGGCAACATACTTTTACTTGCTAGTTTTTTTAAATTTATGTCCTCAAAGACAGGATGATGTTTTTTTGTATTCGTGTACATTTTATAATAATTCCAACTTTAGATAAAGCACCTGCAGAATATAAAGTAGTTGGTATATACTGTTCTTGTATTCCACACACAGTGGCATAACCCAGTGTTGCTAAAATTTTGATTTATCTATAATTTAAAAAATATTTTTCCTTTTTACTTTCTTTTAACTATTACTTTATTATACAATATGTGAGAGCTTCTAAAAAAATTAAGACTCATATTAATACTAAGTTAATTAACCTAAAAGTATCTTTGAATGTCAATCAATGTAATATAATAATTAAAGATAAATAAAAAATATTTGAAACTTTAATATTTACCATGTAAAAAGTCTAAGGTCATCTTAAATTTAATAGTTTTTGCGATGTTAAATCGTTTTATCTGTTTTTAGCGAGCAAAAATTATTATTTATTGTCTTGTATTATTATATTAGGTATAATTTAAGAGACTTTAAAATTGCAAGGATTAATTTTAAGTTTAACTTTAAGGGGTGAGCATGTGGAAACAGTTACAGATGTTATGAGGATTATTGAAAAGGCATTATATGATAACATTAAATCTGTGCCAGGTGTTGCTAGTATTTATGAATCAGATGGTATTAAGGGAATTACTGTGTCTAAAGATGACTTAGGATGAAGTATTGATATTAATATTATTTGCTTTGCTAATAGTAATATTTGAACCGTCATGAAGGTAGCACAAAGAAATTTAACGTATGTTGTAGAAAAAATAATTAAACACCAAGATAACGTGAGATTAAATATTGTTGCTTGTGATTTAATTGAAGAATAAGAAAATATTAGGTGGATTTAAATGAAAAAAATGAATATTAAAACCTTAAAAGTTATGCTTATTAGCGGAGCTAATAATCTTTATAATCATCACTTTGAAGTTGATAAATTAAATGTTTTTCCAGTGCCCGATGGTGATACAGGAACTAATATGAATTTAACTATGATGAATGGTATTAAAGAATTAAATGGCAAAGATTATGAAACATTAAAAGAGCTAGGTACTACTTTTTCACGTGGTTTAATTATGGGCGCTCGTGGTAATTCTGGTGTTATTTTGTCACAAATTTTTCGTGGTTTTTTTCAAGTGTTAATAGCAAAAGAAAATAAAGATAATATGATTGATAATGAATATTTAATTAAATCTTGAAAGAGCGCTCAAGAATATGCATATCGCGCAGTTATGAAACCCGTAGAAGGGACTATTTTAACGGTTGTCAGAGAAGGTGCTAATTTCATTAGCGAGAATATTGATAAAAACAAAAGTGCACTTTTTATTTTTGAAAAGTTATTAGAAGGTATGAGCGAGTCACTAAAAAGAACTCCTGACTTATTACCAATCTTAAAAAAGGTTGGTGTTGTAGATTCAGGGGGTGCTGGTTTAGTATACATTGTTGAAGGCATGGTTTATGGTTTAAAGAATGGTAAACCTATTATGCCAAAGAAAAGACTAACTCAAGATGGCACTAAATTAGAAATGTCATTAAATCAAGAAGACTTTGGATATTGTACAGAAGTAATTGTTAAATTAAGTAAAACTAACAAGTCAGATTTTAACTTAAATAAAACTCGCAATGATTTAGAAACAATGGATGGTCAATCAATTGTTGTTGTAGATGACGAGGACTTACTTAAAGTTCACGTTCATACTTTGAAACCTGGTCAAATTTTAAATTACTTTCAAAAATTTGGTGAAATTTTAAAAGTAAAAATTGAAAACATGACTGAACAAGCTAAAGCCCATACGCAAACTATTAAGCCAATTCGTAAATTAGTTCGTGATTTTGCTTTAATTGCTGCAGTTAATGGTAAAGGTGTAGAAGTCTTTTTTAAAGAACAATTAAATGTTGACCATATTATTACATATTCATCACGTGTCAATCCCTCAACTGATGATTTCTTAAAAGCTATTGAAGCAGTTGATGCTAAAACTGTCTTTATTTTGCCTAATGATGGTAATTTATTCTTAACTGCTGAACAAGCTAAAAAATTGGAAAAAAAGTCAAAAGTTTTTGTTTTACCAGCTAAAAACATTGCCCATGGTATGCGTGCTGCTTTAAATTTTAATCGTGAAGATAATCCTAAAGATAATTACAATAATATGTGAAATGAGATTAAAAAAAATGTAGCATTTGGTTACATTACTGTTGCTGATCGTGATGTTGAAATTGATGGTGTAACGATTGAAAAGAGTCATTTCTTTGGCGCTGTTAATAATCGTAAAGATACTAAAGTAAAAATTATTAGTTCTAATAAAGACATATTGTCTACCATTCGTGGTTTATTTAGTAAATTAATTTGAACTGGTGCTGAAATTATTACTATTTTTAAAGGTAAGGACGCTTCTAAAGAACAAGTAAATTATGTAACTAAGATTTTAGATGAAGATTATAATATTGAATATGAATTTGTGAATGGTGAACAAGAAATTTATAATTTTTTATTTGTTGTTGAATAGCACATTGTATGTTACAATGTTATAAAATAAAGTTTTTAGAAAGGAATAAAATTATGAATTATTCATTTTTAGGTGCTGTTGACCCTGGTAATCCATCAACATGATCAGTTAGTTTAATTGTTGTTGCTTGTATGCTAGCTACTGTTGGTGCTATTTTATTTATAGTAACTATGATTTGATTTATTACATGAATTAAATATTCATGATTTCATCGTGAAAATAGTGCTAATTTAAGTGGTGGTGATTTAGCTAAAACTTATATACAAAAGTATGGTATTAATGCTCCAAGAATTAAGTTTAAAGGATTTGGTAATGTTAATGGTGTCACTGTTGAACCAAGGTTCTTTTATTTACGACCATATTTAATTAATAACGGTCATTTTACTTTACGATTACTACCTTGAACTTATCATCGTCGTTCAATTTACTCATTAGCTATGGCTATGGAGAGTAGTTGAGCAGTAAGTAGTTCTAAGAGTAGTCGTTTTAATACTTTTTGATGAGATTTTTCTCGTAAGTTAACGTTATTCTTTATTTTAATTCCTATTGTGTTAGCGTTATTATTTGCGATTTCACCGATTAATTCATGAATTACTTTATCAGCAAGTGACGCTAACACCTTATCAATTGTTTTATCAATTTTAGGAAGTATTTTTTTAATTGTTTATGCTAGTATGCAATTAGTTTTCTATGCTAAATCGCGTAAAGAAATTTGCACCAATCTAGTAGGAATTCTAAATGAAAAAGAAATTCGTGCTATTGGTTGAATTTTCCAAATTAAATTTATTTATTATTTAATTAGAACAATATACGAAGTATTACAATTAATATTCCGTATTATGATGTATATACAAAGCGAAAAAAAATAATCAAAATAAAATTAAAAAAGTAAGTATCAATAAAAATACTTACTTTTTTAGTGCTTAATAAACTTTATTTTATTTCTATATTCAAACTAATAATATGTTTTAAATACTTTCAAAATTAATTATCATGTATAATTTAGATGATAAAATTAATAATTAAAGAGGGGGAATAGTTATGAAAAGAATATTAAAAATGTTAACTGCGATTAATTTTACTGGATTATCTGTGTTACCAATAATTGCATGTGGTACTCCATCATCAAATCCTACAGCGACCATGAATGCTATTTTTAAAAATACAAAGTTTGATACTGGTTTATTGTACAAATTAGTTTATGATATAAATTCAAAAAATAAGTAATATTGTGAAAATGGAAAATAAAGGAAATTATATGAGTGATATTTGAGATAAAATAGTAAAAGTTAATCCAACTACGATTAATATTATTAAAAATGATTTCATAAATTTCCCAACCGTAATTTGAATTCGCCAATCAAAAGATTTTTAATTAGTAAAGGATGAATTATTTTTAATTTTTATTGGTTTTGGGATGTTTGTTTTGGGTGGTTTTGTTCTTACTTGCAGTATGGGTAAAAATAAGTTTGGTGTTGTTTTAATTATTATTGCAGTTTTGTGCATTATTTTTAGTTTCTTGACAATGATAATAAGCAACAGATTTAAAAAACCATTATAAATGATATTAATATTAAAAAAAATTATTAATTGCTATAACTACGTAGCAATTTTAAAAATTTAAATATTAGTAATAAACTTAACAATACTTTAAAAAATATTACTAGCACCATTGAAAAAGATTTAACAACTTAACTTTACAAGAAATGATTAATTGAGTTGAAATTTTACTTTACAATTAATTTAGGTTTTTTCGCTTTATTTAAATTAAAGCATGTTTTAGTGCTTTTTACGTACCCAATAAATTTAAGATAAGTCCTTTAATTCCTTTTTTTGGAAAAAAATATGCATAATACTTGAAAATCAACATATAAAGGTTTTAAATGATAGTATGAAGGGAGAAAAAATGAATTTTTATTAATATGTTGTAGAAAACTAGATTTAGTAAGGAGAGAAGTTTAACATGAATAATAAAAATGCTATTAATGTTTACTCAGAAATTGGTAAACTAAGAACCGTATTACTACATCGTCCAGGTGAAGAATTATCCAATTTAACTCCGGACTTATTAGAAAGATTATTATTTGATGACACCCCCGATTTATTTGTTGCCCAAACTGAACATGATCAATTTGCTGAAATTTTAACAAGTAACGGTGTTGAAGTACTATATATTGAAAAACTAGCTGCTGAAACTATTGCTCTTGATGAAAAATTACGCACTAATTTAATAAATCAATTTTTAAAAGAATCAGGTTGCAAACCACAGTATCTTAATAAATTACAACAATACCTAAACCCATTAAATCATCAGCAACTAATTGATAAAATGATTGCTGGTGTTACTAAATTTGAATTAGAAATTCATGATAATGATAAATACCCATTAATTGTTGATCCACTACCAAACTTATTATTTCAGCGTGATCCATTTGCTAGTATTGGCAATGGCGCCACTATCAATCACATGTTTAGTGAAACACGACGTAGAGAAACTTTATTTATTGATTTAGTATTAAATCACCACCTTCGTTTTAAAGACCAAGTTAATTTTTGATATAACCGTTCAGAAAAAGACTGCGTTGAAGGTGGTGATATTTTAGTTTTAAATGATAAACATGTGATTATGGGTGTTTCACAACGAACAACTATGAATGCCATTAAAAAATGTGCAACCAGACTTATTAATGATGGCAGCAATCAGTTTGAAAAAGTTATTGTTTTAGATTTAAAAACTAAAAACCGTGCTTTTATACATTTAGATACGGTTTTTACTAATATTGATTATGATAAATTTATTGCTCATGCTTTAATCTTTGAAACTAATGATCAGTTTAAAATTTGAGAAATAACTAAAAACGGAAATCAAGAAATTAAAGAAACATTAAACGATTATTTAAGTACCATTATTGGTAAACCAGTTACTTTCATTAAATGTGGTGGTGAAGATCCAATTGACCAAGCACGTGAACAATGAAATGATGGTAACAATGTGTTAACGATTGCGCCAGGTGTTGTGATTGCCTATGGTCGTAATCATATCACTGTTGAAAAATTAAAAGAACAGGGTATTAAAGTTTATCAAATTGCTAGTGCTGAACTATCACGTGGTCGTGGTGGTCCACGTTTTATGTCAATGCCTATTATTCGCGAAAATATTTAAAGATTGAAAGGAATTAAAGCATCATGAATATTAGTTTAAAAGGAAGAAGTTTTTTAACACTATTAGATTTCACACCAGAAGAAATTTATTATTTATTAGACTTATCAGCAAAGTGTAAATTAGAAAAACAACAAAGAACCGAAAAACAACCATTAAAAGGCTACAGCGTTGCATTATTATTCGAAAAAGATTCAACAAGAACGAGAAGTGCGTTTGAAGTTGCTGCTTATGATTTAGGAATGCATTGTACTTATTTTGGACCTACTGGTAGTCAAATGGGGGTTAAAGAATCGATTGTTGATACTGCCAAAGTATTAGGTCGGATTTATAATGGCATTCAATTTCGTGGATTTAAACAAACTGATGTTGAAAATTTAGCAAAAAATGCTGGTGTTCCTGTTTGAAATGGATTAACTGATTTATATCACCCAACCCAAATGTTAGCTGATGTTTTGACCATGCAAGAATTTAAGAAAAAGAAAAATATAAAAGGTATTAAATTCGTTTATTTTGGTGATGCCCGTTTTAATATGGCTAATAGTTATATGATTATTAGCGCTAAATTAGGAATGGATTTAGTAATTTGTACTACTAAAGATTTATTTCCCGATAGTCAATTATTACAACAATGTCAAGACATTGCTAAAATACATGGTGGTTCAATTACTTTAACACAAGATTATCAAACAGCTAGTATTGATGCCGATGTTATTGCTACTGATGTGTGAGTATCCATGGGAGAAGACAAAACTGTTTGAAAACAAAGAATTAAAGATTTAACTCCTTATCAAGTCAATATGGCTAAAATTAAAATTGCTAAACCAGATGTTATTTTTTTACATTGTTTACCAAGTTTCCATGATGGGAATACCAAAACTGCTCAGGATATTATTAAGCAATTTGGTGGTACAGGAGAACTAGAGGTTAACGATGAAGTATTTCAATCTGACTATTGCAAAGCTTTTCAAGAAGCTGAAAATCGTTTACATACTATTAAAGCTGTGATGCTAGCAACTTTAAAGTAAGGGAGATTGCCACTTATGTTTAATTTCAAAAAAGAGCGAAAAAAAAGTTTTAAATTACCTTCGGCTTTAACTATTTTGTTTTGTTTAATTTTTGTTGTGATTTTAATTTCTTGAATTCCCGGTACTACTGGTGATTATATTGTTAATGGACAAACATTTAAAGGACGACCAGCGGGTTTCTTTGATTTATTTTTAGCACCATTAAAAGGTTTTGGCAACAAGTTAGATATCATAGTCTTTATTTTGGTGCTTGGTGGTTTTTTAAATATTGTCATTAAATCACAAGCTTTAGATGCTGGCATTGGTCGTTTAATTTTAAAAATCAAAGGTCGTGAAATTTGAATTATTCCGATTTTAATGACATTTTTTGCGATTGGTGGTACGACTTATGGCATGGGCGAGGAAACTATTGCTTTATATCCAGTTTTAATTCCGGTTATGTTGGCTGCTGGATTTGATGTTATTACATCATTAATGACGATTCTAATTGGTGCAGGGATTGGATGTCTTGGTTCCATTCTTAATCCCTTTGTTATTGGTGTGTCGTTTAATGAAAGTGATACTACAAATTATGGTCTTAGTGATTCTTCAGGTATTGTTTTTCGTTTAGTTGCGTTTGTAATTTTACTGTTATTGCGATTTTATTTGTGATGTGATATGCGCTTAGAATTAAAAAAACTCCTAATAAATCATCATTATTTGCTAGTCGTGAAATGTATCTTAAAGATTTTGGAATGCCTGAAGCATTACCAGAATTTACTAAAAAACGAAAAATAATTTTAGTAATTTTCAGTTTAGCATTTTTACTAATGATTTGTTCTTTAATTTCATGAAATGCTTTTGGACTAAATGGTGCTGTGACAAGTAATGAGTGAATTCAAATGCATGCCCCATACATTGCTTCATTTTATGATGCTTTTGGTAATTTTAGTTTATTAGCAGTAGCAGCTATTTTCTTAGTTGCTAGTATTATTATTGGTTTTATTGAACGTAATGGTGAAGAACAATTTGTTAAAATTTTTGTGGCAGGGAGCAGTGATATTTTATCAGTTTGTTTGGTAATTGCGACAGCTGCGGGAATTGGTTGAATTATGGAACATTCTGGCATGCAATATAAGTTAGTACAAGCGTTAGCAGTTCCTTTAAAATCATTAGGAACAACAGGATTTGTGATTGTGGGATTTTGTTTTTTCTTAATTATTTCCATAATCATTCCGTCAACTTCAGGATTTGCCGCTGCCGTTATGCCAATTTTAGGACCAACAGCAGAATTAATTCATCCTGGTTTGTTTTCAGGAACTATTACCACATTTTCATTTGCTAATGGGATTGTTAACTTGTTTAGTCCTACTAGTTTTATTTTAATGGCAGCCTTGAGTATTAGTAAAGTACCATTAAATAAATATTTAAAAGTAGCATGACCATTTGTTGTGGGCTTAGTTGGTTTATCAATGGTATTATTAAGCTTAGGAAGTTTATTGCCGATTAGTCCTGGTGGTAGTTGATTTTAAATTTGTTAAAGAAAGGAAGAAATAGAATATGTCATTAATTGTTGTTGCATTAGGAGGTAACGCACTTGGTAATAACCCTAGTGAACAAAAAGTAATTGTTAAAAATACAGCACAAATGTTAGTAGATATTATTAGTGTTGGTAACGAGCTAGTAGTTGTCCATGGTAATGGTCCACAAGTGGGAATGATTAATAATAGTTTTGAGATTGCCCATCAAAGTGATAGTAAAAGTCCAGTAATGCCATTTCCTGAATGTGGTGCGATGAGTCAGGCATATATCGGTTATCATTTACAAAATGCCATTGGTAATGAATTACAAAAACGCAAGATTAACAAAAAAGTAGTAACCGTTATTACGCAAGTGATGGTTGATAAGCATGATAGTGCTTTTAGTAATCCCACAAAACCGATTGGTAGTTTTTATAATGAGCAAGAAGCAAAACAATTAGCAATTAAATATGGATTTACTGTTAAGTCAGATGCTAATCGTGGTTGAAGACGAGTAATTGCTTCACCAAAACCAAAAGCTATTGTTGAAAAAGATATTATTAAAGATTTAATTAAGCAAGGCCATATTGTTATTACTGCTGGGGGTGGTGGAATTCCTGTTATTGAGACTAAAGATGGATTTAGTGGGATTGATGGCGTCATTGATAAAGATTTTGCTAGTGCCTTGTTAGCTAATGAAGTTAATGCTCAGAAGTTAATAATTTTAACAGCAGTTGATAATGTTTGTGTAAATTTTGGTAAACCAAATGAAAAGAAATTAAACAGTTTGTCATTACATGATGCTCAAACATATATTGATGAGCAACAATTTGCTCTTGGTAGTATGTTACCAAAAGTTCAAGCAGCCATGGCTTTTGTTAAAGCAAAACCTAATAATGTGGCAATAATTGCTAATTTAAATCAAGCAAAAAAAGCGTTATTGCAACAAGTAGGGACTGTTATTACTAATAAGTAAGAGAATTGTATTGTAATTATAGCAATTAAGTTGTATTATATAAGTGTAATTAAATATTAGTTAAAAATACTTTTCAAGGTTATAGTACCATTGAAGGGTATTTTTTGTTTTTAATTGCAAAGTTTAATTGAAGAGGAAAAAATATCACATATAATCAAATTTCACAACCTATTAGTATTAAAATAGGGCTATCAGTTCTTGTTGCCACTGTTGCTGGTGTTAGTATTTATAAGATATGAACAGCAAAGGATAGTGATATGTATGCTATTAAAAATCTTTTGTTAGTACCAGTAACAGCAGTAAGTTCTGCTATAAAAAGAACTATAGGCTGAACTTCAACAATTGCAAATAATTGTAATGATGAAAATATAATTAATGATTCAGAAAGCACTGATAGTTTCCAAAATAACCAAAACGCATTATCAATGTAGCAGAAGTTCAACAATATCTAATAAAAATTATTAAATATATCACTAAAGTAATAAAAAAATCTGTTGTCTAAATAGACAACAGATTTTTAATATTTAAAACATCAAATCAGCAAATGGAAAACATGATTTAAACAAAGTGATATATTTAATAATTTTCACTTCATGGTCCTCTAAACCAGAAGTTAAATTCATAATTTCTTTGCGCATTTTTTCATAAAACATAGTTCAGAATAATCAACTTAACGTAATGATAATTAATCCAGCAAAACTAAAAATAGCTAATACTTCTTGATTAATATCACTACTAGTGTTAGTTCAAATTGGAATATAAAACAATAATGTGCAAATAATTGTATTAATAATCCCAATTAGTAAACATAAGTTAATAATTGGCAAACTTAGATTTTTTCGTGGTTGATATTTATTTTTTCATTTTATACATAAAACACTGCATAGTGTTTGATATTTGTTTCAAGTTGTAGTTTCATTGAAATCATTAGTCTTTAATTTTAGAACATTAGTTTTAACATTGTAATTAAAGTATTTGATAATAAATTTCTTTTTTACAACTTGACAACTAAGATCTTTACTTGCTAGTAACTCTTGATAATAAGGTTTAAGATTATTTTTGTTTTTAGTTTTTAATTTAATAATTAGTCAAAAGCAAAGTTGTATTAATTGACATATAAGAATCACGGTAACTAAGAAAAGACTAATGGTCACAAAAATCATAACTGTTTCATCATATTGTAACATATTAAAAATTACTTGTTTTCTATAGCTTCAATGCCAGGTAATTTTTTACCTTCTAAGTATTCTAAAGAAGCTCCCCCACCAGTTGAAATATGGCTGAATTTAGATTCATAACCAAATTTAACAGCAGCAGCAGCACTATCCCCACCACCAATTAAAGTGAAGGCATTTTCTAAGTTGGCAATGGTTTCACAAATGTCTTTCGTTCCTTTAACAAAATTACTCATTTCAAAAACACTAAGTGGTCCATTTCAAAATACAGTTTTGGCACCATTTAAACTATTTTGAAATAATTCTAAAGTTTTAGGACCAATGTCCATTCCTTCAAAACCAATTTTAATATTTTGGTCGGTAGTTACTTCACCTTTAATATCTTTGAATTGTTTAGCCATAACAAAATCAACAGGTAATATTAATTTCCCTTTTCCTAATACCATAATTTCTTTAGCAACATCAATTTTGTCTTTTTCTAGTAATGAATCACCAATTTCAAATCCTAAAGCTTTCATGAAGGTATAAGCCATACCACCACCAACAAGCACTTTATCAGCTTTAGTTAATAATTGTTTAATAACATCAATTTTATCTGATACTTTGGCCCCTCCAATCACAGCAACAAATGGGTGCTCAGGTTGCATAGTAATTTTGTTTAGCATTGTTAATTCTTTTTCAATTAGTAAACCAACGCAACTTTGCTTGATGTTAGCAGCAATTCCAACGTTAGAAGCATGAGCACGATGAGCAGTACCAAAAGCATCATTTACAAAAACTTCACCTAGGTGAGCTCAATATGTTCCTAATTCTTTATCATTACCAGACTCTTTGTTACCATTTAAATCTTCAAAACGAGTATTTTCAATTAGTAGTAACTGTTTAGGTTGTAAGGCATTGATAGCAGTTTCTAATTTTTCGCCACGAGTTTCGTTAATAAACACCACTTTTTCATTTAGCACTTCACCTAAGCGTTTAGCAACAGGTGCTAATGTATTTTTAGCTTTATCTTTTTCAGTTTTTACACGTCCTAGATGTGATAACATAATGATTTTAGCATCTTGTTGTTGCAGGTATTTAATAGTTTCGATTGCAGCATTGATTCTAGTGTCATCAGTAATTTTTCCATTATCTAATGGTACGTTAAAATCAAAACGAACAAGTACCTTTTTATTTTTAAAATCAAGATTTTTTAAAGTTTTTTTATTCATAATTTCATCTCCTTTTTTGTTTTTCCTTATTAAGATATTTTATTACTTTTTGTAAAAAAATACACTAACAGTAATAAAAATGCATCTTATTAATTAGTAAAGATGCATTTTTATGAAGTTTAATTTTAGCAATTAAACTATTGATAAAATTACTTAAGCTTTGCTAAATGTAATACTGTTCTTACTAATTGTGATACGTATGACATTTCATTGTCATATCAAGCAAATACTTTAACAATTTGTTTTCCATCAACTTCAACTACTTTAGTTAAAGTAGCATCGAAGATTGAACCAAAACTTGAACCAATAATATCAGTTGAAACGATTTGGTCTTCATTGTAACCAAAAGATTCATTACTATGTTTTTTCATAGCTTTATTAACTTCATCAACTGTAACATTTTTCTTTAATTCAACAGTTAAGTCAACAATTGAACCAGTAATGATAGGAACACGCATAGCTGAACCATCTAGTTTTCCATTAACTGAAGGAATAACTAAACCAATCGCAGCAGCAGCCCCTGTACTAGCAGGGACAATATTAGATAGAGCACTACGACCTCTTCTGAAGTCTGAGTGTTCTAAGTCTAATAAACGCTGGTCATTAGTAGCAGCGTGAACAGTTGTCATTCATCCTTTAACAAGGCCGAACTCTTTTTCTAAAGTATTTACAACAGGAGCAAGACAGTTAGTTGTACATGAAGCACCAGAAATAATGTTATCCCCTGCTTTTAAAATATCATGGTTAACATTGTAAACAATAGTTTTTAAATCACCTTTAGCAGGTGCTGAAATAACACATTTTTTAGCTCCTGCATCAATATGAGCTTGTGCTAAGTCTTTAGTAGCAAAACGTCCTGTTGCTTCAATAACTAAATCAATATTATTTTCTTTTCATGGTAGTGCTTTTGGGTCTCTTTCTTGACAAACTTTAATCGTTTTACCATCAACAATAATCGTATTTTTAGTTTCATCAAATTTAATTTTTCCATGTTTTCATGTTCCGTGAGCTGAGTCGTATTGTAATAAGTACGCTAGAGCTTTCACGTTTCCTAAATCATTAATAGCTATGATTTCAGTGTCTTTTTTATCAAATAATTGACGAAAGGCAAGACGACCGATACGACCAAAACCATTAATTGCAATTTTTGTTGCCATTATAAAATCACTCCTTCTACTTCGTTTTTCATATATTGAATAATGACTAGGTATATTATAACTAAAATCATAAATATTTGTTATAAAATATAGATTTTATATGTAAATTTTTTAATTAAAGTAGTAGTAATTAAGTGGTAAGCGCTTATTAATAATGAAAATTTTATTTATTTGTAATTGGATCAGTTCTTTGACCAACTTTAAATATTGTATTAACATATATACCGTTTAATTCAAGCCCAATAGCATAATTAGTGTTTTTGTTAAGTGACTCTTGTTCTCTTACTAAACGTTGTTTGTCCATATCATAAAGTTTAAAAGTAATTTTAGAGTGTACTTTGTACTTGAAAATCTAATTTAGTTCCTACTTTATCAAGATATCTTGCAAATATAGCACCAGTAATAGTTTTATCTGTTGTTATTAATACATTATCAGTTTTATCTTGTAATTTATCATCTGCATATTTTTTAGGTAATAAAGTAGCAGGAGTATATTGTTCAAAATTAAATGCTCAATGTGGTTTGTCTACT
>NZ_JAQYTS010000038.1 GCF_030913225.1 Spiroplasma sp. AdecLV25b
TTCATTATGAATATTACATTTCATTATTTTCACCCATTAATTTATAAAAACATTTATTACAAGTTCTATTAGCAACTGAAGATTGTTTATGACAAATATCACAACTATGAGTAATAATATTATTTAAATAAGTTTTTTTATCTACAAAAAACCTTCATAATTATGAAGGTAAGAATTATATTATCCAATTTTTGTTTTTGTTTCAACATTAGCAGCAAGTACTGTATCAAGCACATGTTGACCACCGCGAATTTGTTGTTGGTCTGGGTCAATACTATGTAACATAATAATAACTTGATGAGCAACATTAACTTTCATACGATTAAATAATTTTGATGCTTCTTCAATATAAGCTTGTAATGGGTTTAATTGGGCATAACCACGTAAGTGAATTCCTGCACGTAGTTTACTTAAACTATCAATATGATCAGTTCAATATTGATCAAAAGTTTGAAGGATAGCATTATGTTCAATTTGTCTAATAATTACTGGATTTAATTTTTCTCGTTTTTCAAGATAAAAGGTATTAGATTTATCTCTTATTAAATCAATAACGTCTTCATAACTCATGCGTTTTAATTCATCAATTTTTAAATCATCAGGTTTAATAATGCGTTTTTCAATTCCTTTAACTAACTGTTCGTAATCAACAAACTGTTCTTTACCAACTTTTTTATTAAAAATATTTAACAAATCTCTGGCTACTGTTCTATGCATACTTTTAATTAAATCTAAAAGAATCTCAGAAAGTAAAATATTATCACGTTGATGATATGTTGCTTCACGATGTTGGGCAATAACATTATCATAATCTAACAAGTTTTTACGAGCATCAAAGTTTAAACCTTCAATTTTTTGTTGTGCTCTCGTGATAGAACGTGTTAACATTTTGGATTTAATAAAATCCTCACCTAAACTGGCAAAAACTTTTTTTAATTTCTCACCACCAAAACGTAACATTAAATCATCTTCGATTGAAACATAGAAACGTGAAAATCCAGGGTCACCTTGTCTTCCAGCACGTCCTCGTAATTGACTATCAATTCTTCTTGCTTCATTTCGTTCTGTTCCTAAAACTGCAAGTCCACCAACTTCAATTACTCCCTCACCAAGTTTAATATCTGTTCCACGTCCTGCCATATTAGTAGCTAGGGTAATAGAACCTTTTTCACCAGCACGACCAATAATCTCAGCTTCACGGGCATGGTTTTTGGCGTTTAAGATTTCATGTTTAATTCCTTGTGCTTCTAACATGTTGGCAATTCGTTCTGAAACATCAACATTAGCAGTACCAATTAAAATTGGTTGTCCTTTTTCATGACGTTCTTTAACTTCAGCAATTAATGCTTTAAATTTAGCATTTAATGTAGCAAAGACATGGTCAGGCTTATCTTCACGAATAATCGGTTTATTAGTTGGTATTCTAATTACACGCATGTTATAGATTTTGACAAATTCTTCTTCTTCAGTTTTAGCAGTTCCTGTCATCCCACTTAATTTATTATATAAACGAAAGAAGTTTTGATATGTAATAGTAGCAACAGTAGTTGTTTCTTGTTGAATGGTAACATGTTCTTTTGCCTGTAACGCTTGGTGTAGCCCATCACTGTAGACACGTCCTGGCATTAAACGACCAGTAAATTGATCAACTAAAACAATTTCGCCATCTTTAACAACATACTCAACATCCAGTTTAAAGACGTGATTAGCACGTAATGCATTTTGAATATGGTGAAATAATTCAGAACTATCAATGTCAAATAGGTTTTTTAAGTTAAAAGATTTTTGTGCTTTATTAACACCACTAGTTGTTAGAGCAATTTGACGTGATTCTCAATCAATTTTATAGTCATCAGGAATTAATGTTTTAGCAAAGACATCTGTTGCTTGATATAAAGGCGTTCTATTTTTTGCGCCTCCAGAAATAATCAATGGAGTTCTTGATTCATCGATTAACACCGAGTCAGCTTCATCAATAATCGCAAAATTAAGTTGACGTTGTACTTTATCATTAAAATTTCTAGCCATATTATCACGTAAATAATCAAATCCTAACTCAGAGTTAGTTGTATAAGTTACATCTTGTAAATATGCATCACGTTTTTGTTGAGGATTATTATCACGCAAACTAACACCAATAGTAATGCCTAAAAATTCTAAAATTGGTCGGTTTAGTTCTGCATCTCTGGCAGCTAGATATTCATTAACGGTAATAACATGAACACCTTTACCACTTAAGGCATTTAAGTAAATAGGCATAACTGCAGTTAAGGTTTTACCTTCACCAGTTCTCATTTCTGCAACATCACCGTTGTGTAAAACAATTCCACCAATTAACTGAACCGGATAGGGATGCATACCACTAACTCTTCGTGCAACTTCTCTAATTGTAGCAAAAGCTTCTACTAAAATATCCTCTAGTGTTTCTCCTTCTGCTAGTCGTGTTTTAAAAACAACAGTTTTATTAGATAATTCTTCATCACTAAGTTTACGCATAGTTTCATCAAGAACAACAATAGCTTTTACTTGTTTATTAATTTTTCGTAAAATTTTACGGTCTCACATAGATTAAATCACCATTTATTTTCTGTATTACTTTCTAATAATATTTATTACTTTTTGTAATAAAACCTTTATCATTTTAACATAAAAATTAGGAAATTTTTAGTGCTGAGACAAATTATTTTGTTTTCATTTAATTACTATACTACAATTATTAATTAGTGTTCATTAATAACGTTAATTATTTTTTTACTAACATTATTTTCTTTAACAAACTGGTAAATTTTTGTTGGATTAACACGTGCTGCATTTCGTAATGCTCATCCAATACTACGAATTAAATAAAAATTATTTGTTAATAACAATGGTTTAATTAATGTAAAAAGTAAATCAATATCAGTTTTTGTTTTAAACATTAATTGTGACTGAATAGCAATTCTTTTAATTCAATCATTTTCATCATTAATTAATTTACATAAATATTCATTTCTAATTTTAGTATCATCACTACTAAAAATTAAGACTCCAAAAATATCATCAAAATAATCAGTTGCATCTCATCAAATATTATGTTTAATAATTGTTAATAATCAATTTAAATCATTAAAAGTTAAATTTTTCTTTCATCATAAATTTACACACAATCTTAGACTTAACCTTAGCTGGTAAATTACTAATATCAAAATCTTCTTTTTTTCTCATAGCATCCATCATAACATTAAGAGGACTTTTCGCATAATTAGTTACGCTTTGATTATTAAATACTCTCGTTACTTGATTTTCATATTTTGTAAGTGAATGAATAGTGGAATAATTAAAAATATTAACAAAATTTAATAAAAATAAAACTGTTAAAATATTAAGGAAAAAGATATTAACAGTACTAATAATTTTTTTATTATTACTTTTAGCAAATGCCAAACCTAAACGACAGTTAATATTATTAATAAACTTATGTTTAGAATGTTTTTTACTCTTGCTAATTTTAGAATTAACTTGGTTATTAATCAAACTTAAAATTGGTTTATTAAGTAAAAAAATATATTATTAAAGTTAAACAAATAATAAAAATGGCAGGGAATACTAATAAACTAATTAATGTTGATGTAATATTAAATGTTAATAAAGGAAACGGGAAAAAAATAACTTTACTAATAGTTTTTGTTAAATAATATTGTAATCCAAAAGCACTAGCATAACCAATTGTAACTGATAAAACTAGTAAAGTAACATAAGCAAAAGCAATTAAAAAAGATAATGTCTTTCTACTTGTTCCTAAATTCATTAAGATACCTAAAGATACTCGTTGTTGATTAATTTCTTTTTTTAAAAATAATAAAATAATAAACAAGCTAGCAATTAACACTAAAAAACCAAAAATATTAAAAATTAATATTTCCACTTTAATTAAAGTTAGTTTAATATTTTCTTGTAAAATTTTTTTAGTTTCATTAAAATTAGGATAAAGATAAGAACTATAAAAAAACTTTGTTGAGTAGTTATAGTTAAATTTTCACATTTGGTTATAATCAAGGTTAAGATAGTAATCACAATCACGATTATCATCAAGTGAACCATTTAATCAAAAATCATTAGTGGCAGAATTATTTAATCATATAATATTATCTTGATAGTAATAATCAATATAACTCATAAAGTTATAACCACGACCAACAATTTTATAGTTTTTAATACCAATTTTAATAGTATTATTTATTTGAAAATCAGGATTATCAACATTTTTAAGATCAATACTAGTAACTACTTCTTGGTCATTCTCTGGTTCTCTACCTTGTGTTAACACTATATAATTATTATTTTTAAATTATATTTTCCTTGATTAATAGTTCAATTATTATCATTAAAACCACTTTGTATCATAACTTTATTAATTTGATAATCAACTGCCAGTTGATTATTTAAACCTTCTTTGATTAAAATTTGTTGCAAAGTTCAAGCCTTGAAATTATAATTCCATTTTTCTATTTCCATTTTAGCATTATTATCAGTAGGTTCTAAAATTTGATTATTTCTAATTTTGCTTTCTTCTTCATAAGTTAATTTTTTCCCACCAAAAAAATGTTTAGAAATATTTTTCATGCCATTTTCATTAAAACTATATGATACTTTGTATGGAAAAATTAAGCTTTTATCAAGATTTTTGTAAATATTATTAGTATTACTACCAGCACTTAATGAACCACTAGTTAAAAATACTAATATAAAAATACCAATAAAACTAAATCAATTTTTTCAAATATTCTTCAGTTGACTCTTCAAAAAAACTCTCATGTAAAATTATATATAAAAAATTATTTATAATAATTAAAAGGTTATAAAGCATGTCATGAGTGGATATAATATGACAGCAGTTATTCTTAGAAATTTGATAAAATTACCAAATAATACTAATTAATGATTTTATATTATAATTTAAAGAAATCTTTGATATATAACAAAATTTTCAAAATCTTTACTGTTAATTTTTATTTTTAGACTTGGGATAATGTTTACCACTATTTTTGTCTTGATTAATTTTTAATATAAGTAAATGATTGTGGAGCTGTTTTTAATCCTAATACTGATAATTCCAATGGTTTATCATATTTTTTAATATTTTTAAGTTTATATGCAATGGCTGTCGTTTTGTTGTTATAATATTCTCAAAAAAAATCAAAATCTATTCCAGAATAAATTTTAGTTTTTTCTCAAATATTTTCTGGAGTATCAATAAGTATTTCTTCAATTTCTGCTTCAGCAATTATTTTTGAAATTGGCGCTGTCGAATAAATAAAAAGTTTTTTTGGTTGAAATTTTTTTGTTAATACTTTTCTGAATTCAAATTTTTTTCACCAGAAATAATTTTTTCAACATGTTTTGGATGTATTGATAATAAAATAGCATTTTGCATGATTTCTCCTTTAATTATAAAATTTCATTATATCAAATTTAGCTTCATTAAGTATTTTTAAAAATATGTCTTGATTTATAGAATATAAACCTCTTGGACCTCATTCTTTTGGGCCATTAAATAAACCATTGCTTCTTAAAAATTGTAAAGTTGGTCGTTTTTTAAAATTTTTTATATCATCTTTACTAAGCGCGCTTCTGCTTAATTTTTTCTCTAAATCATTACTATTATTTTTTTTCTTTAGATAAAATGATACCTAACCCCGTAAATACACTTCGATATTTTGCTGGTAAGGAGTCACTGTCAGTAGTTCGATAAAAAATAAAAAATTATAATATCACCTTTTTTAGGATTTGATTGTCATAAATTATCACCAATATAAAACTTTTTTATTGCATTCATTCAAGGTAAATTTTTTTTTATAATCTTTAGGTGATTCAGTTTTGAGAATGCAATCAGGCAAAAGTTTGGTATGATATTCAGGTTTTATTGGTAATAAAAAGTATTGTGCTTGTTCTAAGTTAATTGAAGGAAAATTTTTTTGAATATCTTTATTAAAATCTCAGTTCATTTTTTTTTACATAAACATTTTCATATTCATTTTTAATACCTCATTTTTCAAAACCGTACTCCTTTAATAATTTCACTAGTATTTGTTTTTCATTATTATTTTCAATAATTGTTACATAAACTTCTTCTACTAAATTTAATTTAGCATTATCAAATATGATTTTTAAAAATCTTTCTCCCATTTTATACCCATTTTTTGTAATTTTAAAAGTACCTATTTTTAATCTTTTTTTAGGAGCAAAATTAGGAATAATTGAATCATGATAATTTTCATTTATATCCTCAACTTTAAGATATAAAAAACCTTCAATTTTACTTGTATTTTCTTCTTTATAAACAAAAACTAATTCACTATTTTCTTGCTTCATTTTAAATCAGTTAGTAAAATCAACTTCATTGTAATCTATTTTTAAACTATCAAAAAAAATATCGTTTAAATCAATTTCAGAAAATTTTAGTTTATCAATATTCAAAACTTCATAACTATAGTATTCCATGTTTTTACCCCTTACCTTTACATTAAAATTTTAACACACTTTATTTATTTTCTTTCCACTAATTTTCTTATTTCTGGCATATAAATAATACTCTAAACATAAACTAATTCCAACACTTGTAATGTATAAATTTAAAAATCATGATAAATTATTGCTATTATTAAATCAATTTGAATGTGGCGTTGGAATAGGTGGTTCTGATGACACTTAGGGAACAGGACATGCGTTAGAATTATAACTTATAGTTATAAGCATCTTTTGCTTTCAATGAACCATTAATACAGCCATTGACAGATTAAATTTTGCCCTACTGTTTGTATTTAAAAACAGATAGGTATTGATATATCCCTATATTATCTGCAACTTTATTCAACCCTGCAAAAAAAATTTACAGTTTGTGCTCTTATTTAAATGGATAATTTAAAAAAAGTAAAAAGTCAGAAAACATGCCTTTTTTCATAAAATTTTAATTTTATCAAATATTATCATCTATTATCTGATGTTATTTCCTGATATATCTCTGAATTATAATCCCAAGTGCAGGCAAGATTAAAATAATAACCTAAAAAATTATTATATTTACTATTTCTTTTTTAACTTGTTCACTTAAAATTTCATTGTGATAAAAAGAAATCTGTAAAGTAAAACTATATGTACCACTACGATAGTTGTCTTTTCCTAAACTTAAGAAATAATTATAAATACTATTATAGTTAATATTATTATGAATATAAGCTATCTTAGATATATTATTAAAATTAGGTTTAATTTTATCATGCGTCATTTTATTAATATTCTTAGTTATTGTTTCTATGCTATTAAAAGTTTTTAAAGAATATAACAAACGTTCATAATCAAAATTAACAAATTGCATACCATCAATATTTATATTTTCATCAATAAAATAATTTAGATAAAATCCGATAGCATTATCTGATTCATTAAAATCAAGAATAAAGTGTGTTGCTCCCTGTATTCCTTGCTCATCACTATTAAAATGATCATATTCTAAATAAAAAACAATTTTTTTACCTTCAAGTAAAGTATTTTAGTTATAACTTAATCCTCCACTAATATCTTTAGCTCAGTATTCCGTTCATAAGCAAGAATTTTTTAAATGAGTTAACATGTAGTTAGAAATATTCATAGTCATCATTTCTCAGAGTTTTTTAGTATCAATATCATCTCTAAAATTACCAATTTGTTCTTTTTTTCTTCAATCATTACCAGTAAAACTAATTTTTTGAACATTCTTTATAGAAATATGAAATGTTTGGTTTTCTAAACTTGATATTGCATCTTTTACGTTATCATATTGTGTATTATTAGTATTTTTACACCCTGCAATATTAAAAGACAATGTTGAAAATAACGATAGAGTTAAAAAAATATTTAATATTTTTTTCATAATTTATGTACAAGCCTTCCCCTATCCCGTATAATTCTCAAACTTACCCCATTTTGGAATAAAAATAGTTACTACTTTCCCAGTTGGACCATTACGATGTTTAGAAATCAGAATTTCAGCAACATTACTTTCTTGAGCAGTACTTTCTTCACTATTTTTTTCTTTATAATAATCATCACGATATAAAAACATAATTATATCAGCGTCTTGCTCAATGGCTCCTGATTCACGTAAATCAGACATTAACGGGCGCTTTTCTTCTCTTCGTTCCACTAACCTTGAAAGTTGTGATAAACAAATAATAGGGACTTTTAATTCGCGAGCTAGAATTTTTAAACTACGAGAAATATTTGAAACTTCTTGTTGGCGTGATTCACTATCTCGTCCCGTTAATAGTTGCAAATAATCAATAACAACTAATTTAATATTATTTTCACGAGCTAGTTTACGTAATTTAGTCTGTAATTCTAAAACTCGCAATCCAGGAGTATCATCAATAATAATATTTTTTTGTTTTAATTGTTCAGCTGTTGCACTAATTCTATTTCAATCAGCTGATGTAAATTTACTTTTATTACGTAAACGATTAGCATCAAAATGACCTTGACAAGATATCATTCTTGTAATTAATTGGTCTTTTGGCATTTCCAAAGAAAATATAACAACAGCGTCGTCTTTATTTTCTTGTTCATTGGCAGCATTAAGGGCAAAGTTAAGGGCTAAAGCAGTTTTACCCATTGAAGGTCTTGCTGCTAAAATAATCAAGTCACCCTTCTGGAAACCACTTGTAACAATATCTAAATTGTTAATACCTGAGCTTACACCGGTAATATTAACAGTTGATTTTTGTAATTGTTCAATTTTTGTCACAACTTCATCAATATGAGCACTAATGGGTAATAATTCTTCATTATTACGCTCACTACTTACTTGCACAATTTGTGCTTCAGCATTAACTAAAATATCAGTAATAGATTTTTCGCCTTGTAGTTCTTTACCAATATTTTTTAAAGCACTTTCTAATTGTCGTTTTGTTGTTCTTTCAATTAGAATGTTAATATGTTCTTTTAAGTTGGCATCAGTAATATATTGGCCTACTAATGAAGACAAATATTGAATACCACCAATTTTATCTAAATTATTTTGTTTAACTAATTCTTCAGCAATTGTTATTGTGTCAATTCCTGAATTATTACGATAAAGATTAGTAATAGTTTTAAATATAGTTTGATTGGCACTAATAGTGAAGTCATTTGATTCTAAAGAATTTAATGCGCTCTCGCAAGCAGGTGAGGATTGAATCATGGCACTTAGCACATTGATTTCGGCATTGTTTATATATTGATTATTATCACTCATAATTTATTCTCCTGTTACTTCCACCTTTAAATTAGCAGTAATTGTTATGTCTAACTTAATAGTAATGTTAGTTATTCCAATCTCATGAATAGGGCTAAATTTAATAAACTTATGTTTATCAATAATTATATTATATCTTTTTGCTAAAAATTCACAGATTTGTTTAGCAGAAATCGCACCTGACACTTTACAATTATTAGTTTTTAATTTAAATTGTAAAGTAATATCTGCTAATTGTTTTTTAATATTTTGAAAATTTGCTAATTGTTCATTACGCATTTCCGCATTTCTATTTTTTTCTTTTTGATTAATTTTTAAAGCTTCGTTTGTTGCCATTACTGCTAGTTTGTTTGGTAATAAATAATTTTTACCATAACCATCACTTACATTAACAACTTCACCACTTTTACCATAATTTTTTACATCTTTTAGAAGGACCACTTTCATTTGTGTCACAACCTTTCATTAATATTTTTAATATCGTTCTGTCAGACCACTTTCGCTACTGTAAGAACCACTTTCTATAATTCTAACTAGTTCATCATATAGTTCTTTAATACTTAATTTGCTACTTTGAACAGCAGAGGCACTAAAGTGACCTCCTCCACCAAGGTTTTCACAAATAATTTGCACATTGATTTCACCATTACTTCTTGCTGATAAACAGGCTCGACCATTTCGGTCATAAGCAATAGTGAAAGATGCTTTACAATCACGTAAATCTAATAGCATTTCTGAAATTTGCGCTAAATATGAAGTATGAACTTCTAAGTTTTCTTCAGCTAATACTACTAAAAAACCTTTTTTAATTTCTTTTGCATTACTAATTAATGCAAATTTTTCAATTAATTCATTTAAACTATTTTTCAATAGCCCTTTAACTTTAGAAGAAGAAGCTCCTCAATCAGTTAATAAACCGCAAGCTTCAAATGTTCTACGAGTTGTTCGAACTTGAAAATTATTAGTATCAATTAGAATTCCAGCAAACATTAAATTCCATAAAAATTCGGATTCGATATTATTAAAGTCATTATAATAAATAATTTCTGTCATAGCTTCGGCAGTAGAAGAAGTTCCAGCATCAATGTAAGAAGTAATAGTACTACTAATTGCTTCATCAGAAACACGATGATGGTCAATAACAATAATTTTAACAGCCTTACTTAAAAGGTCAGGACTATCAACTCGTTGGGGATTGTGTGTATCAACAACAATTAACAAAGTATTAGCATGCAGAAATTTTAAAGCTTGTTTTCCAGTAATAAAATTACGGCTAGTATAACTTTCAGGGACAAGTTCATGTAGAATTTTTAAAGTTCGTTCGTCGACTTCATTTTGATTAATAATATAATGTGCAGTTTTATTTAATGTTTTTGCTATTTCAACAATAACAGTTCCTGAAGAAATACAATCAAAATCAGCAGCACGATGACCCATTACAAGGACATTTTCTGCTAACTTTATTTCATTATACAACGATTGGGCAAACATTCGAATATTAATTTTAGATTCTGATTGTTTTGCTTCAATTGTGCCACCAATAAAAACAGTATTACCACCAAATTCACGAATTACAACTTGATCACCACCACGATAAACAGCAAGTTCTTTACTTTCAATAGCTAAATCATATAAATCTTTACTAATAGCATTACCATAAGAAAAACCTGCTGATAAGGTAATATCAGCTTTAAATTTTTTCACGCCTTCACGAATATTTTTAATTAACGGAAAATTATCATTGCGAGCTTTGTTAAACTCATTTTGGTAAAGCAAAATATTATATCCATCTTCAATATTTCCTAATAATAAACCTGAATAGTTATTAGCAAAATCATTTAGTTCAGTTTTAATGAAAGCTTCAACACGAATTTGATTTTCAACTCTTAATTTTTGTAAAGAATTATAAAAATTATCAACACTAATCACACCAAATACTAATTTTTCTTGTTGTAATTTATTATATAAGAAATGATATTTAGTAGTTTCTTGCAATAAAATAGTACGCGTTTGAACTAAATAAATAGCATCATAAAGCATATCTTCAATTTTAAGCGTAATTTGAGTAATATTATTGCTAATAAGTTGTTCTAAATCGCGTGATAATTTAACAATTGATTTTCCAATTAAACGGCCTAGTCCTTTATCCTCTAAAAATTCACTTACTCACATAATTGATAAATCACTATCTAGAACAATCATTCCCACACTACCAAATGTTAGTGCTTGGGCATTATTTAATTTAATAATTTCAGCAGTATTAATGTAACGATGGCGAATCCATAGACTAAAAAGGAAAATATAAAGACAAACAATAACGAAGTTTCCCAAAACCAAACTTAAAATTACAGCAATAGTGACTGCTTGTCGCGATGTTTCAATATTAACAATAAAATAAGTTAAACCGATTAAGATTTCAACTACTAATCAAACAATCATTATTAAATGATAATTTCGTAATGATTTGAACACTTGGCCACTTCCTTATAAGATTACTTTAATTATACTATAACATTAATATTAAAAATAAGGATTACCTCTGTTTATTTCATGATAATTGCAATTACTTTTAATATTTATAAGATATCAAAAAAGTGGAACATTTTTTATTGAATTAGATAAATTTCATTATTGTTACATGAATTGTAAAAATTTAGTGAATATAGTAATTGTTGATTATTTCACAATTTTTAATTGCATCTCAAAAATTATTATTTTTAAATTTCATTTTAAAGCCAATAATTAAAAAAGTTAAAGCAGTAGTTATAAACGTGAAAATTGGTGTCAAAATTGTACAAAAATAACTTCACTTTGTAATTGAATCCATTTTTTTCTAAAATTACAAAATTTAATTTAGAAGCTTTGATAATACACTTATGAAAATTACAAAAACCTATAAAGATTAATCCTGTAATCATAATCAAAACAGTAGAAATAAGTGATATTATGGTTACTAATTGCAATTTTTTTATACTTTTCATATTTTAGTACTCCTTTATAAAAAATATATTCACTTTAAAATCAAAACAAAGGATAAACAACTTTATATTTTATAATTAAAGATAACAAATTTTTAAAATTTTACAATAGGTTTTTTACAAAAATAAGAATGCTAACTAGTAGGGTAATTTAATTGAAAGTATTTATTTCCATATGTACGTTCAACAATGTCTTGGATATAAAACAAGTTTGAAAAAAATCAAATGTATACTTCTTCTTTGAAACCATTATTTGCATTCTTGAGTTAAAATTAATTATAAAAGAACTCACAAAATTAATAAAAATTATGAGTTCTTCTTTTAACATATTTTCTTATCTTGAGTATGGTAATAGACCCATGATTTGAGCACGCTTAATAGCAATAGCTAATTGACGTTGATATTTAGGATTAGTTCCTGTAGTTCTTGCTGGTAAAATTTTATTGTTACTACCCATAAATTTAGTTAATAATTCAACATCTTTATAGTCAATATAAGCGATTTGATTTTTAGTAATAAAGCAAAATTTTCTTCTTGAAAAACTTCTTGGTTTCCCATTATTCATTTTTATTTCCTCCTTTGTATTTAATCTCAGATAATTGCTTCTTCATCATCAAATGATGAATCATTAGAAGTAATATGGTTAAGTGAGTTTTCATTAGTGAATTTAATATCAGTGTTATAATTAGGAACTTTAAATGCTTCATCTAATTGAACTTTTGGTTCATTTTGTGGTTTTGAGTAATTAGCATTAACTGTGGCAGCTTCTTTTTTACGATTATCTAAAAAGGTAACAGTTTGAGCAACTACTTCAGTAATGTACTGATCTTTGCCCTCATATGTGGATTTTCTTGTTGACAATCTACCTGAAACTGAAACTAAAGAACCTTTAACAAGATAAGTAGCCATATTTTCAGCAACTTTATTTCAAGCTATACATGGAATAAAATCAGTTTGATTTTGAGCATTACCAACTGCAACAGTAAAAAAAAGAAAAGATTTTCCTGTTGAAGATTTACGTAACGCTAAAGAACGAGCAATTCTACCAGTTAACGAAACATTATTCATAATTTATACCTCACTTTTCCAATTTTTTAGTCTTTTTTAATAGTACTTGGTGCACTATTTGTTTTAGGAACATAATTACTACGTGGGCGATGGTGACTAGCAGATTCAGTACCAGCAATTGGTCTTGGTTTTCTTTCTGTGTCTCCTTCACGGTTGTATGGTGTACGCTCACGATTTCCAGGTCTTGCTGTTCTTACATAATTGTTAGGTTCTACTTGGCGTTTTACTTTAAATTTATTAATTTTTTCACTATCAAGGTTAATAACTAGGAAACGAATAACTTCTAATTGTTTTTGTTTAATTAAAACTACACGATTAAAATTAGCAATATTTTTTGGTGAAGTAGATACTTCAATGATAAAGTAATGACCTTTAACTTTTTTGTTAATGTCATAAGCAAATGTACGAATTGCATCTTCTTCTTTTTTAATTTCTCCACCGTTTTCAATTAAAATAGCGATTAATTCTTTTTTAATTAATTGTGCTTTTTCTTGATTTTGATCATCAACGATGTACATAATTTCATAATTATGTTTTTTGTTTAAATCTTCCACTATTTGAAGACCTCCTTTTGGGCATATGGCTCATAATGAGCAAGGAGTAAATATATTATTAAGTTTTGCTTTTTAAATATTTAACTCATAGAATATTATAACTTAATTACCTTGAAAGTAAAGGTATTTTTTAAATAGACTTCGTGCAATCTATGATAAACTACCAAATTTTAACTTTAGTGGAACACCAAGTCTTTATATATTCACAATTCAGGTAATAATTTATTTTTTAATTAAATAATCAGTAATTTTTTTAATTATTTCATCAGGAGTAATATCATTAGTGTCAATAACTAAAAAATTAAATTGTTTTTTTTCTCTTTCATATCATTGTTCATATTTATCATTTAATAATTTTCAATACTCTCTTGGAACATTTTTTTCTGACTCTCTACCACGAAGTTTAATTCGTTCAATAGCTTTATCAACATCTACCCTTAAATAAATTATTAAATCAGGTTTAACTTGTGGGTCAAAATAAAGCGAAGAAATAATAACATTGTTATAAAAATCCAAATATACTTGATAATCTCGATCACTCATATTATCTTGTACTTTTAATACTTCTACAAAAATAGGGTCTTCTAAAATACTACGATCAAAAATAACATTTTCTAATTTTTGTGAATCCTTTAATTGCTTACTCCGCGCCATTAACATAAAAATTTGCATCTTAAATGCATACTGTAAAGGATTTTGATAAAAATCATCTAAATAAGGATTATTTGCTACAGGTTCATCCATAATTTTATATTTTAATTGTTTGGACAATTGATTACTAACCGTGCTTTTCCCAACACCAACAACTCCTGATAATACAATTTTCATAATTTGTTACCTCCTTAAATATTATTTATGATTTTAAATTATAGCATTGTTTGACTATTATGTTTCCTTAATTTTGAAATAAACATAGTAACAAGAAATTATTTCATCATAACTTAAAGACTGAAATTTAATAGTAGGATGTAAAATATCAATTATTAAATTAATAACTAAAAACTAACAATAAAATAATACTTTTTTGAAATAATTATTTCAAATCCTAATTAAATCTATGATAATATTTTAAAGCAACTTATTTTTTTCAAAAATAAGAGTTTGGCGCAACAATTAACAATGCTAATTTCATATTTTAAGTTTGCTAATTGTTATAATAAAAATACTTTAAAAAGGGATAGGTGAAAATTATGTACAATCAAACTTTAAAAAATAGCTTAAATAATGATATTAGTAAACATTTTACACATTTAAAAACTATCGAAAAAAACTATAATATTACTCATGATGGAGTTTCAAGAATGGTCATGCTTGACCGCTATGCTCAAAAAGATAAAAATTTAATTACATTAAAACCTGGCGATTTGGTAATAACAATCATTCGTGAAGATGCAATTTTCCCAACAAGAGGCATTGGTTTTATTGTTGAAGAATTAGATAATCAAAACTATGCTATCAAAATTGAAGATGAATATCTTGGTTCAATAATTGACCCAGAATTAATTAAAGCATCAGGAAAAGCCGGTATCATTCATAAACAAAAATATGAGTTAGAAAAGCCATTGGAACTATTTTATGAACAAATTGCTTATCGTGTTAGTAAAGTACTAGCTGTCAAAGAATCACCTAAAAATCAAGAATCATATTTAAACCTATTTTATGAAGAACTGAAATCATTAAACATTGTTCCAGCAGGACGTGTACTATATGGCGCTGGTAGCGACTCTGATGTTACTTTCTTTAATTGTTTCGTAATGCCTTTCATTTCGTGACTCTCGAAGCGGGATTGCTACTCACCGCCAAGAAGTAATGGAAATCATGTCACACGGTGGTGGTGTTGGTTCTAATGGTTCAACGTTAAGACCGAAAGGTACTGTTGCGAAAACGGTTGGTGGTAAATCTTCAAGAGCAGTTTCATGACTTAATGATTTATCAACATTAACACATTTAGTTGAACAAGGTGGTTCACGACGTGGAGCGCAAATGATTATGCTTGCTGATTGACACCCTGATATTATTGAGTTTATTATTTCAAAAATGCAAAATGCCAAAATCTTATTATGATTAAAAGAAAATTCTAAATGCAACATTATCCGTGATGAAGCAAGTAAAAAATTAAAGTTTGAAACACTTTCAGAACAAGATCGTCACACATTTGAATCTATTCTAAGTAATGAACAATTATTTACAGAAGAAATTATTGAAAATGCTAAACATAAATTAGCACTTGGTGGAACTTGACAAGTAATTCGTAGTGATTTTTAACTGGTACAAATATCTCTGTAACCATCTCTGATGAATTTATGAGTGCTGTAGCAAATAATGGTAAGTGAAACCTACGTTTTCCTGACTTAGATAACTATACAACTACCCAAAAACAAGGTTATGATGAACATTGAAATAAAATTGGTGATGTCCACGATTGAGAAAAAATGGGATACCCAATTAAAAATTACTACACTATTAACGCTACTGATTTATGAGATTTAATTAATTTCTGTGCTACCTATTCAGCTGAACCAGGTATTTTCTTCATTAATAGGGCTAATGAAATGACTAATGCCCAAGCATATGGTATGCGTGTAGTTGCAACTAACCCTTGTGGAGAACAACCACTATCTCCTTATTCAGTATGTAACTTATCAGCAATTAACTTAGCTAATTTTGTTGATAAAGAAACTAATACCATTCTTTATGATAAATTAACAAAGTGTGTAGAAACTTGTGTTCGTTTACAAGATAATGTTATTGATGCGACTCCTTATTTCTTAGAGGCAAACAAAAAGCAAGCACTTGGTGAACGAAGGGTTGGATTAGGAGTAATGGGTTTACATGACTTATTAATTTGAGGAAATTTAAAATATGGTTCAAAAGAAGCAAACAAAGTTGTTAATAAAGTTTTTGAAACCATTGCGACAACTGCTTATCGTGCATCAATTAATATTGCTAAAGAAAAAGGTAGTTTCCCATTCTTAAAATCACGTGAAGCATTTATCAATACTGGTTTTATGAAAACAATGCCAGAAGACATTAGACAAGATGTTCTTAAATATGGCATTAGAAATTCTCATTTAATCACTGTTGCTCCAACTGGGTCAACAGGAACCATGGTTGGAGTTTCAACAGGGTTAGAACCTTACTTTGCTTTTTCATATTTCCGTTCAGGACGTCTTGGTAAATTTATGGAAGTAAAAGCTAAAATTGTTAGTGAATGACTACAATATCATCCTGAGTTTAAAGAAAAACCATTACCAGATATCTTTGTTCCTGCTATGCAATTAACACCTGAAGCTCACGCTGATGTTCAATGTATAATTCAACGTTGAGTAGACTCTTCAATTTCAAAAACTGTTAATGCTCCAAAGGGATACACAGTAAAAAAAGTTGAACAAATTTACTACAAATTATACAAAGATGGTGCTAAAGGGGGAACGGTTTATGTTGATGGAAGTAGAGATAGCCAAGTGCTGTCTTTATCTGATGATGATAATCATATGCAAGAACAAGTGAATTTAGGTGATTTAGGAATTAGTGAAACTTTTATTGATAATGTTGATGAAATTCGTCCCATTAAACCTGGATTTAGAAGTGATCGTCAAGATCGTAAAATTGGTACAGGTTTAGGTGACCTATGTACTATGTGTAAAGAAGGCGTGCTAGTGTTTAGTGCTGGATGTTACACTTGCAACAATTGTGGTATTCAATCTAAATGTGGGTTATAAAAGTATATTTCTAATTTAAAATAGTTAAGTAAAAACCATGAGTTCTAAAAGAAAAACATTCATGGTTTTTTGTTTATATTAAATTCTTAACAAAATTATAAAATCATTATGCAAGATTTCAAGTGTTTTTTACATCACCAGTATTAAATTCAAAATCAGCAGTTTTGCAACTTATTGTTAATTCATCTCCAACTTTTCAAGTTCCTAAACTATCCTTATTATTTATACTTTCCAACTGTACAATAATATTAATACCAAGCAAGTTATTTAGTGAATTAAATTCTTTAGCATTATCAGTTGCAGTAGCATCACTTTTAACTGTAATAACCGCTCCTTTAACAAGCATCAGCAGGAATTGTTTCACCATTCTTAAATTTTATATTAGGATTAGTTTCTACATCAGTATCTGTAGCTACTAAAAGAGGTATAATACGTTGTAATACGGTTGTAACAACATCAGTAGTATTATCACGTTTTAAGGCAATTGAATATTTAGGACCTAAAACAGTACTATCAGATTTTTTCATAAATTGAAAAGAAAAATTACCTCCTAAAACATGATATCCATTACCAGCGACTAGTTTTAAAGTTGGATTAATATTAGTAATTTGCCCTTCAATATCTGCTAATACATCCTTATCAAAATTTTTTGTTCCAGTTAATGGTTGGACATTTAATGTTTTGGTAATGAAATCATATGAAGCATCATCTTTAGCTTCAGAATTAGTACCTGGTGTTTCTAATAATTGATTAGCTTTAATAGATGTTGCTGGAACACTTGCAGGAATACTTCATTCTATTTTTTCACCACTAGAAGTCAAGGTAGCACTTTGTAAACCATGCCCATCTCCATCTAATAAATCTAAATTTTTTGCTACTTGTTCATTCATTCTTACTTCAGTGTTATCTTTACTACCACAAGAAAAAACACTCATAAATGGTTTTGCACCTAAAGCAATAATAGAAAATAATTTTAATAACTTTTTCATTTTCCATCTCTCCTAACTATAACTTTTTATTTATAAACCGCGGTAAAGTTTTCCTGTAGTTCCTCCTGGAAGAGTTGTACCTGCATAAAATGCTCCATCTACTTTATCAAAACCAAGACCATAAACTATACCAGTAGTACCTGAAATAACAGAAAAATTAGAACCACCACTACTTTTATAAAGCGCTCCAATACCAGCTCCAGTTCTTGTGCCAGCATAAACGTTACCTAGTTCATCAGCTGCTAAATTATAAACTGAACCAATAGTACCTGATATTAAATTAAAACTGTTGTTATTATTACTTCCAACATAAACTGTACCAGAACCATCACCAGTTCTTACACCAACAAAAATAACACTATTTTTATCACTTACTAAACTACGAACTTCAGCAGTAATCCCTGATACTTTTTTAAATTTAGTGTCGCCTGTTATAAATTTATAAAGTTCACCTTTACCTGAGTCAGTTCTTGTGCCAGCAAAAATAGTTCCATTGTTATCAACTGCTACACTTAGGCCTTCTCCATCACCGAAATAATCACCACCAACTATTCTAAAACCAGTTGTTCCTAAACTTTTATAAACTTCAGCAAAACCAAGACCAAAATTAGTATATTTAACAACTACATAAATATTAGTACCACTACTATCAATACTTAAGGCTCTTGGAAGAGTATATTTAGCAAAACTATCTGCAGGTAACCCAGGAACAATACCAAATGAGGAAATACCATCACTGACATAAACTTTACCTGATTGACTTGAAGTTTCAGTAGTAGCATAAACGTTACCATCTTTATCACTAACTAAACTTACAATAGCACCTAATCCACCAATAGAATATATATCAGTTTATAAGCCAAATGATGGTATAGGTGCTAACTATAGGATTGTATGAGATAATCATATATTAGTAATTTTCACTAACTTATATGAAAAATTTAAAAGTAAATTAGAACCATACATAAAAAAGACAGATGATACGTCTAATATTGGGAAAGGTACTATTAGCAAAATAAAATTTTCATATAACGAAAAAAAATATAAAGTAACAACTGGCAATGATATAACTGTTTGAACTTTAGTAGATTTATATGATATTCAAGGAACAAGAACTAGCTAATATTTAAAATTATTTGAAGTTAAATAGTTAAACACAAAGTCTTGGTATGTTTTATAAAACCTTACTAATAAATTCATTTAAATTTTCATATTTAATTAATGTTGTTTTTAATGTATTATCATAAACAATACTACTATCTTTTAAAACAATAATTCTATTACATAGCATTTCAATTTCTGTTAGATTATGACTAACAAGCAATAAAGTTTGTTCTGGACTAAGGTTGCTAATATGGTTAATAATTATTTTTTGTAAAGGCAAGTCTAACCCCGATGTAAGCTCATCTAAAATTAATAATTGAGGGCTATGGACTAAAGCTAACAATAAATTAAAACGTTGTTTTTGCCCAGGTGAAAATAATTGCAATTTTTTATGATAAATGTTATTTAATTGTAATGTAGTTAATAATTCATTAATTTTTATCTGTGTAATATTAGGATACACACTCTTATAAAAATTAAGGATATGTTTAATTGTTAAATTGGCAGGTCAATTGTTTTCTTGTAATTGAATACCAATTTCTGCTTTGATATTTTTACTATTAAAATTATAGTTAATGGTTCCTTTAGTGGGAGTTTGAATTTGACTAATGAGTTCAATTAAAGTCGTTTTACCTTGACCATTAGCACCTAAAATAGCAATTTTATCACCATTATTAATGATTAAATTAATATTTGTTAATACTTTGTTATTTCCATATCATTTATTGATATTTCCTAAATTAACTAGTAATGCCATTATTAGTTATTCCTTTCAATAATATAATTTATAAACATCATAATTGTGAAGATAGACACTATCAATCCCTGATGTTTGTACGTTATTATTGTCATCAATTTTTCAACGATACTCATTTCCTAATTCAGTGCCACCAACTAATGTTCTATTTTCTTGTAATTTTTCATCATAAAAAGTGATACTATAAACTTCGCGTGCTAAAGCACCTTTATCTTTTAATTCATAATTATCAGGATAATTTGCCATTAAGTCACCTAACGTTACCATAGTTGATTCATAGTGCATGTCAAATAACTTTTCATTATTATGTGTTCGATCAAAAGCGATAATTTCAATATTTAAAGCATTATCGCTTCTTTTGCTTAAAGCTCAATATTTAGGCAAATAAGTGATGTTAATGATAATAGAAATTCCGAAACTAATGACAAAAATATTTAAAAAAATTCACTTTATTATTCTTTGATATTTTTTAAAATAAACTATTATTTTTTTCATAATTATTGTATGTCCAATTTATTGTTAATTATTTTAAATCTTAAAAATTTAATTTTTTCTTTTAAAATAATTATTATTAATAATAAAATTGTCATAACTACCACTATTATCATTGGAATTTGATAGTTATTAAATAAATTATAGTCTTTAAAACTTACTAATTCATGGCCATGATAATGGGGAGTAAAGAAATATCAACTATAGATAACTAAACAAGTAAGATAAGTAGTAGGGATTAGTAGTGACATTATTTTAAGAATTATACTATTTTTAATCACGTATAATGGTAAAAAACAACCACCTAAAAATAATGTAAGTAAAAAATACGTAATGGCCACTATTAAATTAATTTTAAAATCATTAATATATTGATTAATTAAAAATCCAGTACAACATGATAGAATGCCATTAAAAATTAAAACAGTAGACAGGATTGGTCAATTGATTCATGCAAAGTTAATTTGTTGATAGTAAATACTAATAGCAACTGTCATTGTCATAATTGTTACAGTAAAAATAATTAGTAATTGATAAATAATGACACCATATAAAAAATCAATCATTTTTAATGGCATTGCTTTTAAACGTTTGAAAAATAAAGACTGTTTAAAATCAGTTAGTACTAATGTTAAATTAAGAATACCAATAATAGGACCAATAGCAATTATAATTCCAGGCAAAGCTAAGAATGGGCCATTACTACTATTAGGTTGTTGAATGGTATTAGCAAAGCTTATAACAATTATCATTAGTATTAATGGTAATCCTAAACATGTAATAACACTAATTCATGATTTAAATTGATAATAAAATAATAATTTTAATGTTGCTAGCATATTGTGTATGTTCCTTACTAATAATTTAATTAGTAGTTATTTTACCAATCATTCATTTATAAGTTCAATTAGTAAAATAACTTTAGCATATATTAAATTGTTTTTTAATTAATTCTTAAAAAATTTAAGTTAATAGTTTGTTGTTTTTCTAACGTAATGTTATCTATTCCAACTTCATAATTTTCAATTTTTCAATAGTTGTTTTGTCAACCACTTACTTCTCAATGTTTAGTAATATCTCAAACTCCTAATAAACTACGACCATATTGCGTATTAAATGACATTCAAAACGGTTGATAAGCATTTAATGTTTTGTCAGCATAATTATTTAAATAATCCATTAAATGTCCAAGTGTGTTATTTGTTTGTAATTTAGTTTTATCAATTTTAACATCAATACTTAAAATATTTGTTGGTTCACTGGGAATAGAACTATCTCATTGTGATCAATCAACATTGGCATTAATTTTAACTTCTTCATTATTGTCAGGTATGTTACTACTGAAATCTCAATTTACATTACGATAATCAATATTGTTTTTATGTGCAGTTTCATTTTGAATAAGATTATGATGATATGAAGTTTGAGTATTGTTGGTCGTAATTATCATAGTTGTACTTGTAGTTAATAAAATTGTTAGTAAATTAAAAGTTCTTTTCATAGTTAATTTCTCCTTCTGTGTTTGTTTTAGGCAATAAAATTGTTTTTAAAAGTAGTAGATTCTTCACTATTGAAAGAATTGTAAAACTTATTATTTAAATAGTTAATAATATTTTGATAATGTCAGCTATTACTTAAGTGAATAAATTGTGGTGTTTCAAATACTAGTTCTTGTTTTTGATTCATAATTTGCAAAGTAATACCTCAGTGTGGGCAAGGCAATGATAATAGTGTTCCATTATTGTTAATTCAAATTTCTTTGGGCGTAGCTGTTAAGTAAAAAAACATGATTTAAGTTCGTAGTTTGTAACGTGAAACTATTTTCATCAACTAAACTTAATGGGACATTCATACCAATAATTTTTTGTGAGATTCACTGTTGATAAATATCTAATTGTGAGTAATTTTTATTATTTTTCTTATCAAAAAAAATAGGTGTATCATTTAATAACTTTTCTCAGCCATTAGCATTTCATCAATTTTGATCAGTTTGACTCGTTGTTGCAGGCATACTACCATATTTTTTGAAATTATTCATTTCTTTATTAGTTAAAGTTTTACTTTTATTACTAGCTAAAATTTGATTAAATTTTTCACTATCCATTAAACTACTAGTACCAACAGAAGTATCTTCAGTAATGAAATTATTATTGGTGTAAGTAGTATTATTAACTTGTTTTCAACTAATAGGATTAGGTAAATTTATAGTTTTGGCACTATCTGTAAGTGTTAGTAGTGAAATAGCATCTTTAATATTATTAACATCAGGCAAGTAAATATACATTTCTGATTTACTATCTAAATCAATTCAATCATGTTGATTAAAACTATCATCATCATTAGTTTTATTAGTTAAGAAATAATGGTCATACCCAATTGTGGATGTTGTTGATTGTTCTTGAATCATTTTTCTACCCAAGATTCAGCAATCATTGGTTTTATGTTTTTGGTATCATTGTCACAAGCTAAAACATTTAAAACTGGTAAGCTAGTTGTTAAAAATATTGCTATAATTTTGTAAAATTTTTTCATTTTTTTTGCTTTCCTTTCTTATATAATACAAGCATCGCATTCATAATTTTCACTGTTTTGTAAAACTTCTTGTCGGACACGAACATAGTAAATAGATGAACACCCTTGTTTAAAAGCTTTAATATAGGCTTTATTCAAATCACGAGTTGTAACTGAACCATCCACAAATAAGGTTAATGATATTGCTTGATCAATATGTTGTTGTGCTGTTGCTACGATATCAATGATGGCATCTGGTCCCACTTCATACGCTCCTAACATATAATATTTTTTATTTTCAAAATTAATTTTATAAGCAGGTACATAAACTCTCCCTAATTTACCTTCTTTTCTGACTTCAACTGGTGCAACAACAGGTTGTAAACTAGCAGAACAAGAAGATAAGTAACTAATTGAACCAGTTGGAGCAATAGCCATCAAATGTGAATTAGCAATTCCTATTTTTTTAATATCTGCAACTAGCGATTGTCAATCTGCTTGTGAAGGGATTTTAATATTATACTTGGTGAATAGTTCTTTAATTATTTTTGTTTCTGGTGTTCATTTTTCCTTCTCGCATTTAGTATATTTATCAAAATATGAACCATCAGCAAATTTTGAATTTTTAAATCCATGAAAAGCACCAACATCAATTGCTAGTTTATTTGATGCTTTAAAAGCATGAAATGCCATTGCATAGAAAAAAATATTTGTAAAATCAACTGCTGCTTTGGAATTATAAAAAATATGATTTGTTGCTAAGAAACCATGTAAATTCATAGCACCTAATCCAACAGCATGATTTTTACTATTACCCTGTTGAATAGAAGGAACACTAGCAAAATCACTATTTCGTGAAACATGGTCTAATGAATAGATGGCATCATATATTGTTTGTGAAAATTCTTCACCACTTTCCATCATTTTAGCAATATTGACACTTCCCAAATTACAACAAATATCATCACCAATTTTTTTAAAACTTAAATCAGCATTAAATTCACTAGCAGAACTTACTTGGACAATTTCGCTGCATAAATTGCTCATCACAATTCTTCCGGGATGGGCATTACGATTATTTACTGTATCATCAAATAATAAATAAGGATAACCACTTTCAAAATGCAATTCAGCAATTGTTTGAAATAATTTTCGAGCACTAATAAAAGTTTTTTTAATTTGCGGATTGTTTAACATATTGTAATATTCTTTAGTAATAGCGATATCAGTCATTGGTTTGCCATAAACTTTTTGAATATCATAGGGACTAAAAAGCGCCATTTTTTCATTATTTTTAGCTAATTCAAAAGTAATATCAGTAATGACAATTCCTAGTGATAGTGATTTAATTCTAATTTTTTCATCTGCATTTTCACGTTTGGTATCTAAAAATAGCATAATATCTGGGTGATGAACATTTAGATAAACAGCACCTGCACCTTGTCTTTGTCCTAATTGATTGGCATAGGAAAATGAATCTTCTAAAATTTTCATAACTGGAATAACTCCTGTTGCTTGATTTTCAATATTTTTAATGGGGGCTCCAAATTCTCTTAAATTTGTTAAACATAAAGCAACACCGCCACCACGTTTTGAGAGTTGCAAAGAACTTGTAATAGCACGACCGATTGATTCCATATTGTCTTCAACTCGCAATAAATAACAAGATACATATTCACCACGTTGTTTTTTGCCAGCATTTAAAAATGTTGGTGTGGCAGGTTGAAATCTACCTAACATCATTTGCTTTTGAATTGCTTGAGCTTTTTTAATATTTCCATCACCAAAAAATAATGCATTCATAACAACACGTTCTTCGTAATGTTCTAAATATTGTTTACCATCAAAGCTTTTTAAACCATAAGCATTATAAAATTTCAAAGCACCCATAAAACTAGGAAATTCATGTTTAAATTCATAAGCATACTTAGTTAATTGTTCAATTTCTTCCATCGTATATTTATTAATTAGTTGTTCGTCGTAGTATTGATTTGTAACTAAGTATTCAATTCTTTCTTTAGTATTTTTAAATTTTTTTGAGTTAGGAATAACATGATGTTCCATATATGATTTTGCAGCAACAATATCAAGTTGAAAATTGTCTTGGCCTTTAGTAAAAAGTTTTGCTTGAGCATTAAGAGTAATGTATGCTTCAGAATCTAGGGTATTTGTTATTTCTTTTTTTTCTTTATTATTAGTATTTTTTCCTCAAAAATTAATTAAAATATCTTTAATGTTATTAACGTTATGTTGGGTTCCTAATAATTCAAATTGATAAAGCAAAGGAACATTTAACTTTTTAGAAATGATTGGTCCAGCAATCGCAAATGTTTCACCAAAATTAGTATTACCAGAAGCAATGACACCACGACAAAAATTACGATTTTGTTTATTATTTAAAAATTTAATTACTTGTTTGGGAACAGCACCATCTTTTATATCGCCGCCACCACTATATGTTGGTGTTATTAAAACATAGTCTTTATTAACTTCAATTTCTTCCTCTAAATCACAAGGAATTCGTGAATTTAGTATTTCTAATTTTTGAATAAATCTGTGAGTATTGTTTGAAAGTGATGAAAAATAAACTAGATGAATTTCACCAATTGGTTTTACTATGTTTTCATTTGAAACTTTTATAACATCATCATGCATTTTTTGTTCTCCTTTTTAATTAAAATTCTCAATCTTCATCGGTTGTTTCTTCTGTTACCCCCATCACATAAGATGAACCATTTCCCGAAAAAAAATCATGATTTTCATCTGCCCTGGCTGATAATTGGGTAAATATTTCTGGTTTAATTCTTGTTTCTTCTTCTGTAAATGGTGAATCATAACCTAAGTTTTGTAAAAATTTACCAGCATTATATAGACTGAATTTAATAGCATCATCAGCTAAACCAAATCCTTCATAAAGTTCTAGTAAATAAGTTTTTTCTAATTCTATTAATTCAAATAACAAATCAAATACGAATTTTTTCATTGCTACTTGTTTTTCAAATGGTAATTTTTCAATTTTTCTTTGATATTTGTAACCACTATAATAATTATGGATAACTTTATCTCTTAAAATTAATCTAATAATATCTGAGGTATTTGATAATTTTCCACGTGCTGATAAATAAAAGGGTAAGTAAAATCCACCATATAGTAAAAAACCAGGCATAAGTGATGCAGCTACTTTTGATTTTAAAGCATCATCACCAACATAGTAAGGAATTAAAACACGAGCACGAGCTTGTAAACTTTTTGTATTAATAACTCATTCATGTGCTTCTTCAATTTGTTCACTTGAACATAGCGTTGAAAATATTGTTCCATATGATCGTGCATGAACACCAACCATAAAAGCAAAATTAGCATAAATAACTTGTTCATGGTCAGTTAATGAGTTAGGAATTTGGGCTGTATCACCAACTGTTGCTTGAATAGTATCTAATAATGTTAAACCAGTAAAAGTTCGTGTGATGAGTTGTTGCCATTCTGGACTTAATGTTCTTCAAGATGTTAAATCATTTGATACGGGAATTTTTTCTGGTAATCAAAAGTTTTGTGTAATTCTAGTTCATACTTCTAAATCTTTATCATCATTAATAACATTTCAATTTATAGAACGCATTTTTCCTTGAAAATTATTCATAGCATATGCTAAAGGTGATAATGATTTTTGATAATATTTATTGCCTTTTGTCATATATTTTTCCTTTCATTTATAAATAAATTAATACAGTTTGATATTTAATAACCCCTATATAAGAGAAAAAAGAACTAAAAAACACCTAAGTTTCCTGTCGGTGTTTGCACAAATTTATCATTAATTATTAAAAATAAAGATACATTTTTTTACTATTAAAGTATGAAAATATCGTTACTATAACAATCGTTGATTCATCCCCAGGAATAACTACTATTTAAAAATTTAGACCGGTCTACTGGCTTAGCTTCATTTTACTAGTTACCCTTCTCAAAGAGATTTATCTTCAATGGTTATATAACGTTCATCAGCATTACAGTTGCTGGGACAGCAAGGGATTCTCACCCTTTTCCCGAACATCTAAAGTTTTAGGTTTATTTAGTTGTAAGAATATCATACTACAAAAAATGGAAATGTAAATTAAAAACATTTTGTTTTTTCATAAAATAGGATAATGATATGATAAGATTTAATAGATTACATGTGGGTTTTTGAATGAAATTATAAAATAAAAAAAAGAACCTTGCGGTTCTAATTATCTGTTTTGCACTAGGTTTGGTTACCCAGCAAGACATCACACATAACTGCTTTGCCATATCAAGTACAGGAGAACATGAATAATGAAACTGTACATAATTATTATAACATAACTAATATTTTATATTGATAAAATATTAAGATATTTATAAGTAATTGCACATGTAAACTTGAAAGGATTTAAAATGTCAAAAATTATTTATAAAAGTATGCACGTTTATACTTTACATCGTTCCAATAATTTAGATCATAAAAAAGGTAGACCTTCTATTTTGTTAAAATTTAAAAATAAAAACCCCAACAGCTAGGGTTGGGAACTCGAGAGCTTATTCTCTCTTACATATATAAGTATATATTATGTAAATTAAAAGTCAACTATTAGGAGAAAATAATGACAAAAAACAATGAAGAAAATTACAAAAAGGAACAGGAATTAGAGTTTGTATTCAAGGCGATATTGGTACAGATTCTAATACACAAAAATACCGTCCAGCAATTGTTATTAAATCTTATCCCAGTCATGTAAAAGTACAATTAATGACAACTGAATCAAGTCATCATGATTACTTTAAAATAAAAATTGATAATCAAATTCAACATATAAGACCAATTTATTGCAGGACAATTAAATTTAATGAAATTACTAATATTTGAAAAGATTTTGCAAATCAACCCATAGTTTTAAATAAAAACAGTACATTCTTTACCAAAGTTCAAGAAATGGAAATTAAAGAAAATCTTGGCTTAGACATAAATATACAAAGGTATAAGCAACAAGAAAATAGAATAGCTAATTTGGAAAAAGAAATGGAAGAATTAAAGAAGCAATTTAAATTTAAATTAGGATTAATCACAAAAAACGCTAATTTAAATAGTATTAATCAAGAAGAAGTAGAAAAGGAGTAACTAAAATGGCAAATAAATTTTATGCAGTAAAAAAAGGTCGTAGAATTGGAATCTATAAAACATGAGAAGAATGTTTAGAACAAGTAAGTGGCTTCTCTGGAGCACAATACAAACGATTTGATAATGCAACTGATGCTCAAGGGTACATAGATGATACCAAACCATCTCCAAGTTCCCACAATCAACCAAGTTATAATCATCATTATGAAGTAGTTGCTTATACTGATGGGAGTTTTAATGAAGA
>NZ_JAQYTS010000043.1 GCF_030913225.1 Spiroplasma sp. AdecLV25b
CTACCAACTTTTAAGTATGGTACAATAAATTAAACTAAATTTATTTGATATGAGAAATATTGCTCTGTAAAAATAAATTTACACAAGATTCGGGACTTAACCCAAAAAACTAAAAAATATTCATCGTATTGCCAAAAATAAATGATAATAAAACTAATCCCACCAAGATTAAAAACATTTTCTAGATATTCCAATTGATGAATTTTAAAATTATTTCAAGGTAGCGTTAAACTTTTAGTACTTTTAGCTTCAAAACATAAATATTTACCTTTGTAAATACCATGATAGTCAACATTACTTTTTTCCATAAACTTACCATGTTTATTATTCATAGTTAGAGGATTGTGTTTAAAAATTAATGCTCGTTTTTCATTATTTATTATTTCAATAGTATAATTAATTATGGCTTCCAAAAACATGCCACGATTTGCATAAAACATAATTATCAACTCCTAATGATAACTAATAAATTGCAAATAACTTTCCTTTTTAATTTACAAATAAAGTGAGGTTTAATTATGAATATCAATAAAAAAGATATAATTAATAAAGAATTTAGTGTTGACTATAAAGGTTATAACGCACAAGAAGTAGACTTATTTTTAGATTTAGTAGCTACTAATTTTGAATTGTTAGAAGAGTATGTTACTAAACTAAAAAAACAAAATGAAATTTTAGAAACAGATAATAATAAAATATTGTTAGAAAATGATAGTTTAAAGACACAGTTAGTAATTTTAAAACAACAAAAACAAAAATTAGAAGCAAAAGGTGTAGAGAACATTGATATTATTACTAGATTAAGTAAACTAGAAAGTATTGTACATGAAGAATAAGTATGATATAATTTTATCCTAAAAGAATAAAAAATGAGCTAATCGCTGCAGTAATATGTAGAGGAAAGTCCACGCTCGCACTTTCTGTGATGAAAGTAATGTTTGTGTTAGAGGAAACAATAACTCTAAGCAGTAATCCTGACGGCTGACAAGAACCTAAGTTTAAATAATAAGGTTGGCGTCTATAAAAGTGTCATAGAGACGAGTTTTAGGGAAACCTAAAGTATGGAACGAGGTAAACCCCACAAGCGAGAAACCCAAATTTAGGTAGGGGCATTGGTTTATTGGAATCGAACAATAAACTGAACTATTGACAACAATGGTAGATAAATGGTTAGCACTTGCAAATGCAAGAACAGAACGTGGCTTATGATTTTTTTATTCTTTTTTTCTTTTAAAATATTTGATTGAAGGTTTAAAAGATGAATGAACTTATAGAATTATTACAAAGATTAAATTTTAAAATTAGCTCTTGCGAAAGTATTACGGGTGGTCTTTTTGTCCAAGAACTTACTAGTATTGCTGGTGCTTCACAATACTTTAATGGAGGTATTGTAGCATACAGTGATGAAGCTAAAATAAATATTACAAAAATTAAAAAACAAACAATTGAAAAATATGGTGCAGTTAGTAAAGAATGTGCATTAGAAATGGCAGTTAATAGTCAAAACATGTTTAAAACAGAAATTGCTATTAGTTTTACTGGTAATGCTGGACCAAAAACTATGGAAAATAAACCAATTGGTTTAGTTTACGTGGGCATTGTTATAAATGATAAAACTTGGTGTGAAACTTTTCAATTTGTTGGTAACAGAAATGAAATTAGAACTCAAGTTGTAGAACAAGCAATAATTATTTTAAAAAAGATTTTACAAAATTTTAAAAAATAAAAAAAGGTATCACCTCGTTTGCATGTTAATTGTTTACGAGGTGATTTTAATGCAAGAAAAAAATTTGCAAACAGATATTAAAAGTAAAGAAGATTTGGTTTCAATAGCTATGAAACAAATTGAAAAAGAATTTGGTAAAGGTGCTATCATGCTATTAAGTGATAGTAGTATTATTACTGATATAGAAGTGATTAGTTCGGGTAGTATGTTATTAGACGATATTTTAGGAATTAAAGGTTTTCCTAAAGGCCGAATTATTGAAATTTATGGCCCTGAATCTGCTGGTAAAACTACATTAGCATTAATGGCTTTAGCACAAGCTCAAAAAATAAATGTAAAATAGCTTTTATTGATGCTGAACATGCTTTAGATCGTCAGTATAGTCAAAAACTGGGAGTTGATATTAATGGTTTATTAGTATCACAACCAGACTCTGGTGAACAAGCTTTAGAAATCTTAGATATTTTAGTTAAGTCGCGCATTAGATATGATTATCGTTGATTCAGTAGCAGCATTGGTGCCACAAGTGGAACTTGATGGTGATATGAACGAACAAACAATTGGCGCTCAAGCGCGATTAATGTCCAAAGCCTTACGAAAACTAAGTGGAAGTATTGCTAAAACAAATTGTATTGTTATATTTATTAATCAAATTCGTGAAAAAGTTGGTATTATATATGGTAATCCTGAGATAACACCAGGCGGTAAGGCTTTACGATTCTATAGTAGTATTAGATTAGAAGTACGTAAAGGTGAACAATTACTAAAAAATAGTCAAATCATTGGACATAAAATAAAAATTAAGGTCGTAAAAAATAAAGTAGCACCCCCTTTTAAAACTGCAGTTATTGATTTCTATTTTGCGCAGGGGTTTTCACAGCAAAGTGAAATTATTGATATTGCCGTTGAAAAGGGAATTATTAATAAATCAGGTGGATGATATAATTATGGAGAAATAAAATTAGGTCAAGGAAAAGAAAAAGCAAAAGAAAGTTTAGAGTTAAATACTACACTTTTAACTGAAATTAAGGCACAAATCAATTTTTAATTTTTACAACTAAAACATGTTAAAATTAAGGAAGGATAATAATCCTACGTATTTGTGTTATGATTAGAAAAAAACTGTTATTATTGAATTTTAATTTTTTCAATTTTAAGGCTTCTTTTTCCTTGCTATAAATCAAGGAGAGGATAGATTATGAAAATTAGTATAACAACATTATTATTAAATATAACTAGTGGACAAATGGGAATATACTTGAGTATAATAATATCGATAACATTGACTGTAGGGATAATAGCAGGTGTTTTCGTTAGAAAATTTTATTTAAAGAAACAAGAAGAAAAAAGTTTGGATAACATTAAACAGAAGGAAAAAGAAGCACAAAAACTAATTCAAACTACAAAAGCTGATGCTAAAGTTGAAATTGCAAAATTAAAAAAAGACTTATACGCTGAAATTGATTTTCGCAAAGAACAAAATTTAGATTATGAAAAAATATTAAATAAACGTGAACGCAAGTTAACTGAAAGAGAAGAAATAATTGAAACACAAACTCAAAATCTTTATCATCAACGTGAAATTATTAAAAATGTTAAATTAGACTATCATCACAAAATTGATCAAATTATTGTAGAATTAGAAAAAAACTCTGGTATGAGTAAACATGAAGCGAAAGAAGAACTATTTAAAAAATTAGAAGAACGCTTGTCATTAGATTTTAATAAGATGATTAAAAATCATGAATACAACACTAAACTACAAGCAAAAGAACTTGCTAATAATATCATAAGCGAAGCCATTGAACGTTATGCTAGTAACTTTGTAGTTGATAAATCAGTTGCTTATGTTAAACTGCCAAATGATGAAATGAAAGGACGAATTATTGGAAAAGAAGGTCGTAACATTAAATTATTTGAATTAACTGCTGGTGTTGATATTATTATTGATGACACACCAGAAACTATTCAAATTTCATCTTTTAATCCTATTAGAAGAGAAATTGCCACTAGAGCGTTAGAAGATTTGGTTAAAGATGGACGTATTCATCCCATTAGAATTGAAGAAGTTTTAAAATTTCATGAACAAGAATTAAATGAAAACTTTAAAATTGATGGTAAAAAAATAATTGATGAATTAAAATTAACCAATTTTGAACCAGAATTAGTTAATTATATTGGCCGTTTAAAATATCGTACTAGTTATGGTCAAAATGTCTTATTACATTCCTATGAAGTTGCTAAATTAGCAGGTAGTATGGCCGCTGAATTAGGACTAGATATTAATCTAGCTAAACGTGCTGGTTTACTACATGATATTGGAAAAGCAGTTGATTATGAATTAGAAGGTTCGCATGTTTATAACGGTGTTATCCTAGCTAAAAAGTATGGTGAAGATGATATTATTATTAATGCTATTCATTCTCACCATGGTGATGTTCCTAAAAATAATATTTATTCTTGCTTAGTGTCAGCAGCCGATACATTATCAGCAGCACGACCTGGTGCTCGTAATAATTCATTAGAAGAATTTATTACAAGAATTAAAGAAATTGAAGATTTATGTAAAACAATTAAAGGCGTTGATAAAGCCTACGCTGTGCAAGCAGGACGTCAAATAAGGGTTATTGTTGATCCTAATGTTATTAATGACATTGATGCTCACACATTGGCTCGCACGTTAAAAGAAAAATTACAACGTATTATTACTATTCCTGGTGATATTCATATTACTGTGATTCGTGAAGTTCGTGCTACAGAATTAATTAGTTAAAATTTGAAATATAAATCAAAAATATAAGTTGTTAGGTGCTTATATTTTTGATGTTTAAGATAAATTTAATGTTAAAATTAAGTGTGTCTTAAAAAAACAAGAGGTGAATAACAAATATGAGTTTTGCTGATATGATGTCAAAAAAAGTTCAAAAAACTTTAGAAAAAAATTTAAATAAAAAAACATTAACATTGGAGAACATGGAAGATACGATTAAAGAGTTCAGATTAATTTTACTAGAAGCTGACGTTAACTTTCGTGTTGTTAAAACTTTAATTAATGAAATTACTGCTAAAGCCAAAGGTGAATTTATTAAAGAAGGTTTAGACCAAAAAGAAATGCTAGTTAAAATCATGCATGAAGAATTAACAAAAATTATGGGTGCTAAAAATATTGAGCTTAACCTATCTAGTAATCCAGCAGTGATTATGGTTGTAGGTTTACAAGGTTCAGGAAAAACCACAACGATTGCTAAATTAGCTAAGTTAATAACTGATAAATATAAAAAACGATGCTTATTAGTTGCAGGCGATATTTATCGTCCTGCTGCAGTTGAACAATTAAAAGTTTTAGGAAAAAATCTACACATTGAAGTATTTTCATTAGAAAATGAAACACCACAAACAATCGTTAAAAATGCCCAAGCATATGCTGATAAAAATAAATTTGATACTGTCTTAATTGATACAGCAGGAAGATTACACATCGATGAAAAGTTGATGAATGAGTTAGCAGATATTAAAAAAATTACTCAACCACAAGAAATCTTATTAGTTTGTGATGGAATGGCTGGTCAAGATATTATTAATGTTGCTATTGAATTTAATAATGCTATTCCTATTACAGGAAGCATTATTACTAAATTAGATGGAACAGCCAAAGGTGGTTCTGCTCTTTCAATTGCTTATTTAACTAAAATTCCTGTTAAGTTTTTAGGTATGGGTGAAAAAGTTACGGATTTAGAAACTTTTTATCCTGAACGAATGGCAGAACGGATTTTAGGTATGGGTGATATTGCCACATTAATGGAAAAAGCCCAAAGTACTGTTTCTTCTCGCGATGTTGAAGAAACTATGAATCGCATGATGTTAGGACAATTTGATTTAAACGATCTTGTTAATCAAATGAAACAAATTAAAAAAATGGGTAAATTAGGTTCGTTAGTAAAAATGATTCCTGGTATGTCTGCTAAGATTAGTGATAGTAAGATTAGTGATGCCGAAGCTGATTTAAAAATTACGGAATACATTATTGCGTCAACAACCGCACAAGAACGTGAAAAACCACAAATCTTACGTTATCCAACTCGTAAAACACGAGTTTTAAAGGGCTCTGGCCGTAGTGAAAAAGAATTAAATAAAGTTTTAAATCAATTTGAAAAAACCAAAAAAGTCATGGATCAAATTGCTGGTCAAATTAAACGCGGTGAAATGCCAAGCATTCCTGGTATGGAAGACCTTATGAAAAAATAGTGATTATTTCAACGAATAATGTTAAAAAATGTTTTAAAAAAACAATTTATATAATTTTATAACTTAATTTTTAATACGTTTTTAATTTAAATATACATATAGGTAATAGATATTTAAATTAAAAGTCATAAAATATGTCAATTGTAAAGGTTAGCAAATTATAAAAAAGATTTGTTATTTTAAATTAATTTGTTAAAATTTATTCAACTCAAGAAATTTGTTGAAAATTCTTTGATTTTCTTGAGTTTTATAAATATTGTCTTAAAATGGGTTGTATTGAGTTTAAATTAAAAAGAACTAGGAAGTACAAATTTTCTACGCTCGAATGCTTAAAAAGTTTGGGCAAATCAGAAGACTTTTTCTTGAGTTTGGTAGTTAAATTAAATTCAGTTAGGAGACAATATTATGAAAGATACATTTGCATCAGTTCGCTTATCTCAAAAACCACAAAATTCATTTTCCTGCTATCGTTGCGGAAGAGTAATTTTAATAGCAGATTACTTAGAGGGCATAAATATTCAAGTTAACTGTAATCGATGTGGTTTTAAAAAGCGTGTTGAAACCATGAAAATTGAAAAAAAAGAGAATAATATTAAATCAAACTCGAAACATAATGAGTTATTAACTGAGGAAAAAAATGAAATTCTTAATACCTAAAACTATTAAATTTGTTAAATTACAAATTTGAAGAAGTGTTGGTTTGGTTGATTTACTAATTATCTTAATGGTTATTGGTTTTGCTTCAATTATAATTTTATTGTTAAATATTAGTATCATCTTAAAATTATTATCTGTTTCTTTAGTAGCTATTGCAACAATTCCATTAACTTTTTCTTGACAACCAAGAAAAAAAGGTTGAGAAATAATTATTTTATGATTTAAATTTCATAGTAAAAGTCGTTATTATAAATCTGATAAAACTTCACAAGCATTAGTACCTTTTAAAAAAGTTATTAGTAAAAATGTGATGCAATTAAATGTTAAAAACACCAATTATGCGCGTGCGTTATTATTAGAAGGTTTTAATATTACGTTACTATCAAATGAGGAAGCATCTAATAAGATTAAAGATTTAGCTGCTGCTTTTAAAATTATTAATATTTCAATGTCACTAATAAAGATTGATATGCCATTAGATATTAGTGCTCAAACTAGTTTTTACCAAACTCAATTAGTGCAAGTGGATTTAGAAAATATTAGTGTTAAAGCCAAAAAAGCACGAATAGAACAATTATTAACAGCAATTGCTGTTAATAATGAAATTCAAAATGAAAGTGAAATGACTCAACCATTCTTTTATTTATTTTTTTACAGTTCTAATCAAGACAAACTTCGTGAAGAAGTGAATGCCTTTAAAAATTATATTAGTCGTAGCGGTGTCAAGGCTACTGACGTTAGTGTTTTGGAAATGATGGTCGTTTATAGCAAACTAATTAACACAAATGAAAATGCTATTTTAAATGACATGTTCACTACTAATTTAGATAAAACTATGAAAAGTAAAGATTTAACTAATGATTTAGCTATCAAAGAATTACTGGTTCATAAAAATAATTTAGAATTTGCTAACTGCTTTCAAACTATTTATAACATATATGATTATCCTTTTGAAGTATCAGCAGTTTGATTAGCTAATCTTGTTACTATTCCTAATTCCAGTTTAATTTTTACTTTTAATAGTATTAGTGAAGAAAGTGCTAAAAAACAATTAAATAAATCTATGCAAAATTTAGCAACTTTAAATTATATGACCAAATCAGTTTCAGAACGAAGAGATTATGATTATCACTATGAATCACTTAACGAGTTATTAAATCAAATTTCTGGCGGTGGTGAAAAAATTTTTAATACCAATTTATATTTAATGATTTCTGGTTCTGATCGTAAAGATTTGAAAAAGAATATGAGTACAGCAGAATATGAAATTAAAAATAATGGTATGAAATTTGATAAATTATATTATCGTCAGTTAGAAGCATTTTTATCAATCATGCCCGATAGTGCTGACTGATTTAAAATTACTGGTCATGAAATGCCTTGTTTAACGATTGCTGCTAGTTTTCCATTTTTAAATCAAGAATTAAATGATAAACAAGGGTTATTTTTAGGATTTAATGAAAGTGGTAATAAAGTTTTCTTTGATCAACGAACAAAAAATAGTACCAGAAAGAACCATAATCAATTAATTATTGGAACTAGTGGTTCTGGTAAATCTTATACTTCTAAAAAAGAAGTTAATTATCAAATTATGCTCGGTCATAAAGTGATTGTTATTGATCCAGAACGCGAATATCGTGATTTATGTTACTATCATGATGGAAGTTGAATTGATGTTGGTGATGGTTCTTCAGGAAACATTAACCCCTTTCAAGTTACTTTAGCGTTAAGTGATGATGGTAATAATGATAACAATGGTCGTGATATTCTAGCACCCCATATGCAATTTTTAGAACAATTTTTAAATGTTGCTTCTGGTGGTTTAACTCGCAATGAATCAAGTTTACTTATGATTTATGTGCGTTTAATGTATGAAAACGCTGGCATTACAACCAGAACTAAAATTCATTTATTACAACCACATGAATTCCCCATTTTTCAAGACTTATACCATATCATTGAAAATGATATGATAAAAGAAACTGATGTGCGTAGTAAAAATGACTTAAAAAATTTATTAATTATTTTATCAAGATTTGTGAGCGGAGGAACCGATGCCAACTTATGAAATGCCCATACTAATCTGAATGATACTAATAGTTTAGTACAAGTTTATGATTTATATACTTTAACACAATCTGGTAATAAGCGATTAGTTAATGCTCAAATGTTTTTAATTTTAAAATACATTGAAAATGAAGTGCGAAAAAATAAAAACGATAATGAAATCAGCAAAAAAGAACAATGAATTTCTATTACCATTGATGAAGCGCATTTATTAATTGATAAAGAATTTCCTGCGGCATTATTATTCATGTACCAAATTGTAAAACGAATTAGAAAGTATACAGGGATGATTAATATTATTACTCAAAATATTAATGATTTTCTAGGTTCTGAGGAAATTAAAAAATACACAACTGCCATTATTAATTCTAGTCAATATTTGAAAGTTCTAAATCTTCAACCCCATGACTTAGCAGCATTGAATGAACTGTATGCTTCTTATGGCGGAATTTCCCCTAATGAAACTGACTTTATTGCTCGCGCCAAAGTCGGAGAGTGTTTATTTGCTATTTCTAGTTTATATCGTATGTGTTTAACTATTAATGTTAGTGTTGGAGAAACTAATGCGATTAAAGGAATTAGTACTTCGTATGAAAATGAAACTAATAATATTATTGAAATTAATAAATAATATTGTTAAATATTGTTTACTTTATTTCAAAAGTAACTATAATTAAATTGTATCAATATTATTTATAACATATGAATTTTGACTCTTAGTCCTAATTTACTTATTACAAGTAAAACAAGACTTTTTGTAGTCTTAATAAAAAAATTCATGCTTTATAAACAATTTTGATTAATGATATTTTTTTGTAATATTCAAATCAAAGGAGAACCAAAATATGAATCTTAATTTTTTAGATGATTTTGATACAAACAAAATTATTGATGCCATAAAACCTTATGTAACAGCAGTAACAGCACTTTTAATTGCTGCTTTAGTTGCTTTTAGTGTTTTCAAAATCGTTATTTTAGCAAAAGATTTAGCTGCTGCAGGTGATGACCCACAAAGAAGAAGTGAGATTAAAAAAGCCTTTATGTATACATTAATTGCTCCAATCATTGGTGTTGCTGCTTCAGGTACAATGATGATTTTTGTCAATGTTTTTAAAGCAGGTAGTGGAAACGTGCTTGGTAATTAGTTTTAAATAAAATAATTTATGAAACGAGGTGAGAACGTATGGATTGACTATGAAATGGGCTATTGCATATACTATTACTCCTTCCATGAATGATATTTGTTTCTGGTCCATTAGAAATAATTTATTTACTATTATCACCGCATGGTATATTTGACTACTTAACAACTGATGCTTTAACTAATTTAATTTTTGGCAACTTTATTGATGACCCATTGAATATCAAACATTTACCATTATTCTTTTTAGCACTTTCTATTGTTGCTATTGGCTTAATTGTTATTATGTTTATTATGCAATTGATAATTATTCAATTTACCGAAACCCATACCATTCGTGAAAAACTAGGTAAGGCCATTAAAAATACTTTTTTAGCAGTCTTAGTTATTATATTTATTCCTTTATTTTTTAGTTTAATTAACTATTTAGTAACAGGATTGTTAGTGGTTTTGAAAATTACTGCTGAAGGTAAGTTTACTGATTTAGCAGATAGGTTATGAGGAATTGGCGCCCCTGATGCGCAAAGTGCAAGCGATATTCCTAAAAATTATGGTATGCCACCAACAAATTTAACAATGTCTTGAAATTTCATTTTAGAACTTGTTGCAATTTGATTTACCTTATATGTATTATTTGTAGCAGCCATGACTTTAGTAGAACGAATTATTGATTTAATTCTTTTATTTTCAATTTCGCCAATTGTGGCTTCTATGATGCCTGTTGACCAAGGAAAAAGATTAGGTGTTTGAAAAGAAATGGTGATTGGTAAATTTATTATCGGCCCTGGTACGATGTTACCAATTTATATTTTTATGCAAGTATTACCTGAAGCGATTGCTGATATTAGTAAAACATTTAGTGGTTCTAGTGGTGATATTTGAATAGAAAGACAAATTCTATATGCCTTATTCTGTACAGCAGGTGCTATTAGTTGTTTAAAAACTCAAAAATTCATTAACCATTTAGTAACTCAAAATTTGGGAGTACAAAGTGCTATTGATTCTAACGGTGCTGGTATTGCAAGTAGTATCGCTGGTAAAGCGCATGGTTTTGCAAGTCTTGCTGCTGGCGGAGCAGGTGCATTAAAACTTGGAAAACAAATGCTGATTGGTGGCGCCAAGGATGGTAAAAACCCTGATGGAAGTACTAATTCTGCCAATGGTCTATTGAAAAATGGATTAACTGGCTATCTTGGTAAAGGTGCTAAAGGTACAGCTAACATTGCTGGAAGAATTGGTAAGTCCCATGCTGATGGTACTAAACTCAAAGATTTTGGAAGTGTAGTTGCAAGCCCAGTTACAAGACCATATAATGCTATAAGCAATTCTCTTAGCAGTGCTCGCGATGCATTAAGTAATGTTTATGGTGAAGGTAGATATGGTAGTCCTAATTACGATCAAATGGACTAAAATTATTTTTTAATAAATGTATAAATTAGGAGTTTATTATGAAACAAAGAGACAAAAATAACGAATTTAAAAAGAAGAAAAGTTATCGTTTTCGTCGTAATGTCGCAATTGGTATTTGTATGCTTATTGTTTGTACAATTGCTGGAGCAATTGCCACTTATGGTTAATATTCAACTTTATTAAAATTTAGGAGCAAAATATGAAATTTTTACGCACAAAAAAATGAGTATTACCAATTATTTTATTGATAGCAATTCCATTTTTAATTGTTATTAATACTTTAGGTGTTTATGCTATTATTTTCGTTAGTGGTATGTTTAATAATGTTAAACAAGGACAATCATTTACTTTACAGCATTTAACGCAAGATATTAAAAGTCATTGATTAATGTTTTTAGTTTTATGGGTAATTGAAATTAGTGTTTTATTATTTTACTTAATGATGCATAAATATAAAATTCATCGTGAAACACATAATAAAAGTCGTTTTCTTCGTGATTCTAAAAATAAAGTTTATGGTTCGGCAGCATGACTAACAACTAATGAAATTGCTAATATTTTCCCTTTATCAAAAACAGCCAAGGATGATTATGGAATTGTTGTCCAAACATCAAAAACCAAAATTGGTGGTGTTCAATTTAATATTAAACCTGATGCCCACAACATTGTAATTGGAGGAACTGGTTCTGGTAAAACCCAAAAATTAGTTATTCCTACTTTGTATTTAAATGCCCAATCAAAAGTTAAACCATCAATGGTTGTTACTGACCCGAAGGGAGAACTATTTCAAAATCATTCTAAGATTTTAAAAAATAATGGTTATGATGTTTATGTTATTAATTTACGTGATACTTCAGTTTCTAATTCTTGAAATCCTTTTGTTAAAGTTTATGATTTCTATGTGGAATCAATGCGCTTAAAAAAAGAAAATAATCCGTTAAACGATTCTATTACTTATGAATCAATGGCGTTATCGTGAATTAATGATATTGTTGAAGCATTATTTCCTGAATCAGACCCGAAACAAAAGTTTTGAAATCAATCAGCGATGCAAGTTGTGAAAGCGATTATGTTATTTATGCTTGAACAATTAGAAGACCAACCTGATGTGCCATTAAAATACTTTAGTATGTCTAATGCAGCTATTGTCGCTACTAATCGTCAACGCTTTGTTGAAATTCTAAAGAAGATGCCAACCCAAAGTTTAGCGCGACAAATTGGATTAGGAGTTTTAGAAGGAGCTGAAGAAACTGCAGGTTCAATTAGTCAAATGGTAGCCAATGGATTACGTTTATTTACTGACCCTGTTACGAGAAATATTAGTTGTAGCAATGATATTAATTTAGATGATGTTGTGAAAAAACCAAGTGCTGTTTTCTTAGTTGTTCCTGATGAATCTAATGAACGTAATGCCTTTGTCTCAATGTTTATTGCTCAGTTATATAAGAACACTATTCGTTATGCTAGTACTTTACCTGATTTAAAGTTACCGCGTCCTTTATATTTCATTTTTGATGAGTTTGGAAATATCCCAACGATTGCTAATATGGCACAAATGATTACCGTAGCTCGAAGTCGTAATATTTTCTTCATGATGATTATGCAAGATTTGCAACAACTAACACAAAAATATGGTAAAGAAACAGCAGAAACTATTTTTAATAACTGTATTTTACATACGTTTTTACAAACCATGGATTTACAAACTGCTAATAAATATTCTGATATGTTCGGTGAAAAAACTATTATTAACTATAGTCATTCTGGCAATAAAGATAAAAAGGCTGATAACATTAACTCTTCATTGCAAGGTAAGAAATTAATTACTGGTAGTGAATTGATGAAATTAGATTTCAATACTGCTGTTATTTTCTTAGCTAAACATAACCCTGCCAAAACAAGATTAATTCCCTTTTATGAATGAGGTGTTAAACCGACAGGAATGGCCACTGTTACTAATGCTTCACGATTAATTGATTTTAATAAAGATTACTATTTAAGTTATATTGGTCTCTTTTATTATATTGAAAAACGGAAAAATCCTGAAGCTGCTGCTAATCGTGAAAAGAAAGAATCAGAAACTCAAGAATAAAAATATTTGGGCGCTTGTCAAAAATCCGGAATAAATTACTTCATACAGTCTTATTATCATGTAGACAAGAAATAATTTGGATTTTTTATGTAATTGTAAGTAAATAATATATTTTTTTTAAAATAATTGCAACTAAAATACTTATTTTAAAAAAAAGAAAATAATTCATGTAAATTAATTTACATGAATACATCACAAAAATTCTTATTAAAGTTTCCTTTCATAAGTTTTATGTTATTTTCGGTTTTTTAGGTATTTTTTAATTTATATTTTGATTTTATAATAACTGTATTTCCAT
>NZ_JAQYTS010000047.1 GCF_030913225.1 Spiroplasma sp. AdecLV25b
TAAGAATTTTAAAATTAATTTTAGATAAGATTAACCTACCAACTTTTAAGTATGGTATAATAAATTAAACTAAATTTATTTGATATGAGAAATATTGCTCTGTAAAAATAAATTTACACAAGATTCGGGACTTAACCGAATCATTTTTTCTTTCTAAAAAATTATTCATTAAAGCATTAATATCGTGTAGATTTAACTTTGAAAATTCATTTTTTAAGTTTTCTCATTTTTGTTTGATTGAATTTTCTAGCTCTTCTAATTTCTTTGTTTTTAAATTACTCTTTTTAAGAGTATAACGCAGGTTATAATAATTTAAATATTGTTCAAAAAGTGTTTTTAATTCGTCAGATATTTCAATGTTAGTTAGTTCTACATATTTATGTGCTCTTTCAACTTCACTAATAATATCTGTTATTCCTAAAAGTTTATTGTATTCCACCTTTTTAAAGCATTCTAAATAGTTAAATAATTTAATAAATGAATTAAAAGGATTCTCTTTAAGAGTTAAAGAAGATAACTTATATACACTAGTAAGTTCAAAATAGTTTTCTTTAAATATTTTATCAATTTGATCATTACCACTATTGGTAATTTGCTGTTTATTTTCTGAAATAAAATTATTATTAGCATTCATATATCCTTCAACAATTTCATGGTTTAAAGATAATTTTTGAACATCAATAAAATTAGTAGCATCAAATAAAAAAACCTTATTTTCTGATAATAATTTTTTTTGAAAATAACTTATTTGTTGAATAGTATTAACTATTTTGATTTTTTCAACTAACGTATTAAATATTTCTTGCTTTTTCTTTTCAAAACTTTCTTTAGTGTTTTCTTCAATTAGGTTTGAAATATTATTAATTCGGATTCTTCATTAGTTAATTTTAAGTAATCTTCCTTTAACTTTTTTATTTTTTCAATTTCATCTTTAATTGTTAAATCTGTTTTTTTATTAAAATTTAATTTTATTTCCATTAAGGATAAATTTAAAATTTTATTATTACTTTGTTTTTTAATACTGGCTTTAATTATTTCAGAAGTTTTTTTTATGTTACCTTTTGTACTACAAATTTCTATTTTTACTTCCTTTAATTCTTCTGTTGGTTCAATAATTTCTACTTTAACTTTAAATTCTTCCAATTCTTCTATCGTAAATTCAATACCAGTTTTTTTCCTTAATTCATGTAATAATTCTTTTTGGCAAATTACAAAATTAATATCTTGATTATCTTGATTATTAGTTTCATAAGTAAAAATGTTGATGCTATTATCAGTTTTATGAAGTTTATCAATTGCTTTTTTAAATTTTTCAGCTTTTTCTTCCAATGTTAATGGTTTAGTTACTTTGGTAGTACTATTATTATCATCTCAATCTTTATAAGCAGCTTTAAGTGAATTATTTGTATCCTTTACTATTAAACTTTTATTTCTCAAAGTTTCTTTTGTTTTTTCTTTAATCGCTTTTAATTTTTCATCATGATTAAAATCATAGTGCTTAGCAAGAGATTCATAGTTTTTTGAAGTATTATGTAGAGTAATTTTTAAAGTTTTTTCTTCAAAATGTTCTTTATCATTGAAAACATTTTTTATAACTCCATCTTTATCTAATAAATAAATTTCTTGAAAATTAAGTAGACGTTCAGTTTTGGTAAGATTGCTAGCATGACTTTTTCATTCAAAGTGATGTTGCGAATTTCGAATGTCTTTGTTAGGAACTCCATTTCAACCATTTTCTTTTAACTCATCGAAGGTAAACGCCGGAATTAAAATTTTTTCACCAGTCATTAATTCACCAAATATTAAAAATCTTGGATTTTTACTTTCAAGTTTATTAGGTAAACGTTTCTTATTCTTAAATTCAACAACTATTGTATCATTAACTGATAAATCATTGTATCCTAGGTTAGGCATTACTGTTTCCTCCTACTCTTTTCCTTCTTAGTAAATAAGAATGATATATAGTTTCACTGCTACTATTTTAAATGGATAAAGCAAAAAAATACAATAAAATGTGTGTTGTTATCTTTTAATTATCACAAACCCAAAACCTATTAAAATCATTTTAAAATAATAAAGTTGTTAGAAATAGAACTATATATTATAATAAGTAGGATGTTTAATAAATAAAAGGAGAGTCTATGAAAACAACTAAAACAACACCAACCCCCCATATTAAAGCAGAAACAGGACAAATTGCCAAAGTGGTAATTATGCCGGGTGACCCATTACGTGCTAAATACATCGCCACTAACTTTTTACAAGGTTGAACCCAAGTAAATAGTGTTCGTAATATGTTAATGTTCACTGGAAAATATAAAGGTCATAATATTACGATTGCAGCTAGTGGTATGGGAATGCCTTCAATTGGTATTTACTCATATGAATTGTACAAGTTTTATGAAGTTGATAGTATTATTAGAGTAGGAAGTGCCGGAGCATATCAAAAAGATATTAAAGTTTATGACATTCTTAACGCTACTAAAGCTTACAGCGAATCAACATTTGCTAAGTATGCTGCTAACATTGATGAAAACCAAATCTCAGCTGTCGGCACTATTTATGAAACAATTAATAAAACTGCTAAAACTATTGATGCTAATTTCAACAATCACAAAATCAAAGCCGTTGATTGTTTATTAACAGAAAAACTTAATTTAAAAAATGGATTAATACACTCAAGTGATATTTTTTATCGTGCCGACCAAGATGATCGTCATGAAGACCCGATGATTAGTAAATGTTTAGCAGTGGAAATGGAATCTTTTGCTTTATTTGCTAATGCTAAACATTTAAAGAAAAATGCTGCTTGTTTATTAACGATTTCCGATTCTTTTGTGACAGGTGAATCAATTTCTGCTGATTTACGTGAAACTAGTTTCCGAAAAATGATGATACTAGCATTGGAATCTGCCATTGCTCATTATGTAGAAGAGGAAATTGATGATAATCTTAGCAATTGAGACTAGTTGTGATGAAACTAGTGTTGCTATTATCAAAGATAAAAAAGTCTTAAGTAACATTATTGCTTCACAAATCAAACTTCATCAAAAATATGGTGGTGTTGTTCCTGAATTAGCAGCCAGAGCACATAGCGAAAACATTCCCACAGTTTTGCAAACAGCAATTACAAAAGTCAAAATTAAACTATCAGACATTGACTATGTCGCTTATACTAGTACCCCAGGCCTTGTTAGTTGTTTACATGTTGGTAAAATTATTGCCCAAACCATTGCTTTATATTTAGAAAAACCATTGCTACCATGCAATCATTTAGATGGTCATTTATATGCTTCTTTAATTGAAGATACGTGAACATTTCCAGTTTTAGGATTATTAGTTAGTGGTGGTCATACCCAATTAATGTTAGCAGAAAAACATTTGCAGTTTAAAGTACTTGGTCAAACACTAGATGATGCTGTTGGTGAATGCTATGATAAAGTAGCACGAATGCTTGGTTTACCATATCCTGGTGGACCTGAAATTGATGTGCTTGCTCAAAAGGGAATAGTAACTTATAAATTACCATTACCAAAAAATGATAATACTTTAGATTTTAGTTTTAGTGGCTTAAAATCAGCTTGTGCCAACCTTATAGACAAAGAAAAAGAACATATTCAAGTTAATAATTTTGCTACTTCTTTTCAAACCACAGTAATTCAAGTTTTAATTAATAAAATTGAATTAGCTATTAACACATATCATCCTAAAACTTTGGTTTTAGCTGGTGGCGTTAGTGCTAACAAAGGTTTGAGAAGTGCAGTATTAAAATTAAAAATGAAATATTCTAATTTAAAAATTATTGTTCCTAAATTAGAATATTGTACTGATAATGCAGCAATGATCGGAATGGTCGCTAGTTATCAAATCGAAAACAAGTAAAGGTGAAAAAAATATGATTATTGGAATTGTCGGAGAAGCGGGCGTAGGTAAAACCACTGCCACGGAATTTTTTCAAAGTATGGGCGCGTATGTTATATCTGTTGATAAGATTGTACACCATATTTACTCATTAAAAGAAACAAAAATTGCATTAATTAATGAATTTGGTAATCATTTTCTTAATAGTGATAAAAATATTGATAAAAAAAAATTACGACAAGAAGCTTTTCAAAATCCTGAAATTTTACGAAAATTAGAACAAATTATTTGACCAACCATGATTAATATTATTAAAACTGATATTGAACGTAATAAATGTCAACAATCACTAATTGTTATTGATTGTGCTGTCTTATTTAATGCTAATCTTAATGTTTTGGTAGATAAAGTGTTATTAATTGAAGCAGAAGAAGATAAAAAAGTCCATAGAGTAAAAACACGAGATAATGTTAATGATTTGCAAGTTATTGCGTTATTAAGTCAACAAAAAAAATATTTAATTTTAAATAAAGATATTGACTATATCATTAAAAATAATGGTACAATTAATGATTTAATTAGACAATTACAAAGAATTGAAAAAAAATTAATAGTAGGTAAATAAAGCAGATGATTAGTTTAAACTAACCATCTAGTTCTATTTTTAAAATATTATATATGTCAGTTTAATAAAAAAAAGCAATTAATTAAAAAATTTTTAAAAAGGCATAGTATTTATAAAAATTAAAGTTATAATATTAGTTGTAAAAAATAATTACAGTAACTTAATTCGGAGTGGTACTCAAGAGGCTGAAGAGGACTGATTGCTAATCAGTTAGGACGGGAAACTGTCGCGAGAGTTCGAATCTCTCCCATTCCACCATTATATTTAAAAAAGCAGAAATTGCTTTTTTTATTTTATTGAATAAAGTTAATAATAATTAGTTATAATTGAGTTAATCAAAACTAAATTTAAATTAGGAGAAAAAATATTCATGCGTAAACGAGTAAATTTATTTTTATCATTAGTTTTATATATTGCTTTCATTTCTAGTTTTGTGCTTTTAGTATTTAACTATATTGCTTATTCATGAATATTTTTAATAATAATTATTAGTGCTACCATTTTAACGGGCATTATTATTTTTATTACTAATCGCGTGGAAAGCGTTAAATTATCGTGGATTATGGTTACTTTGTGTTTACCAATTTTAGGAATTTTCTTATATTGAACTTTTGGTCGTCCCTATCGTTATCGTAAAAAACAAAAAGCATATTTAAAAGTTAACAACTATTTTTATGAACAAGAAGATTGAACTTTTTCTAAAACAAGTTTAAATCAAGAAAATTCAAATTTAGATAGTGATATGCTTGATTTATTTCGTTATACAACCAGAATTTCTCATCGCCCTTTTTATAAAAATACCAATGTTCAAATCTTAAGTAATGGTCCTAAGAAATTTAGTCAATTATTTGAAGATTTAAGTAAGGCTAAAACTTATATTTTTATTAACTATTTTATTATTGGCGAAGGTGAGTTATTAGAAGTAATGCTAGAAATTTTAAAAGAGCGAATTGTTGCTGGTATTAAAATTTATATTATTTATGATGCGGTTGGTTCGTATTTTAGTTTGTCAAAATATAAAATTTGAAAAATAAAAAAAATGGGAATTCATTTTCATAAATTTTCACCTGTGCGTTTACCTTTTATGACTGGTACTTATAATTTTCGTAACCATCGGAAAGATATTGTTATTGATGGTACGATTGGTTATGCTGGTGGCATTAATTTAAGTGATAATTATATTCATTTATCAGCTAAATATGGGTTTTGACGTGATACTCACATTCGAATTGTTGGTGAAGCTGTTAAATCCATTGATTTAATTTTCCGTCAAGATTGACATTTTATTACTGGAGATATTATTGATATTGCTGTTAAAAATCCGAAAGTAAAAATAAAAAATAATATTATTGTCCAAGTCATTGATGATGGTCCTGTTACCAAAGAAACGATTCAAAAAGATTTGTTTATTAAGTTTATTAGTTGTGCTAAAGCTCGCGTTTGAATTAGTACTCCTTATTTAATTCCAACGAGTGACTTAATAACAGCCTTACGTAATAGTGCTTACTCAGGAGTTGATGTGCGTTTAACATTGCCAGGAATTACTGATAAATGTTTGTCATTAGATATGTCACGCACATATTATGATTCATTAATTGAGGCAGGAGTTAAAATTTATGAATATAACAGTGTTTTCAATCACTCTAAAAGTGGTATCTTTGATGAACATATTACTATTATTGGTTCTACTAATCTTGATTATCGTAGTCTTTATTCTGACCATCAGACATTAGTATTAGTCTATGATAAAAAAACTAATAACGATTTAAAAAAACAATTTGAAAAAGATTTTACCCATTCTACTTTGATTAAAATCAATCCTTTAATGGAACGAAGTGCTTTTTATCGCCGTGTATTTTTACTCCTTTTTCGCATTTTAGCACCATTGTTTTAATAAAATTTAGTATAATTACATTAGTATTTTTAAGGCGGTCGTTGCAATATGGGTTGAAAACGTAGAATTAAAAAAATTAAAGAATACTTTAGCGATGAAAATCAACCAGATTTAGAGATTTCGCATTTACCAGAACCAAAAGAGGAAAAGCATTCTTTTTTTGATAAATTTAAATTTAAGAACAAATCACAATCTGAAACTACCCCTGCTAATAAAAAACGTAATAATGTTTTTTTAAATTTTCGGCGAAGACCAACTATTCAAATTATTAAACACCTAGAAAACAAAGATGTCTTTAATTGTTTTTTTTATACTGATATTAATAATATTCCGTTAATTTTAGAACAAGGAATTCGCCCTACTGAAAAAATTAAGTTATTACCAAAGCAAGAATATACGGTTTGAACTTATTTAGAACACTCTACTTATTTAGAATTAGAACTTGGAAATTCAACTCGTCATTTCTTTTGAAAATGATGTGCTGAACAAAATGTTGATGTCAATAAAATTGCTATTGTTTCCGTTGATGTTCATAAATTATTTCAAAACACTTCGAAAGATTGAGGATTAAATCCTGATACTAATCGGATTCAAATTTATGAAACTATTCCCGCTACTGCGATTGATTGAATCTTAGTAAAAGATCGTAAAATGTTTCGTTTAGCAAAAATTTATATTGACAATCAAAACTTAAAACTAAAACTTTATCAAGGTAATAACGGTAATATTATTTCTGGTAACGATTAAAGGAGGAAAAAGCAAATGAATTGATCTGCCATAGTTATTATTAGTTTACTTCCCTTTATTACCGTCATTATTGTTTTGTTTGTCCATTTAAATCATCGTAACAATCAATATTACAATATTATTCACGGCGATTTATTAAGTTTAGTACCATTAAAAATTGACTTAAAAAATGAAATTATTACTTTTTCTGACCGTTTAGAAGTTTTAAACCGTAAAAAACGAATCTCATTATTCGTTTTTAAAGCAATGATTAATAGAAAAACAAAAGTAGAAATTGAAATTTTTATTCAAGATTTGCTAGTAAACAAAATTCCATTTGAACCTTGTCATTTTTCTGTTTCTTTTCAATTACATAATAAAATTATTATTTACGATTTATCAGTTCATTATTTTGATAATAGTAGTAAAATTCTGTATGGTCAAATGCAAAGTAATATTCGTTATAATCGGTTTGCTATTTCGCAAGCCATTGTTTTACAACAAAGCGAATTAACAGTAGTTAAAGCTAGCTTTGTGCAAAGCGTTTTAGATAATTTTAGTCAAAAAAAATATAGCAAAAAATCAACTAGTCAATTCGAATATATGATACTGATTAAAATTAAAAATTACTTAGCGTTAGAAAATATTTTAACAGTTAATAATATTGAACGAATGGAACTATTAATTTCATATTATAGTAAAATAACTTTAGGTTTAGATAATAGTATTATTTGTCGTTATTACGATGGTCAATTTCTAATTTATTCCCGCAATAAACGGATTAACTTGTATCGTTTTCAAAAACAATTAAATGCTTATATCAAACGTAATTTAGTAGAAAAAAGTAGTTATTTACAAATTCAAACGCAAGTCTTGTGCATATATGCTAATGCTAAAAGTGAAAGTTCTAATGTCTATATTTTGTACAATCAAATTATTGATAAAAATCAATTAGAAACAGTTCAAAAAAATGATTTAATTGAAATTAAATTGCGAAGTAATGATATTAATAATTTTCCTGACTTCAATCATTATTCTGTGTTACAATCAGAACAAATGGAAAAAATGTTAAATGTTAGTATTAGACCCGTTTTTAAAAGTGATAATTCCAATGAACCTAACTGTTATTATGCTTGATGAAATCTAGTAAAAAATTCTTATTATGATTCATATTTAGTTTTAATGCGTAACATTCAAGATTCTGGTTTATGATGAAAAGTTAGTGAACCATTATTCATTGAATCATTAGAAAAATTTGCCAAACTAAAACAAAACAAAAATCTAATTATCCCTATTAGTTTAGTTGAATTACAAGATAAAACAATTTTAACAAAAATTATTTCCATTTTTAATAAACGTAAAAGTTTATTTGAAAATTGTGATTTAATTTTCGATTTCCAAGATATTGGTGAAATCAACAGTTGAAATAAATATGACCCTATTATCAAAGCCATTCGTAGTAATAAAATTAAAATTAGTTTTACTCATGATTTACTTCATATCGATAATTTTAAATTAATTAACCATTTTAAACCAGATTATGTTGTGTTAACATCTAATTTACTAGAACAAGTAACATTTAGTTTTAGCAAATACATTGATGTTATTATTTGTATTCATTACCTAAACATCTTAGGTATTAAGAATATTTTAGCACGAGGATTAATTAATGTTCCTGAAATTATTGTTTTAAAGTCATTAAAAGTTGATTATTTACTAGGAAAAATATTAGAATCAGAACAAGCAAATAAAGCGTTGGATGCTTTAAATTATCCAAACTATTGAAAATGACATAAAAGTCAATCTATGAAAGGTGAATAAAAAAATTATGAAAACCCATGCTTTAAAATTAAATAAAAATATTACACCACGAGATACTGATTTTGCTAAATGATATACTGATGTCATTAAGCAAGGTGAACTTTGTGATTATGGTGCTGAAAATGGCAGTGCTGCCGGAACTATCATTTTTCGTCCTCGTGGTTATGCCTTATGAGAAAATATCCAAACAATTCTTAATCAAGAATTTCGGAAATTAAATGTTGAAAATGTGATGTTACCAATGTTAATTAGTCAAAAAGCTTTTCAAGTGGAAAAAGACCATATTGAGGGCTTTGCTCCTGAATGTGCCACAGTTACTAAAGTTGGTGATGTTGTTTTACCAGAGTCATTTATTATTCGTCCGACATCAGAAGTTTTATTTTGTCGTCACTTTTCCAAAATTATTAGTAGTTACAAACAACTCCCACTAATTTACAATCAATGATGTAGTGTTATTCGCTGAGAAAAAAATACTCGCCCTTTTTTAAGAACTAGTGAATTCTTATGACAGGAAGGACACACTATTCATAACAATGCTGATGAAGCACAAGCGCTTACGCTAGCAATGATTAAATTATATGCTAAGTTTGTTGAACAACACTTAGCTATTAAAGTTATTGTTGGAGAGAAGAGCGTTTATGAACGTTTTGCCGGCGCTAAAACTACCTATACTATCGAGAGTATGATGCAAGATGGACAAGCATTACAAGCAGGAACTAGTCATTATTTTGGTCAAGGTTTTGCGAAAGTCTTTGATATTAAGTTTACTAATAAAGATAATAAACAAGAATTAGCTTATCAAACATCATGAGGGGTATCAACAAGATTAATTGGTGCTTTGATTATGGCACATAGTGATAATTTAGGTTTAGTATTACCACCTACCATTGCTCCCACGCAAATTATGATTTTAAATTTATCACCAAAAAATGAAATGGTTCAAAAAGTTGTCCAACAAGTTAATAATTATTTAAAATCACATTTTAAAGTCTTAGTAAATAATGATGATAAAAGTTTTTCTTTTAAAAAAAGTGAGAGTCAAATTAAAGGTATTCCTTTATCAATTGAAATTGGAACTAAAGAAATTGAAAATAACCAAATTAAACTAGTTTTACGTCATAACTTAAGTGAAACACTTATTAACTTTGACGATGAAAAACAAGTTATAAAGGCAATTAATAATTTGTTTGTTACTATGAATCAGGAATTATTAACTAAATCAGCATCTAATTTAAAAAATAATTTAAAAGAAATTATAACTTTTGATGAATATAAAAAATTAGTAAAAATCCATAAAGGTTTTTTTATTGTTCCCTTTTGTAATCAAGTGATTTGTGAAAAAGAAGTTAAGGAATTAACATCTACTGTTTCAAGATGTATTCCCTTAGAAGTATATAAAGCACCAAGTAATTGTTTTAAATGTAATATGCCTGATAGTGCTTGAACTTATTTTGCTCGTGCTTATTAAATAAAATTAAAAACTACTAAAAAATTTTGGTAAAAGTCAGAAAATATGTCGAATTTGCTTATTGGAAAATTATTAGAAGAAAAAAATAATATTCTAGTTTATTTTGTAAGACCAGGTACTCCTTGAGAAAAACCCACTATTGAACATGCTAACAAGTTTATTAGAGAATACTTACTTAAAAAATTTGACTTAAATGATTTTCCACCAAAATACAACTATAGTTAATTTGAACGACTAAATAACAGACCAAGAAAAAAATTAGGTTATAAAACGCCATTAGAAGTATTTTATGAAATGACAAAAAAGTTTTAAACAAAAAATTAATTTCATTTCAATATATAACATTATTAAGTGTAAATTTAAATTAAATAGTTGCGTTTGTATTGACAATCTACCTATAATGATAAATATGTTAATTTGCTTAAATAAAGTCGTAAGTAATTAATCAAAAGTGTTCAGTCTTCTTTTTTGGTTGGATTAAAATTTTGGTAAAAATATTAAAAAATAAAAAATTTTAAAAAGGAAATTTTAAGTTTTATCATTAGTTATTATTGAGGTGATAATAATGAAAGAACAAACAAGTATTGATCAAAGAGTGGTCGCAGCTATTTTTATGAAATATACTCAAGCTAAGAAAGCATTAGAAACTAATAATTTTAATCAAACAGGTATTATTCAAGAAACATCTGTTGATTATGCTAAAGAGAAAGTAACAACTGTTAATTTAAAAAATTATGAAAAACATGTTCAAATTGTTGATACAGTTTTGGCGTTACTTCCAAAAAATGAATACAGTTATATTGTTAGAACATTTCTAACTAAGTCTAATAAAAATTGATGAAAAAACCATTATCATCCCCATGAATATGAAAAACTACAAAAAACTGCTATTAATCGTTTTTTATATTTATATTTGGTTTAGGTGGTGTGGTAATGGATTACAATCATGTTGATTTATTAAATAAAAGTAGTTTTTTAGAGCAAAAAATTAATCTTAAAGAAACAACTAAATGGGATGATTCACGATTAGTAAATCAAATATTTTTAATACCAACTTTTAGGGTTGTGGGGTTTCCCATTACTAATGCTGAAAAAACATCATATTACTATATTGAATTAACTGTCCAAAAAGGTTATGGCATGCTAGAAAGTTATGATAATCCTGCAAATAATATTTTAAAAAATGTTATTTTTCAATATGATGTTAACTATAGTGATGTGCAACAAGCCCGTGGTAGCATTAATATTTCTACTTCTGTTACTTATCAAAAAGATAATGGAGCAGGTAATAAAAATGCAACTTTGTTTGATAATAATTTAACTCCCATTGTTGGACATATTGCCAATGCTGATAATTTATTTTGAAATACATATAAAATTATGATACCAATAAAGGCAATTAAAAGTGATGATGTTAATGTTTTAAATTATAGTTTTACTAGTGATAAACCTAGCGATATTAAAGATGCATTGTATGTTAGTAATAATAATTATGGTTCATTAAATTTCTATTTTAATCAGAACCCTTTGTATCAATTAACAATAACTCCTAGCATTTTTAGTAATAATATATTTAACTTAGAAATTAATAATCCTATTGTTTTAAAAACAAACATAGAAGGGTTTAAAGATCCGTTGTTTGTATGTACTTTATTTGGAGAACAACAAACTAATGAACAGTTTGAAGTAACTGGTAATAATATTTATAATGGCAATATTGTACCAATTAAAATTAATCATAGCATTCATGACTTAGGTTATTTTAAGAAAACTGATTTAGAAAAAATTATTTTTTTTCATAATAGTTTTAATTTAGCCCAAAACATTAGCTTAAATATTTCTGAAGAAAATAGTAAATTTTATCAAGATAAAAAAGTTAATGCAAATTTAGTTAAGGATTTTAATTCTATTGTTGATCCTTATGATGATGGCTTTAAAGAAAAATACCAATTACAAGATATAAGTAATGTAATGGACATTATTACTAATACTATTTTTGCTAATGATGAAATTCCTAAAAATCAATTTGATTTACCATTATTTGATAAATTTCATTTCGAAGTTAATATACCATTAACTTTTCAAACCTTTTTTAAATACGATGTTAATATTAAATTCGTTGAAAATAGTGATCAACCAATCATTGGTAATGATTATAGCAAAGTAACTATTCAACAATTAACTAAAAACAATGATGAACAATGAATTCAAAATCAAACTATAACTTTAAGGTATGAAGAGATATTACGTTTTTATAGTTCTGGTGCATTTACGTATGCTGACTATGAACACTTAAAGCAAGGAAGTGGTAGTTATGTTTAGTCGTAGATTTAAAATTATTTTTTTAATTACTACTATTAGTTTCTCATTAATTATTATGTTATTTTTTGTTTTTCAAAATTTTGCTAATAATCGTAACTTAAATCAAGTAAAAAAAGATTATGATGTTAAAGTAGAAGATATGAATAATACTGATGAAAACTTAAATTCTGAAATTATTAAAAATGCTATATCTATAGAATATCTGAACAAAACGATTAAAATTGTATTAGAAAATAATGGTTCTACTTCAGAACCTACCATTATTTATAAAGTAGAATTTGATAAACAATCATTCCAATATATATTTTTATCAATGATTATCAAAACCTTTCCACAGTGAAAAACTAATAATTTTATTTTTAAATTTAATATTTTAAGTAATGCTGCTTGAGTACAGTATGATACTGATTCTCAAGTTGATTATTTAGATTGGTATTTTAAAATAGTCAGCAAAATATAGTCTGCTATGTTATACTATAGATACTTTAAAAGTGCCTAATTATAAAATAGGAGTGAAATTATGAATATTTTAAAAGAACTTAAAACATTAATTGATACAGAAAACATTCGAGTAAGAGTAAAAAATATTACACCAACAACGAAGTTTGCTGAGAGTGGTATTGACTCTTTGGATTTAGTTAATTTAGCAATGGCCATTGAAAGTAAACATGGTATTACTATTGATGATGCAACGCTGTTGAGTTTAAAAGAAAAAAGTGTGCAAGATTTTATTGATGTAATTGAAAAACAAGTTGCTGCTAAAAATAAATAGTCGCTTTAGGAGCAAATTATGAATAAAAATTTTGAAAACATTACCCAAAGATTAAAAGATAAAGACTATCGTTTAACAGATATTCGTAAAGCAGTTATTAAAGTTTTAACAATAAAAGAACATGTGAGTATTAACGATATTATTAACTTCTTAAAAGAAGAAGGAAATGAAACTATTAATATTATGAGTATTTATAATACTATTGATTTATTAATAGAAGAACATATTATTCATGCTAATATTTTTGAAGGCAAGCAAATTATTTATGAATTATCAGAAAATGGTATTCATATTATTTGTAATTATTGTAATAGTATTATTCATGTTAACGAAAATCGTAAAAATCAACAAAATGCTCCGTTACACGTGACACACTTAGAAAAGTTGGCAACTGAAAACAATTTTTCTTTTTCACATTACAAGTTAGAAATACATGGTATTTGTCGAAATTGTCAATTAAAATCAAAAAAAATGAAAATTTAATTGCACTTAAAACATCTTTCACGTAAAATTGTACATGTACTAACTTAATTTAATTCTAGGGGTGTAGTTCAACGGTAGAACATCGGCCTTCAGATCCGAGTGTTGTGGGTTCGAATCCTGCCACCCCTGCCATATTATAAAAAAAATTCACAATTCGTGATTTTTTTTATTTTAATCCAATGTTGGTAAATTATTTTTTTCTAAATCAAACACAACAAAAGCAAAAGTTCCTATCCCTGTATGAGCACTGATAACATTAGCTAATGTTATTGTTTGAACATTTTCTATATGATAGCTATGAACATATTCTTCAACTTCTTTAACCATTTCTGGTTTTGCAAATGCATGAATAATATAAAATAAAGCAATTTTTTCTTTATTCTTAATTTTTAATATATCTTTAATGGCATTATTAACTGCTTTTTTTCATGTTCGTGTTTTATCATGTCTATCAATAGTACCATCAAAAGTTAAAATTGGTGTGATTTTAGTTAATTTAGCCAAAGCAGCAGCAGTCTTACTAATTCTGCCACCACGTTCTAAGTATTTTAAATCATAAGGTAAAATATATGCTAAGTAGTTGTCTCTAATTAATTTTAACGCTTCTAAAATAGTATTAACATCATTCTTTTCTACTAATGACATTTGATAAGCTTTTTTAACTAAAAGTCAGTTGATAATAGAAACCCCATTACTATCAAAAATAAAAACTTTATTTTTGAAATTAGGTTCTTTAGCTAACATAGTTGCTGTATTATATTGCCCTGACAGACCTTTTGATAAAGGAATAAAAATTAATTTATCAAACTTATTAAGCATTTCTTCTCAGATTTTAGCCATTTCACCAAGTGGTGTTTGTGAAGTTTTAGCAGATTGTTCTTTATCAACAATCCGTTCATAAAATTCTTTATCTGTTAAAATGCTAGGGTCATCATTAATGGTTGTGTTATCACTAAAATTAATTATTAGTGGACAAAAGCCAATTTCCATTTCTTTCAAATCTTTTAATGAAAAACCAGCAGAAGAGTCACTAATAATCCCAATTCTATTTTTCAATTTTATCACCCTAACTATTTTTTGGCTATTTATTTTTTATTTAAATGCTTTTTAGAAAAATTATAGCATATATTTTTTGATAAAATATAATGTGTAGTAATAGAAAATATTATAAAAAGAGATAAAATACAATTATTTTTGCTAAATTTTTAAAAATTAAGTGTAAAATTAATTAGTAAAATAAAAAAAATGGATGTGACAAATATGAGTCAAAATATTATTTTTGCTTTTGAAATTATTGCTTTAATTATTGCCATGTTATTAGTAATTTTAGGGTTGCTACAAGGTAAAAAAAATCATAATGGTTTAGGTGCCTTAAGTGGTGGTAACCAAGAATTATTTGCTAGTACCAAAGAACGTGGATGAGCAAAATTATTTTCCATGGCTACGCTTGTTTTGGGAATATCACTTTTTGTAATAGGAATCATTATCAGAATTCTTATTAATACTATTGGAGTTATAAACTAGAAAGTATTTTGTAAAAGATATATTATAATTATTAATAGATTGATAGATATACAAAAAAGATGGGAATGATTTTATATGAAACAACAAATCATTAATGAACTGCAAAATAGTGTTGTTCCATTATCAACTATTGATTTAACAATGAAATTAAATGTTACCAATCATCAGCAACAACAACAATTGATTGCTGATTTAGAAGAATTAAAGAATAGTGAAATCATTTTCGAAAATAAAGAACAAGAGTTTTATATGACAAAACATAATAATTTATTTATTGGTAAAATTCAAATTACCAAAAAAGGTTTTGGTTTTGTTAAATTATTAAATAGCGAAGAAGAATATTATGTTAACATAGAAAACATTAACAATGCTTTAAATGGTGATGAAGTATTATGTGGTTTAATTAAAATTAATAATCAACGTGATGAAGCGACAGTTTTAAAAGTGATTAAACGTGACACTAATTTACTAGTAGGAACGATTGTTATTGATCCACAAACTAAAGTTAAATCACTAGTTATTCAAAATGCTAAAATGCAACAATATGAAGTTAATATTTTAAATAAAGACCAAGCGTTAGAAAACAATATTGTTGTTGCTAAAATTGAAAGTTTTGACCATAATATTTTCAATGTTACGATTGATCGTATTCTTGGAAATTTAAATGATCCTGGTGTTGATATTTTAGCAGTTATTTATGAAATTGAAATTAAAGCTCAATTTGATGTAGAAACTTTAGCTGTTACCGAAAAAATTCCCCAAACTGTCCAAGCTAGTGATAAGGTTGGCCGTATTGATTTAACAAAAGAATTATTAGTTACAATTGATGGTAAGGATGCCAAAGACTTTGATGATGCCATTTGTGTTACTAAGTTAAGCAACGGTAATTACCGCTTACTGGTGGCTATTGCCGATGTTAGTCATTACGTAACCGAAAATAGTCCAATTGATGAAGAAGCTTTTACACGTGGAACATCGGTCTATTTAGCAGACCGTGTTATTCCTATGTTGCCAACACAATTATCAAATGGAATTTGTTCTTTAAATGAGCAAGTTGAACGTTTATGTATGGTAGCTGATATGGAAATTGATAAGCATGGATTACCTGTTAGCCATCGTATTTATCAGGCGTTTATGAAATCAACACGTCGAATGAACTATGATGAAGTTAATGATGCTTATAATGACAAAAATCCTGATTTTATTAAAACTCATCCGCAAATATGAACAATGCTGCAAGATGCCAAAGATTTATATCAAATTTTATGAAAATTCAAAGAAGCTGCGGGTGTTATTGACTTTGAAATTAATGAAGCAAAAACAATAATTGGTGAAAATGGTGAAGTAACTGACATTGTTTTAAGAACTCGTGATACTGCTGAAAAGTTAATTGAAAGTTTTATGATTAGAGCTAATGAAGTAGTTGCCCAAACTATACATGAAATGAAATTACCGTTTATTTATCGTGTCCATGAACACCCACGTGCACGCAAAATGCATCAAATGACTACGATTTTAAAATTAATGGGTCTCAAACTTAACCCTAAAATCGTTAATATTACTTCTAAAGATTTACAATTATTATTAAATTCCTTAAAACAATTACCGACATTCCAAATTTTATCAACGTTGTTATTAAAAAGCATGGAAAAAGCACAATATAGTAATAAATGTATTGGTCACTTTGGATTAGCAAGTCAATACTATACCCACTTTACTTCTCCAATTAGACGTTATCCAGATTTAATTGTTCATCGTTTATTACGTCAATATTTAGTTAAGAAACAAATTAATGGGAAAGTAATTGAAAAATATCAAAGCATTACTAACTGAGCCTCAGAACAGTCAAGTAACATGGAATTAAAAGCTTTAGAATGTGAACGTGCTGTTGATCAAATGAAAAAAGCTGAATACATGATGAAATTTATTGGTCAAAAATTCACAGGTATTATTTCCAGTGTTACTGGTTTTGGGTTATTTGTAGAATTACCTAATACTATTGAAGGTTTAATTAGAATTTCGGATATGAAAGATGATTATTATATTTTCAATGAAAAAGCTATGGTCTTATTTGGAGAACGAAAACGCAAACAATATGGTTTAGGACAAAGAGTAAAAATTATTGTTAAAGACGCCAATAAGATTGCACGTACGATTGATTTTCAATTAGAAGAAAGCAAGCAAGAAAATAGCAAAAGTAATAGTGTCCGTAATGGTGAAAAAGTTTACCAAGATTCCAAGTTTAAAAATAAAAATGGAAATAATAAAAAGACTGTTGCTAATAGCAATCAAATTGGTAAATTTGACCCACGAAATAAAAATGGAGTTAAGAAATGAAATCGCAAAAAGTAGAACAACAAAAAAGGTTAATCCAACAAAATAATATTAATATTGAATGTTACTATTATAACTATTTTAAATCTCCAGGTTTAAATAGTTATCCTCAACTATCATGAGTTAATGATGATTATAATTTAATTAAGCAACCAACAATTAGTGAAGAAGAATGTTTGCGTTTAGCAACCAACCTCTTCATTGTTGGTCAAAAATATAATCTATTTAATGGTGTTGATTATTTTATCATGATGCCAAAAAAACCAACATCAGTTAGTAGTTTGGAAGTTATTATTAATCAATTAGTAAAAATGATAAGCGATAAGTTAAATATTAAGATTGAATTTCTTGATAATATTTTTTATATTGAAAATTATCGTAAGTTTTGACAAAATAAATTAAAAGTTAGTGAACGTCAAGCAGAAATTGCTAATAAGATTCATTTATTAGTAAAGTATGAAAATTACTTTACTAATAAATGAATTATTATCATTGATGATGTTGTTTCCTCAGGAACATCTATTGCCCAAGTCATTACAACATTATGGGATAATAATCATAATTTTAATGTTAAGGCTTTATGTTATGGGTCAGTTTATAATTGGCAGGAAATTTATGAATAGTTAAAAGTTAATATTGTTTTTTTTATTGCGCTTTTTAGTTACTCCATACTCATCTACATAATATTCTTCTTCTTTGTTAATCTGATCTGATAAAAATTCAATTTCTCATTGCATTTTCATTTCATGGATAATTTTTAAAATGTACTGAGCAGTATCATGTTCTAAAGCAAAACTATAAATTTGAATTTCAGATTCATGAATGATGCTAGTTTTTGTAGCTATTTCAATTTTATTATTTTTTTCATCAATAATTATTTTGCAAACCTCAAGTTTTTTTTCAGTTAAAATTTTATAAATAATAAATTTATTATTATTTTTGTCAAATCCTAAATCACCTTTGAAAAATTGGTTATCATTTGAACATTTTCTACTTTTTGCATTTAGAGTAGTCGCCATTTTTTTGATTCCTTTCATTGACTTTAAAAAACTAATTAAAGAAAAGCAACCCATAAAACAAATATAAAATTTATTCCTAGGGTTGATTACAACATATATTAATTTGTTTTTTTAATTCTTTTATAACAATTGTTAAACTAACAAATCTAACTGTTACTAGAAGTTTATTATAACACTTTAATTATAAAAAGCAAAAAAAATATCATTTAGGAATGTATTGCAGTATTTTTTTTAGGGTTGTTATATAATTTATTTATAAAAAATAAAAAAAGAAATATTGGTGATACTTTTGAAAATTATTTCAAAAAATAAAAAAGCATATTTTAATTATGAATTACTGGAAAAAATAGAAGCAGGAATGGTTTTAACTGGTGCTGAAATTAAATCTATTCGATTAGGTGAAGTATCATTACAAGATAGTTATGTTACGTTCAGTAATAACGAAGCATATATTGTTAATATGAATGTTGCTACTTATAAATTTAGTAGTATTTTTGTTGTAGAACCTTTAAGAAAAAGAAAATTACTTTTGAATGCTCGTGAGATTAAAAGATTGCAACAAGAACAAAAACTAAAAAATTTAACTGTTATTCCCATTATGGTATATTTAAATAGTGCCGGACGTGCTAAATTAGAAATTGCTTTGGGACGTGGTAAAAAACTTCATGATAAGCGTGATGTGATTAAAAACCGTGAAGCACAGAGGGAAACTAAATACAAAAAAATGTAATTTAGGGAATGAAGTTTATGACATCAATAGTACCGTATGCTATTATTATTGCTACATTGAGTATTTTATATAGTATTTTTCTTTTTAAATATAAAATTAAAAAAAGACAACTATTATTTATTGTTTATTATTTTTGTTTTTTTATGATGGTAAATGCTTTTCAATATATTTGCACTATTAATGATATCATTATCAAACAAGTGTTTTCTATTATTTTAGGAGTTATAATTTCATTCATACTTATAGTAGTGGCAATTCCAGCTACGCTTATTACTGGTAATTTAAGGAAACGCAAACTTTATATTTGATGGTCTCATTTTTGAATGTTTTTAAGTGCTATTTGTTTTTTAATTATGCCTAGTGTTGAAACTTTAATTTTTCTCAATGTAGCAATAGGTATGTCGCTTGGTTCATTAAGTGTTCATGAGTATGTTGGGCGCTTGTCAAAAATCCGGAATAAATTACTTCATACAGTCTTATTATCATGTAGACAAGAAATAATTTGGATTTTTTATGTAATTGTAAGTAAATAATATATTTTTTTAAAATAATTGCAACTAAAATACTTATTTTAAAAAAAATAAAATAATTCATGTAAATTAATTTACATGAATACATCACAAAAATTCTTATTAAAGTTTCCTTTCATAAGTTTTATGTTATTTTCGGTTTTTTAGGTATTTTTTAATTTATATTTTGATTTTATAATAACTGTATTTCCAT
>NZ_JAQYTS010000030.1 GCF_030913225.1 Spiroplasma sp. AdecLV25b
TTTTAGATAAGATTAACCTACCAACTTTTAAGTATGGTATAATAAATTAAACTAAATTTATTTGATATGAGAAATATTGCTCTGTAAAAATAAATTTACACAAGATTCGGGACTTAACCATTTTTTAAAATTGAGGTTTATCATAACTTTTTAAATTAGTAAAAATAATTATAATTAATGATAAAATCAAAGTAACTTTTAAATTATAAACTAGGTGAAAAGATGGCAAAAAATATTTTATTGCAAGAAAAAATTAAAATTTTACCCAACATCGCTGGTTGTTATCTTTTTAAAGATACCTTTAATAATTTAATCTATGTCGGTAAAGCCAAAGATTTAAAAAAACGAGTTACTTCGTATTTAAACAAAGCTAGCAATTTTAAAACTATGTTATTAGTTAATGATATTACTGATGTTGATTTTATTACTACTTCCAATGAAAAAGAAGCATTAATTCTTGAACAAACATTAATTAAAAAACATCACCCGAAATACAATATTTTATTGGCAGATGATAAAAAATACCCTTATATTCAAATCACTAATCATCGCGATCCCCAATATCGTTATGTTCGTAGTGCTACTAAAAAAGATGGACGTTATTATGGGCCATTTCCCGATGGCACAGGTGCCCGTGATATTTTAAAATTATTAGAACGGTTATTTCCGTTACTTAAATGTAACGGGAATTTAGGTAAACCTTGCTTATATTATCACTTAGCACAATGTTCAGGTGCTTGTTTTAAAACTGTGCTTGTTAGTTATTATGAAGATATGATTAATAAAATTGATCAATTTTTTAAGGGTAATGTTGGAGTTATTAAAAAAACATTAATTAATAATATGACAACTAGTGCTGAAAACTTACAATTTGAAAATGCTAATCGCATTAAAATTTTATTATCAAAAATTGATTTATTTTTATCACAACAAGTTGTGGAATTCCAAGACTATGGAAATCGCGATTTCATTAACTTTTTAATTGAAGATGACATGGTAGTGTTAATTACTTTATTTTATCGCAACGGAAAACTACAAGCTAAAGATGAACAAATTGTCCAAAATAATTACTTAGAAATTCAAGATTTAATTCGTAATTATTGTCAACAACTGTATAGTAAAAATACCTTACCAAGTGAAATTTATTTACCACACACCATTGATACAACAGAATTAAAAATTTTATTTCCGCAGGTAAAGTTTATTTTGCCAATTAAAGGTTCAAAAGAACACATTTTAACTTTAGTTAAAACTAATGCCATTTATGCTTGAAACAACTACTTACAAAGTGCTAAAACTAATAATACTCCTATTAACATGATGAAAGTTTTATCACAATGAATTAAAATTCCTAATTTAAATCACTTAGAAATTTTTGATGTTTCTAATTTACAACACAATGCTAGTGTTGGGGGAATGATTGTTTATAAAAATGGTAGTCCTAGTTTTAATGATTATCGTAAATTTTTATTAGACCCTAAAATCCCTGATGATTATCATCGGTTTAGTGAAATGATTTATCGTCGCTATCATCATTTAATTATTAACCAATTACCATTGCCAGATTTAATTATCGTTGATGGAGGTAAACCACAAATCACAGCAACATTAGAACAATTATCATCACTGAATTTAAAAATACCTATTATTGGTTTAGCAAAAAATCAAAAACACCAAACTGATCGCATTATTAATGATAAAATGCAAACTATTAATATTCCTAAAAATGATGCTTGTTTTTTATTTTTAAGTAAACTTCAAGACCAAGTTCATAGTTATGCTATTAAATATCATAAATTGAAACGCAGTCAATCAATGATTAATAGTGTTCTTGCTACCATTCCTGGAATTGGAATGCAAATGCAAAATAAAATCTTAGCAGTATTTCCAACATGAGAAGATTTACAAAATGCCACAGCAGAACAATTATTTAAAATTATTAAATCTAAAACAGTTACTGGTAAATTATGAAAAGAATTGCATAGTTTTAGTTAATAATTTCAGTTAGAAAATATGATAGAAACAAATGATAGGGCCGTTTTAATTTTGTTTTTGTTTGTAAGTTTATTTGATAGTTTATAATTTGTTTTAAAGAAAGAAAAAGGTTGCAGATGCAATCTTTGGTTTGGTTTATTACATACTACAATGATTAACTACTCTATTATTTACTGTTGTTATTTCTGGTGATGTGTTGTATTGAACGTTTATTTCGTTAATACTATTTTGGTGTAATAATGATGTATTTTCATCTTCCATATTTATTGAAGTATTATCAGCGTTTAAAACATCATTTATTTGTCCATTAGATACATTGTCATTAGTGTGATTAATTTTATTGCACAACGTTATTACTCCATCATATAACAAGGTTGCCAAACCTCTTCCTACTAAAGCCCCTCCTATTCCTGCTCCTGCTATAGTAAAACCTGTAAGTAGAAATGCTAATCCACCTTCGGGTTGATTAAATTTTTCCATAGTCATACCTAACTTAGCGTATAAATAAATTAAACTGCCAGTGCCTCCAACAGCACCAACAATCATTCCTGTTGTTTTAAGTGAAGTTTCAAATATTTCTTTATAATTCATTGTTGTTCTCTCCTTTCAAAATAAAAATTAACCTAATTTAAAGTACAATATACAACAACTCATTTTGAATTGCAAGAATTTATTTAATTTCTTTTATTCTCTTTGTCTTTAAATATCAAGATATGTGATAAAATGGAAACGTTAAAGTAAAACGTAGTAAGGAGTTTTTTTCATGGCTAGTAAACTTAATACTAATGTATACAACGAATCTTCCATTCAAATTTTAGAGGGACTAGAGGCTGTTCGCAAACGTCCTGGGATGTATATTGGTTCTACTGATAATCGTGGTTTACATCATTTAGTATGAGAAATTGTTGATAACGGCATTGATGAGGCTTTAGCTGGTTTTTGCACTCATGTTACTGTCACTATTAATGTTGATAGATCTATTACTGTTGATGATAATGGACGTGGTATTCCCACAGGAATGCATGCTTCTAAAAAAAGTACACCAGAAGTTATTTTTACTGTCCTTCATGCTGGAGGCAAGTTTGATACTAACAGTTACAAAACATCGGGTGGATTACACGGTGTTGGTGCCTCAGTTGTTAATGCTTTAAGTACGTGAATGAGTGTCACTATTAATCGCGATAAAAAAATTCATGAAATTAAATTTAAAAATGGTGGTAAAATTGACGAACCATTAAAACAAATTGGTACTACTTATAAAACAGGAACTAAAGTTCAATTTTTACCTGATTTTATTCGTGTTTTTCAAGGTTGTGATTGAAATATTCATCTGTTCGAACAACACTTACGTGAAAGTGCTTTTTTAATTAGTAACTTAAGTATTGAGTTAATAGATAAACGCAACAACACTACAGAAAGGTTTCAATATCAAAATGGATTAGTAGCTTTTATGGAATATTTAAATGCTGGTAAAAAAACCATCTCTCCTATTGTTTCATTAAAAGGTAAGCAAAATAATATTGATGCTGAAATTGTTTTACAATATACCGAAGATTATGCTGAAACATTAATTGGTTTTGCTAATAATGTTAAAACTAATGATGGTGGAACGCACTTAGTTGGGTTTAAAAGTGGTATGACAAAAGCTATTAATGACTATGCACGCAAACAAGATTTGTTAAAAACCAAAGATAAAAACTTAGAAGGAAATGATTTAAGAGAAGGACTAGTGGCCATTGTTTCTTTACGGATTCCTGAAAATTTAATTCAGTATGAAGGTCAAACCAAAAGCAAATTAGGAACACCAGAAGCACGAGTTGTCGTTGATAATATTGTTAATGAAAGATTTTCATTTTGATTACATGAAAATAGTGATAGCGCCAAAAAAATTATTGATAAAGCCATTAAAGCACGTGATATCCGTAATGCAATTCGTAAAGAACGTGAATCACTACGTAACAAAAACAAAGATACACAGAAATTCCTTGTTGGTAAACTAGTACCTGCCCAAACTAAAAATCCGAAAATTAATGAAATCTTCTTAGTAGAAGGTGATTCTGCTGGCGGTAGTGCCAAATCAGGTCGTGACCGTACTTTCCAAGCTATCTTGCCATTAAAAGGAAAAGTAATTAATGCTGAAAAAACTAAAACCGTTGATTTATTTAATAACGAGGAAATTAGTATGATTATTAATGCCATTGGTGGTGGTGTTGGTAGTGAATTTGATATTGAAAACTGTAATTACAATAAAGTTATTATCATGACCGATGCCGATACTGATGGTGCCCACATTCAAATTTTATTATTGACATTTTTTTACCGCTTTATGAAAGATTTAATTACATCTGGTAATGTTTATATTGCGTTACCACCATTGTTCAAAATTAGTTATAAAGTTCAAGAACAAGAGCAATCAGCATATGTATGAAATGAGTTAGAATTAAAAGATAAATTAGAAACCATTCATGGTAAATATGATCTACAACGTTACAAAGGTTTGGGCGAAATGAATGCTGAACAATTATGAGAAACCACTATGGATCCCCATGTTCGTCAACTTATTAAAATCACCATCGATGATGCATTAGTTGCTGAAAATGAAATTCAAACATTAATGGGCGATAAACCAGAAAAAAGACGTCAATGAATCGAAGAAAATATTTCTTTTGATGATAGTGACTATTAGGGAGTTGTTGTATTATGAGTAGTAATGAAACCAATGAATTTCAATCATTTGAAGAGCAAGTGTTAGTTTATCCAATTGATAATATTGTTGCCGAACGCTTTGGACGATATGCTAAGTATATTATTTTAGAGCGTGCCTTACCTGATGTTCGCGATGGTTTAAAACCAGTACAAAGACGAATTTTGTATGCTATGAATGATTTAGGACTAACTAATGATAAAGCATATAAAAAAGCAGCACGGGTTGTAGGTGAAGTAATTGGTAAATATCATCCCCATGGTGATACTGCTGTTTATGCTGCTATGTGTCGAATGGCACAAGAATGAAAATTAGCATGACCACTAATTCAAATGCATGGTAATAAAGGTTCAATTGATGGTGATAATCCTGCTGCTATGCGTTATACAGAAGCAAGACTAAGTGCGATTTCACAACTGTTATTAAATGATATTAAAAAAGATACTGTTCATTTTAATAAAAACTTTGATGAATCAGAAACAGAACCAGCAATTTTACCTGGTTACTTCCCTAATTTATTAGTTAATGGTGCTTCAGGAATTGCTGTGGGAATGGCAACTAATATCCCACCTCACAATTTACAAGAAGTAATTAATGCTGTTATTATGCGAATTGAAAATCCACAATGTACGATTAATGATTTAATGGAACATACGATTAAAGGTCCTGATTTTCCGACAGGTGGTATTGTCCAAGGTATAAAAGGAATTAAAGAAGCATATCATACTGGTAAAGGTAGAATTGCGATTCGTGCGACAACTGCTATTAATATGGAAAATGAATTTCCACAAATTGTTATTACTGAAATTCCCTTTGAAGTAATTAAACAGGATTTAGTTAAAAAAATTGAAGATATTCGTTCCTTACAAAAAATTCAAGGAATTAAAGAAGTTCGTGATGAAACTGACCGTACTGGGTTACGAATTATTGTTGAGTTAACTCATGATGCCAAAATTAATGATATTTTAAATTATTTATTTAAAAATACTAGTTTACAAGTTTATTATAATTTTAACTTGGTAGCGATTGCAAATAAAAAGCCTGTTCAAATGAATTTAGTTAAGATTTTAGATTTTTATGTTAACCATCAAGTTATTATTGTTACTAAACGTTCGCAATTTGATTTAGCGCAATTAGAACGCAGATTAGAAATTGTTAATGGTTTAGTTATTGCGTTAAGTCAGGTTGATAAAGTAATTAAGATTATTAGAAATTCAACTGATCGTGCTCGTGCTAAACAAAACTTAATAGTTACTTTTGAATTTACTGAAATTCAGGCTGAAGCTATTGTCCAATTACGATTATATCGGTTAACTGCTACTGATATTGAAACATTAATTTTAGAAAAAGCTGATATTGAAAATAAAATTATGTTGTTAAAAGAAATTCTTGCTAATGAAAAATCATTACAACAAGTAATTATTAATGAATTAGCATTAATTAGAAATAATTATCCATTACCGAGAAGATCGCTTATTCAAGGTGAAATTACCGAAATCACAATTGATGAGAAGGCAACATTACATCAAGAAGCAGTTTTTGTTAGTGTTAGTTATGATGGATGAATCAAAGTTATTAGCACTAAAGTCTTAGCACAAAATCTTGATGATTATCAAGATTTTGGTCGTAAACCAGATGATATTATTATTGGTGCTAGCACCATGAACAACTTTGATAACTTATTATTATTTACTAATAAAGGTAATTATATTTTAGTTCCAGCTTTTAAGTTAGAAGAAAATAAATGAAAAGATAACGGTATTCACGTTAATACATTATGTAAAATTGATGGTGATGAGAAAATTATTAAAGTAGCAAAAATTAATACTTTTGAACAAAAAAATATTAATGTTGTGGTTGTTACTAAAAATGGTTTTATTAAGAGAATGTCATTATTAGAATTATCAACGCCAAGATTTAATAAAATTGCTAAATATGTTAAATTAAAAGATAATGACGCTGTTGTTAGTGTTAGTATTACTACCGAACATGATTTTATTATCTTATCAACAAAAAAAGGTTTTACTTTAAAATATCTAGAGTCAAAAGTCCCACTCTTAAGCAAAACGGCAGCTGGAGTTAAAGCATTAAAACTTAATGATAAAGATGACCAAGTCATTGGTATGGCTTCTGGTAATAGTAATGATATATATGGAATGATTACATCAGCAGGAACTATTAAAAGAATACTATTTAATACCATTGAATTAACATCAAGAACAGCAAAAGGTAATAAAATTTTAAAAATTCCAAAATCTAAAACGGTAACTATTATTAAAACCTTTTTAGCATCTGATGAAATTTTTATTAATATTTTAGGTAAAAAAGAAAAATGAACCGTTATTAAAGCAAGCGATATTCCTATTACCAAAGTTAACGAGGGAATGGGGAAAGCAGAAAGCGAAAATATTATTGCTGGAAGCAATAACTTAATTATGAATCTAATTGTTAAGGATATTATACCCTCTGAAGGTCCTATTGAAGAATCATATGAAGATTTTAAAAATGATGATGAAAATATTTAAATAAATGACTAAGGTCTATTTCAGTAATTTGATTGAAATAGATTTTTTTATAAAATAGCTATGTAAGGAAAGGAAAAGTGAAAAATGGAAATTATCAGTAACAAAAAAATTAGTGAGACTACTTTATTAGTTTCAAAGCCTCAACAAAGTGAATTAATTAAAAGTTTAAAGTTTTGAACATTAGGAGTAGGTTCAATTGCTGTTGCTGTCGTAACAGCATTCCCAGTTGCAATTATTAATAATTGAAAAACAACTGGAACATTAAGTTTTGAAAATGGGATAGATGATTTAATGCAAAATCCACCATTATTAATAGTTCCCGAAATTAGTACAACACTTTTAACAACGGGTGCTTATATAGCAATTGAAAATTTAATTGTTGATTTTGTTAATAAAAACATTAGTAAGACTAATAAAGGTAAAAGTGCAATTAAAAATCTAATTTTAAGTTTAGCATTAATTACAACTAATGAAATTGTTAAAAAAATAAATGTAAAATTAACGACCTCAGTTCCTATTAATACTGATATTTTTGATGGTTTATTTGTAATAGTAGCTTTGAATTTTAGTAAAGAGGCAGTTGTCGTGATAATATGAAAAAAATACATTGAGGGGTTTGATTTTTATAGCATAGGAATTCCAATTTTGTCTACAGTTGGTTATTTCTTATTTAATTCTTTACAAACATTCTACAAATTAGGAAAAAATAATTTATCATTAGAAAAGTTTATTAAAATTTTCCTTCCTATTTTACTGAAAATACTGTTAATGGTAGTCTTAGAATAACATCGAGTAGTCTAATGTATCAAAAAATTAGTTTACTATTTAATAATGACAAGCAAAATGATAATATGATAAATCAACCTTTTAGTTATGGTGCAATAAAAAAAATTAATGAATGCGAAAATACATTACTAAAGAGAGAATCAAAACCAAAAGTTAATCATAACTTTACAGTTTAAATCTAGGTTTTTATTAAAAATCAATTTTATAAAGTTTATTAACACATCCTACATATAAATCATTACCATGGAAAGATAAACTGTGAATTTTTTGATTTAAATCAGCAATTGTACTTTTAGTTTTATTAGTTACATTAATTTTGTAAATTTTACCATTTAGTGTTCCTGCATATAAGATATCATCTTTAAACACTAAACCATCAGCTGATGAATCTAAATTTATGATTTCAGTTTTAGTTGGTGTTGATTCTGTTATATTAATTTTGTAAATCTGACCTTTTTCTACTCCTGCATATAAATCATTATTATGAAAGGTTAAACTTTCAATCTCTTCAGGTAAATCTAAGGCAATTATTAAATGTTTGGCTGGGCAAATGCATTTTACTGAAATAGCAAAATTTAATTCTACAGTTGATGATTTAAAAATAGATAAGAATAATAATGTTTATGTAAAAAGTGATAGTAAAATTTATAAATGTTTGGCTGGGCAAATGAATTTTACTGAAATAATAGGAATAGCAGGGCATATTAATGTTTGAGCAGTAGATGATAAAAGTGGCGACCTGTATGCTAGTAGTAAAGATGATGATATTCTCTACAAATGTTTAGCTGGTCAAACTGTGTTTAAACAATTAATTGAATTTAAATCAACTTCATGAAGAGATAGCAATATTGGTGATTTAACTATAGATAAAAGTGGTAATATCTTTGTTAGAGCAAGAGCTGAAAATGGACCTTGAAGACTTTTTAAATGTGAAACTGGACAAACTGTATTTGAACAAATGCTACTACCAATAGGAGTAAGTTGTGATAATATTTCTTTAATAGTTGGCAATAATGATACATTATATATAAATTTTCGAGGTACTCTTTATAAAAGCGAAAAATTTGTGAACTTATTGAATAAAGTGGGCAATTAAAAGATTATCTTATAATAAGTGTTATATTAAACATAATTTTACAAAAATAAACTTAGTATTTATTTTGGGAATGAGTTAATCAATATTCGATTAAACTCATTCTTTTTATTTAACCTTCTTAATTTTAAAAATTTTGCCATTATTTACACTTCTAATCAAAAAATAAGAATAGAAAATAACTTTATTTATTAAAATTAAAGTTATAATAAAAGTATTAAAAACAAGGAGGATTAACATGACAAATAATAAAAATCAATATCAAGCACTAATTAATGGTGAATTATATGAAAATAAACAATGAATAACAGTAATGAATCCCACAACTAACCAACCAGCAGGACAAGTTCCAGCACTAACCAAAACAGAGATTGATAAAACATATCAAGCAGCAAAAATAGCTCAAATTGCTTGAAGTCAAATGCCGATTTTAAAAAGAATTGAACTATTAAATAATTGAAAACAATTAATAATTCGTGATAAAAAAATTATGGCAAACATAATGAGTTCTGAAATTGCTAAAGGTATCAAAGCAGCAATTAGTGAAATCAATCGTTCTGTTGAATATATTGACTATACGTTACAAGAAGCATTACGTTTACATCCTCAGTCATACACTGGTGATAGTTGGGGAGTAATGAATAAATTAGGAATATTTGAACATATCCCTAAAGGTGTTATTTTAGCAATTTCACCTTTTAATTACCCAGTTAATTTGTCAGTTTCAAAAATATTTCCCGCTTTAGTTACTGGAAATAGTGTTGTTTTTAAACCAGCAACACAAGGTTCCTTAGTAGGATTATATTTAGCAAAGTTAGCCAATGAAGCAAAAATCCCACCTGGTGCTTTCAATGCAGTTAGTGGTAAAGGTAGTGAAATTGGTGATATTCTAGTTGAAAATCCAATAATTAATGTTATTTCTTTTACTGGTAGTGCCGATGTTGGCAATCGTATTTCTAAAAAATCATTAAAAACCGATTTGATTTTAGAATTAGGTGGTAAGGACCCAGCCATTGTGCTAGATGATGCTGATCTTGAAGATACTACTACTAAAATTGTTAAAGGTGCTTTTAGTTATTCAGGTCAACGTTGTACTGCTATTAAAAGAGTGTTAGTAGCTCGTGGAATTAGTGACAATTTAATTACCTTATTAAAAACAAAAACAGAAAAATTAACAGTCGGAATACCAAGTAATAATTGTGATATTACCCCAGTTATTGATATGCCAACTGTTGAAAATTGTAAAAAATTAATTAAAGATGCCTTAGAGAAAGGTGCATCTTGTTTAACAGGTAATAAATTTAAAGGTAATTTAATGTCACCAACTATTCTTACTAATGTCACCATTAATATGGATTTAGCGTGAGAAGAACCATTTGCCCCATTACTTCCAATTATTGTTTTTGATGAAATAAATGATGCTATTAAAATTGCTAATGATTCAAAATATGGATTACAAGCTTCAGTATTCACGACTAATATTAATAGTGCTATGAGTATTGCTAAACAGTTAGATGTTGGTAGCGTTAACATTAATGACCAATCACAGCGCGGACCTGATCATTTTCCATTTACTGGAGTTAAAGATTCTGGACTTGGTGTTCAAGGTATTCATGCTTCATTAATATCATTTACTCGTCCCAAAGGAATTGTAATTAATTGAAAAACTAAAATTTAATTATTAAATAAAAAAGATAAATTATAGAGTGAACTCATAAGGAGTATGCATTAAAAGTGCTTGCTCTTTTTTTAGCAACAAATTCTTTGTGATGTCAAATAAAGAAAAAATATTCAACTTAATTAAGTGATGACCAATTCAGAAACTATTAAAAATAATTTAAATAGCATACAAACATTACCCTGAAATAGGAATTTAAAGAACTTATTGCAGAAATAGTGTAAAATATTATTATCAAATTCAAAAAAACATTATGAGATGAGAGGTAGGTGTAAATTTTGAAGTACTTAGTTAAGTTAGCTGCAAAAGACTGAACAATAATAGGGTTAAGTATAATGATAGTAGTATTAATTTTATTTTTTATTATATTTGTTTATGTTTATAAAAGAAAAAAATTTATTAATAAAATCAATAAGATTATCAATGAAAATTTATTAAAAATAGACAAAAATAATTATAAATTTTCAGATAGAAATTACTTTTCCCTTTTTAATGGAATTAAATCAATAGTTTTGGATAAACGTTATAAATATTTTTATAAATTTAAAAAGAGATATAAAGATGGAAGTTTAAACAATGAAATTTTTGATTTAGTTAAAAAATATTATTTAAAAAACGAAAAAGAATCAAAGTAAAATTATTAATTACGTATTCCCCCTCTTTATCACTATCTTTCTTATAAGTTAGACAATAGCAACTAGTACCAAAAAAATAATAAAATTCAAAAAAATATATGTTTAAGTCTTGTTTTACTTTTTGTAAGTAAAACAAGACTTTTATTTTAAAGGAGATAGAAATGTTACTAATAGAACAATCAAATTTAGAAAGCCAAGACTCTGATGGAGATGCTGCTCTGAATATAAATAGTAATGAAACTGCTTGAGAATTTGCTGATAATCACTACGGAGCAGAAGGAGTAACACTAACGAGACTTGATGAAAGTGGTAAATTAGAATATAAAACAGAATTCACTTCTAGTGTTATTAAAGTTATTAATGAGAAATTTGTAATGATTGATAATAAATCATTATGACAAAAAGTTATTAAATTAAACGATGGTAAAATAATTTTAGAATTGACAAATCTAAATGATATCAAACAATTACAACAAACTGTTAAATTATATCAAAATGAACAAGAATATAATAATGAGTGGATATTGCCAACAGCACAATTTTTACAAGAGAATTTTAACTGAGTAGTTATTGAAAATGAAAGTAATTTATTAAATGAAATTTTCAATTCAAAATATAGTTTTTTATCTATTATGATAATTTTAACTTTAAGTCTAGGTTCATTTTCTTTATTTGATGCTAAAAATAATTTGCATGAAGAAAATCCATTATTACATCTTTTTAATGATTGAGAAGATGTAATGATAAGTATAACAAGTGGATTGACAATGATTAATTTATCATATTTAAATTATAAAATTATTAATTTGATTTCAAACTGGAAGTATTTATCATTTTTGGGAGTAAGCACTGTAATGGGTGCCTGAAAAAATTATTTAAATTTATATGTTAGTGAAAATGAATTTGATTGAATCACTTTTGCAAAAGGTATTGGTGTTAATTTGAGTATATGTATAATCGAAGAATTAATTTTTGATAAAATCGCTCAACCTTTGATTGAAAAAATATGAGAAAATTTGAGAAACAAAAATATTTTAAAAACTACTGGTTTAAGTGCTATTATATGTTTACTAATTTTTCTTTCTGCTTTAGAAAGTGTAATCAGTGGACTTTTTGGAGAACAAAAAGAAATAAATTTAGAAAACGTAATAGAGGCTTTACATTTGGCATTATTAGTGACACTTATTGAAAATGGTATCTATAGTGCTTATTTTTCTTATTTTAACTTATTTTTGCCTAAAATTAAAAATTTCATAGTAACGCCCCTAATTAGTGGTGTTAAATGATGTTGAAGCAATGTTACATCATGTTTTACAAACAGTGATATAATAGAAAATGTTGCTAATGTCGCAAATAATGAAACAGAAAATAAATTATTAGAAGAATTTATCAAAAATAAATTAAAAAACACTAGTATTGAGGAGGTACTAGAATTAGTTAGTTTATTACAAAGTAATCAAAATGAACAAGAAATAGTAATTCCAATAGATGATGATACAACACCATTATTGGAAAATAGAGAATGTTTATTCCCAAATGATGTTATAAATAATTTGGTGTTTATTGATGACCACGGGAATAGTTCTCGTACATTATGTCTTTAAAATTGTCATGAATCATTTTATTTACTATATATAGTTTAACTAACTTATAATACCAATGAGATGAGTAATATAATTTCACTAGTAAATTTACTGATTAATTATTTGGAATTATTTTTCGAACCTGAAATAGTAGTTAATCAAATAATAGATAAGATTTTTAATCTTAATGTTTTATAGTATTATTTATTTATAAAATTAATTTTTATTTAATGAAGGAGTTAATAATAATGGATTTGTCAAAAACATATGATATTTGAAAACAACAAACTTTACCAAAGCACTTACAAACCCAATTAGATAAAATGTCAAAAACTGAAATTGAAGAAGCTTTTACTACTACTTTAGAATTCGGTACTGCTGGTATGCGTGGAGTTACTGGTGTCGGAACAGGAAGAATTAATGAAATTATTATTATGAAAGCTACTGTAGCTTTTACTCAATATTTAACATCAACTTTTTCACAAAAAGATTTAAATCGCGGAATTGTTATCGCTCATGATAACCGTCATTTTTCTGCTGAGTTTACTATGCTAACAGCTAAAACATTAGCTAAACATAATATTCCTGTCTTTTTATTTCAAGACAATGATTTACGTCCAACTCCAGTTTTATCTTATAGTATTCGCAAGATTAACGCCATTGCTGGAATTGTTATTACTGCTAGTCATAATCCACCAGAATACAATGGTTATAAAATTTATGATCAATATGGTTGTCAATTCTTACCAGAAGTTACTAATGTTATTGGTCACAATATGGAACAATTAACTGATGATTTTCAATTAGAGTTTCCTTATAACAAAGACTTAATTAAAGAAGTCCCCTTGACAGTAGAAACTAATTATCGTAATGATATTAAAAATTTACAGTTTTATCCTGATGTTAAAAACCGTAATCTGAAAATTGTCTTTTCTAACCTTCATGGGACCAGTCGTGAGTGAGTTCCACCGCTTTTAGAACAATGTGGTTATGAAGTAATTATCGTTAAAGAACAAGCAAGCTATGACCCTGATTTTAAAGGTGTAATCTCGCCTAATCCTGAAGTGCAACCAACTTTTGATTTAGCTATTAAATATGCTAAACAACATAATGCACAACTAGTGATTTTAAATGATCCAGATGCTGACAGAATTGGCATTGCTGTTCAACATCAAGGAGAGTATGTGTTACTAACAGGTAATGAAACAGCACCAATCTTATTAGAATATTTATTGAGTCATTATCAAAAAACTAAAACAATGCCTGAAAATCCGGTTATGTATAATACTTTCGTTACTTCTAACTTATCTGATACTGTGGCTCAATCTTATGGGTGTCAAGTCATTAAAACATTGACTGGTTTCAAATGAATTGGTGCTGAAATGCTAAAAGAACAAGTTCGTAAGATTAATTTTGTTTTTGGTTTTGAAGAAGCATATGGTTATGTTATTAAAGATATTACTCGTGATAAAGATGGTATTCAATCTGCTATGGTTGTGGCCGAAGCTGTTTGATATTATTTACAATCACAAAAAACATTAATTGATGTTTTAGAAGATATTTATAAAAAATTTGGTTATTATTATTGTTATACTGTTAACTTAGTATTAAAAGGTCAAAAAGGACAAACTGAAATCAATGGCATGTTGGAAACTTTACGAACTAGTGGAATTCCTTCATTACATAATATTAAAGTTGAAAAAGTTGAAGACTATGAGCAAGGACTTTATGGCATGCCAGGTCAAAATTTATTAAAATTCTATTTTATTGATGGCTCATGATTTGCTGTCAGACCTAGTGGAACAGAACCTAAAATTAAATTTTACTTTGTTTGTATCGACAAAAATACTAATGTTGCAAAACAAAAAATGCAAGCAATGTATGAAGAACTAGCAAAAAAATATTTAAAAATTACTAATATAAAATGATAAGGAGAAAAATGTTAATGACAACTGTAATTAAAGATATCAAACCTAATAATACTTTAAAATTAATAGTAATCATTGGCCGTGTCATTCAAGGTGTTGCGTCTAATAATACTAACTATTTAAATTTACAATTACAAGATAAAACTGGTAGCATTTCAGCTCGAATTTGGGATGCTAGTAAAGAAGCTATTGCTCAATTAACAACAGGTGTTGTTGTTAAAGTTGAAGCTAATAGCATTAACTACAATAATGAAGTGCAGTTAAAAATTAATGAATGAGAAATTGTTGCTAATCCCAGTGAATATTATGAGTTATTGTTAACACAAGCACCAATCGACATTGCCCAAGCATGAACTGAGATTAGTCAAACAATTAAAGAATTTAAAAATCCCATTTTAAAAAACATTTTAATTCAATGTTTTAGCGAAAAAATAATCAATGATTACAAACGCTGACCAGCTGCTGTAAAAATGCATCATGCTGTGCAAAGTGGTTTACTATGACACTCAGTTACTATGTTAAGGATGGCTAAACAAGTAGTTAATATTTATGATGACCGTAATATTAATAGTGACTTATTGTATGCTGGTATTATTATGCATGACTATGGGAAAATGATGGAATTAGATAATAATGCCATTAGTGCTTTTACTTTGGCAGGAAAAATGATTGGTCATATTTCATTAGGTGCCATGCAAGTAACACAAGCATGTCAAGAGTTGAACATTAATTTGCAAGAGGAAATGGTTGTCTTATTACAGCATTTAATTTTAGCAAGTCATGGTAAATACGAATATGGTTCACCAGTTTTACCTAAAACCATGGAAGCAGAAATTTTGCATCATCTTGATAATCTTGATGCTAAAATATATGCTATTGATGAAGCATTAGTTAATACTAATGTTGGTGAATCAACTTCACGTGTGCCAGGTATTGAAAATCGAATGTTTTATAAACATCAAAGTCTAAAAACTAAGAAATAAAGTAAAAAGTCAGAAAACATGCCTAATAATAATTAAAAAGTTACCAATTAAGGTAACTTTTTAATTAGGTGCCAACCTAATTTTTTTCTTACTTAAACTCTAAGTAAATATTTTGATTATACATTAATATTTAAAATTGTGGAGTAATATTATATTTTTTAATTAAATTAAGAATTAGTATATTTTTTATATTCTGCAGTTTGTTTATATGTTTCATATCTTTTATCACTTTCTTTTTTTGCTTTTCAACCTCTTTTTGATTATCATTTACTCATTTTGCTATATTTTTAAAATTATTATTTTGGTCTCTTTTAGTAGGCATTCTTTTAATCTTCCCTTTCTATAAATAAATTATAAATTAATATTTGTACTAGATAAGTACTATACCACTACTAATTAAACACCCATTAGTTACCATATTAGCAATATTTCGAATATTTTCAAATCTATTAGAGATTAATTCATTAATTCCACTAATAAGATTTAAAATACCATAAGCATTTAATGAAATATAAGTATCTCAATCCATTAAATTATTAGGATTATTATTAAATAAAATATTAAATAAATTATCTGGTCATGTTCGTGTTTCTGTAGTTGTTGTACTTGTAATAGGTTCTATTGGTGTAATAACAGTGTTTAAAAACTTACTATAATTTGCTAAACTAATTGTTCCTAAACCTAATAATGTTTTTTTACTACTATTAATAAATTTAGTTTTATTAGTTGATCTTTGATTTAAATTTCATATATCTAAATCTAATTTTTACCAAATAATAAGGTATTAATTGTCCATAATAAGCACTGATTCCAATCATTGCTGAAATAGGGCTTATCCCTGTTCTTATTAATTTTATTAAAGTATATTTCTTATGAAGCAAATTGTTTATTTTAGTATCTTTAACATCAAAAATAATTTCAGCTGGTAAGTATATTAATTTAGGAAATAATTCTTCTTTATTAAAATTTTTAAATGCATTGGATTTTTCCAAATAAGAAAATATGCTATCATCTGTTGAATGTTTAAAATTAATATTATTCCTAATTTCATTTAATCATTTTTAGAAAATAAATGACTTTTCTTTTCTACTATATTCTCTCATAAAAAGAGGTTTCCTTAGCTAGGTTTTATTGAACCTAGAGGTGACTTTCTAAAGATTATATTGTTTTGGAAATTTACATAGTTTATTGGACAGGATTTTTTAAGTTAGCAAATGTTGGCAGATAGTGCATAAAGAAGTCATTTAATAATTCTCATTTTCAAGTGCGTTTATCACCATCAGTTCCTAATCATAAATTAAATGCTTCTGCAAAGAATTCATTACGTTCATTAAGGTTACGATCACGGAAACTAATACTGCTATAACCACTGTTGACAACAATTAACGGAAAGAGAAAGTTCTCAACTCATTTATCAAAAGCACTACTAGCAGTAATGGTTATTTTAGTATCCAAATAATCCATTAAGACTTGTGTAAGATCATAATAGTTTCGATCATTGCCTAGTATGTTTTGTTTATAATTTGTTGAATCTACAATCCTGGTATTGAAAAATTTACGACTTTTAGAAGGAACATCAATATAGTTACTTAAAGCGTGGCCATATTCATGCATACTAACACAATTTAAATGATTAGAGTTTCAGTAGTTGCCATTATATTGTTCATTGATTAAAATTTGATTAACAAAATCTTTACCATAAGTTTGTGTTTGTGAAGCGACTTTTCAATAGTAACGATTATAAGCAATAGTATTCTTACTACCAGTGGGAGCCAATCTAATGTTTTGTAGTAAACGTAGAATATTAGTTTTTTGATATACTTTAGCAATCGCATTGTAAAAGTTTAACTGTAAGTTTTCAGCTTTAGTAATTGATGGAACATCAAGTCCTGACTTACTATATAAATCATTCCAGTTAACATTGATTGTAATTTCATCGCTTAGTTTGGTAGTTGTTAAATCTGTTTTTAATTCTTGGAAGTTTTTTCACACTGGATTAATTTGCAGGTCATCAAATTCTTTCATCGAAGTAGGACTAGCGGGAAGTTTAGTTTTATTGCGATAATCGGTAATAAAAGAATAGTAAGGATTGTTTTTATTTATCCGTGGGTAACCGTAGAAGTATTCGTTGTATACATCGTATACTGTTCAATAGTTGCAACCACAGGCAACAGTAATTAAACTATTAGCACTAACAATAGCAATGCTAGTTAATGATAATAAAAATTTTAATATTTTTTTCATAAGCAACATAGTCCTTTCACACAATAATTACTTTTTAATTATATCAACTTTTTAGTTTTAAAATGAAAACATAAAAAGAGTAATTTACTAATTTATGATTATAAATTAGTGTGGTAATGGCTATGTTGTTAATTGTTATTTGCTATTGAAGATTCATAAGACAGCACCTAGTGCCATGATAATATGTGGTAAGGCATTAACATAAGTTCAAGGTGATTTGTAATCAACTCCGGTTCCAACAAATATTCCAATCACAATTAATATAGAAATGAAGGCAATAACTAATGCTCATAGTTTTGATCATAAACCTGGTTTAACTGAGAAAGGGATAATAATGTACATAATACCAAGTAGGATTAATGTGGCACCATTTTCTTTTCATCCGTAAAAATTATAGGTTGTAACTTTACTTATATATAGTAAACTAAAGATAATGATTCATGCTGAGCCAATTAGCATTAAAATTTTTGGTAAAGTTAATAGTTTTATATTTTTCATTTTATTTTCCTCCTTAATTTCATGAATTTTGTTTTTAATGATTGTTTTATAGTATCAATGTTTTCTAACTTAATATCTTCTGTAGTGTGAGTTAATATTAAACCTTTTTCTTTATTGTATTTCGGTATTATATGTACGTGGTAGTGGAAAACTTCTTGATATGCTTCACTACCATTGTTAGTTAAGATGTTGAAACCTTTAATTTCAGGAATTAGTGTTTGTAATTGCGTTGCTATTTTATGGGCAGTGCTATTGACAAAACCAACAATTTCCGGAGTTGTGTCAAGGAAGGTTGCAAAATGTTGTTTAGGAATGACTAAGCTATGACCTGGAGTAGCGGGTTTGATATCCATGAATGCTACGGTATGTTTGTCTTCATAAACTAAGTTTTCTGAATTTTTGCTAATTGTACAAAAAATACATTGTGAATTTGGCATATATTAATCATCTCTTTCTACTTTATACATTATAACTTAAAATTTTTTTCATTATGTATGTGGTTAATTGTTAGTAATACTGTTTAATTTTGTCTCAGAATCCTTTTTCATAAATATTATCTTTAGGGATGTATGTAGGAAATAAACTTTGGGCTGCTAATTTAAAGTTATTTGCTGCATTATCTTTGTTTGCATCACTATCAGCAAGGAAATATAACATTTGTCAGAAAATACCAAATTTTTGGTCTTGAGTGATATCGCTACTAGCAGCAGCACCACGAATATATTTTGAAAAGTCTGTGTCTTTGCTTGGGTTAGAACTGTTATTTCAATCTTGAATTAGGCCAGTAGTTTTAGGAATTCAAGTTTTTTTATTTTTATCATTTAAAATACAACTAAAGTCTAAATTTTGCAATACATTTAAGAAATAGATTGGTGTTGTATAAGTAAAGTTAGCGATAGTATCGTTTGTTAATTCATAGTGGGTACCATCTTTAATTGTTACTCAACCTGCTGTTGTAGCATCTGCTACAGGTTTGGCAGCTTGACCAGCAGCAGTAGCTGTATAACCATTAGCACCAAAAAGATTATCAATTTGATTAATAGAATCAGAAGTACCATTTTTTAGTTTATTAAAGAAGCTACTGTTTAATTCTCTACCACCATTGTTAGTAATGTTTTGTCAGTTACTTGTATTTCAATTGGTTTCTATATCAATTGCATTTGTCTTGTTGGTTTGAAAGTTTCAAATTGAACGATAGTTAGAAGATTTATAATCATTAATATTTTGTAGTTGGCCAATATATGCATTATTAGTAGTTGTTTCAATAATTGGTTCTTTATTGGGCCCTTTTTGATTAGGTATGAAAAGGTTACTTAAAAGATAGGACATAGTAAATAATTTTTCATTTAGTTTAGGTAAAATCATGTATTTATAATATTGTTCATAACGGAAACGTAATGATCATTGGAAACGTTTTAAATTTCTTTGATAATCTGTAACTGATGTATCTAAAGCTTTTGGCAGTGTATCGGGATTAACTCCGGCGTCACCAATATAGTTTTGCGTATTTTGTTGTAATGGAAGCAGAACATTAGTGGTATTATCATCTGGGTGTTTAGCAATGTCAGCAAGTTGTTTCATAAATGCTTCATTCTTAGTAACAGTTCCAAAGTCTTTATAAAGATTAGTATTAGCAAAAACGTCATTAGGATCATTTTTTAAACCAGTATCAGCATTGTCTTTTGCGTAAAATCCATCTTTATCTTTACTATAATCTAAACTACCAGTACCTCCTCGGTGTCAAGAGTCAGTTTGGAATAGTACCAGATTATTTGTAAAGTTCGTAGTTTCATCTAGTGATGTACAACTTTTTATACCTTGTAAATACGCTTGAGTTAAAAGACTTAAACCAAGGTCATCTTTGATGTTATCAAAAGCTTGATTAGCAGTACCTTCTTGTATTACATTACCATCAGAATCAAGTGTGTCTTCTGTATAAACTGTAGGGCTTAGAGTATTATGAAAGAAGTCATAAAATTTTTGTTGGGCAATTATTCCTTCAACATCATTTAAAATTAAGTCAAGTCCTGACGCGTAGGCATCTTTAAACTGTTCACCAACGGTTTTAGTAAAGTTTACTCCTAAGAAATCAAATAAAATACGATTTTTGTAATCATCGGGAATTTTACCATTTGGTAGGTTACTCATATCACGTTCATTATCACAAGCAGTTACTAGTAATACAGGTCCTGCAAGAAGTGTAACGGAAGCTATTAATGGAATGATTTTTTTCTTGTTTTTCATTTTTTACCTCCCTAATTATTTGTGATGATATTTGGATCATATCATCATAAAGTTTGTTTTCCAACTTTAGTTAGATAATCAGAAATATTTTCATTTAGACGAGCAGTTGGTGCATTAATACCAAATGCATCTCAAGATGTATTAAGTGTTTTAACAGCATTTTGAAAGTGACCGTTAACATATAGTGCTTGTTTATTATCTCAACGGCTATTTTTCACATTAGTAAATCATGTTTGTAAACTCTTAGCAACTCCATCAATTGTTGTATCATCAAGTGATGGAGTTGAACCTGTTAGGTCACTAATATTTCAATGAATTAAACTAGCGTTATTATCAAAGAATAAATTGTAATCTCATCAATTAGGACTTCCAAGGTCAGTGCTAGTTGCAGTAAAGTCACCTAAAGTTTTGTTTAAATCAATAGTTGTATCAAGGCCTTTATTTTTTTGTAATAAAAATGCTGTTTGTAAATAGTCAAGATAAGGACTATTGCTTAAGCCACCTGGACGATCAGCAAGTGGAGAAACATCATTCCATAATAAGTTTTGTGGATTTTGTTTTTTCTTATTAAACTCTTGAATAATATTATATGTTGAGTCAGTAGAAGCTGTAGCTTGGTAAGTAATACCGGGTGTTTCAATAAAATGAATACCAGCAGTATCAATAAAGATACCAACACCAGGTCCATTATTTTTTGTAGCGTCAGGTAGTAGACTAGTATGACTTTGTATATCATTCATATAAATTAAGTCATTGTATTGACTAGTTATACTTTGCTTATTATTGTTAGTATGATCAATAAGTGGTAACAGGGTAGTTAAGGCATCATCAGTGGGATTAGTTGGTGCAGTGTACTTATCTAGAGTATCTTGTTGAATATTACCAATAACATTCTTGCCAACGCCTTGTGCACTAGTGACATAACGATATAGATAGTAGTAAAAAGGAGCATTGTCCTTAGTTGCACTGTTAATATTTATTAATCCCAAGTCACCAGTTGTATCAGTTGTCCCTGTAGCTGTGGTACCTTGAAAAGTAAAGGTTTGGTCAAAACCTAAATTTTTAATGTCTTGTACTATTTCATTAATTTTGGGTTTATTGTCAGAAAATTGGTTTTTTGTAATAGCTACTTTTAATGCCTTATCTTTCTCAGCGATATTAAAAGGAACAACAATTTGGCGAACTCAAATCGGTTCTTGTGCTGTCATCATTACTTGAGCAATTTTTGCTTGATTGTCACTCAGTAATCCATTAACAGTATTATATGTACTTGATATATGTTCGCCATTTTCAACGTCACCAACTGTTTTAGCAACTGGATTGCTAACGGTTATTGCGTTTCAGTCTTTATTCGTTGTTATTGCGTCTTGTAAGGTAGTAGCATTTCCAACAGGATTATTTGCTTTGATAACAATTCAAATAGTTTTTGCGTAAATTCCACCGCTATTAATATAATTTTGAACATTTGTAAATTTACCTGCTTTAATTTCTTCAAAAACATCTCTTAACATAGGATATATTTCACTTGTTGTATAATATTCATAATCTCCATAGTTTTGGCTAACATAACTAGTATTAATAATTTTAGTAGCAATATCTTTTAGTTGATCATCTTTGTATTGTTCAACGCTATTGTTATAACCTGATAAAATTTTCTTTCATTGTTTTTCCCAACCACGACCAAATTTTGCTTTTAAGGAAGCAATTTTGTTGTCTATTTGTGAGTTAACTGTAATTAAAGCAGCATCATAATCAGATTTATATTTATGATTATTTTTCAAAATTGAGAGATTAATATGCTGATTAATCGTACTATATAAATCCTTGCCTCAAGATTGTCCTCCTTGACTGTTAAGAAAGTTAAAAAAATCACTAGTAGTTTCTCCAGCACTACCAGCAGCCTTAAATGCTTGATTTCAGTCAAAAACATTGGTAGTGCCACGGTCAGACGTTGGATTACAAGCTAATACCGACATAGTTGATGTCGTAGATAATGTGAAAGTTGCAACTAAAGCAAGAATATTGCGCACTATACTCACTCCTTTTATTCATAGAAAAAATATGAATTTATTTTTATTTTACTAAAATATCTTAACATAAAATTTCAAATTTCGAATAGTTTTTTGCATTTTATTTCTAGTCGGGCAGAAGCATGTATGGTTTTTTCTTTACTTAAACTAAATAACTTTGTATTATCATTTTCAGTTAGTTTTTCTTTTCTTTTAAATATTTTCATAATAATTTACCTTTCTATAATACTTTATTAACTATTAATATAACTTTATAA
>NZ_JAQYTS010000036.1 GCF_030913225.1 Spiroplasma sp. AdecLV25b
TAATTATTTCAGAATCTATTGTAAAATTTAATGGAGTCATATATTTCTCATCCTATCTAGTTTTTATTTTCAAACTAATTATATTTGATAAGGAGGGGTATATGGCTCATTTTTTATTACTTTTTTAAATTTACACACAATTTTAGACTTAACCTTTTTACATTCCTCTTCAGTTAAACCAACACTTACTACTTCCGGGAAAGTATAAATACAATTAGGCATTTTATTGTAATCAATTTTTTGTGGCACTAATGTTGTTCCATCATAACTTTTTTTACCTTCTTTAACGAAGATGTTGTTAAGCGCCATTAATCCTTGTGAATTACATAATAATTACCACTTATTAGTGACACATTTCATATTTATCATTATATATATAATGATAAATAGCTTATTTTACCTATCTTGCTTGCTAATTTAGAAAATAATTCATGACTTTTAACTTTTCAAAATTAAAATAACTACTCTTAATATACTAATGATATTAAAAGTAGTTATGTATTATTTATTCAACTAATGAACTTGTTATACAAGAAAATATAAATTTGTTATTTATATGAGTTGTATTTTTTACACTGCAAGTTTCTAAAATAGTTATTAATTTCTTAGTTACATCATGGTCTAGTAAACCTAAAATTCAATCCTAGATATATTTTCCTTATGCTAATATTAATGTTGGATTTTCTAATAACTCTTTAAGTCGAGTTAGAAAATATCCAGCTGGGGCGCCATCAATTACACGGTGGTCAATTGAAAGTGATAATGGAAAGAATTTATGTTCAATGATTTTACCATCAACAATGACTAGTTTTTTTTGCATCATACCTAATCCTAAAATAGCAACTTCGGGGTAATTAATAACAGGTGTACCAAATTCAATTCCTGCTGAACCAAAGTTAGTAATAGTGAAAGTACCGCCCTGCATGTCATCACCTTTTAATAACCCTTTACGAGCTTTATCACCTAAACTATTAACTTGTCGTGCTGTTTCAAATAATGAAATTTTATCAGCATCTTTAATAACAGGTACTACTAATCCTTTATCAGTATCAGCAGCCATACCAATGTTATAATATTTCTTAACAAGAATTTCATTACCTGCTATATTTAATGTTGAGTTTAATAGTTTAAAACGATCTTCTTTTAAAGTTTTAGCAACTGCCTTCACGAAGAACGGCATAAATGTTAGTTTTGCTGCTCCATCTGGGTCTTTTTCTGCTGGTTCTTTTAAAGTAGCGCGCAATTGAATTAGGTTTTCAGCATCAATATTAATAATTAAACTAACATGGGGTGCTGTATAAACTGATAATGACATTTGGTTAGCAACGGCTTTTCGAATTCCAGATAATGGCATATGTTCAACTTTTCCAAAGCTTTCAATTTTAGCAACGTTAATTCCTTGATTCACAACTGGTGCTGATGGTACTACTGTTGTTTGAACAACTGTTGGTGCAACAGATGTTGTACCACCTTGTTTTGCGTTTAATAAATCTGCTTTTAAGATTCTACCACCAGGACCTGTTCCTTTAATAGTTCCCATATCAATACCCATATCATGAGCCATTCTTCGCGCTAATGGGGTTGCTAATACTTTACCAGTTTGAATAACTGGTTTTGCAGATTCTCCACTAGCTACAGGTGTTTCATGATTTGTTTTAACTTCCACTTTATCTACAACTACAGGCTTTGAAGTTTCTTTCGCAGGTGGTTGTGGAGCACTTGCTTGGCCACCAAATTCCATCACCACTTTACCAGTAGTGATGCTATCACCTTCTTTAACATTAATTTTAGAAACTTTACCATCAGCTTCGGCTTTGATAGTATCAGATGCTTTATCAGCTTCGATATCAACTAAGTCATCGCCTTTTTTCACATCTTGTCCAACTTTGACACGAATTTGAGTTACCGTAACTTCTTCAATTCCATCCATGTCTTTAAATTTTAATTCCATATTTTCACTTCCCTTTCTTCTAACTAAACTGGATAGTTCATCATTATTTTAACTTTGTCAATAATTTTATCGGGACTAATGATAAATCATTTTTCACCTTTTGATAATGGTACAGTAACATCATAACCTGTTAGTCGGGTTGGTGGACATTCTAAATATTCAAAACATTTTTCATTAATAACAGTAATGATTTCAGATGCTACGGAAAATGAACGAACGGCTTCTGAAACAACTAGTAATCTTCCAGTTTTTTTAACTGAATTAACTACTGTTTCTTCATCTCATGGTTGCAATGTTTGTAAGTCAATTAATTCAATTTTTAAATTATCTTTTTGTTCTAATAACTCAACAGCTTTTTCGCAATCATAAACTTTTGAACCGTAAGTAACTATTGTTAAATCAGGTTTATCAGCAGCAGAATATGATTTTATTACTTTCGCTTTTCCTAAAACAGCAACTTCATAATCATCGCTAACTTCTTCACGAACATCATAAGTATAATCACGACTAGTATAACTATTGAAATAAGTTCCTAAACATTCTAAAACGATAACCGGATCTGGACTTTCAATTGCAGCTAATAATAATTTTTTCGTATCATTAGGTTTTGAAGTCATAACTACTTTTAACCCTGGAATGTGACAGAATAAAGCTTCAATCGCTTCTGAGTGGTGTTCTAAAGCACCATTATAGCCATTATTTCAATCATATGAAGGCATACGAACAACTAATGGGCAAGTGAAGCGACCACGACTTCTGTTACGCATACGTGCAGCATGACAAAGTAATTGTTGGAAAGCTGGGAAGGCAAAGCCAGAGAATTGCATTTCAATAATCGGGTTTAAACCATTAATCGCCATTCCAATGGCACTACCAGCAATAACTGCTTCTGCAATTGGAGCATCAAAACAACGGTTAACCCCAAATTTGGCTTGTAGTCCTTTTGTCGCACGGAAGACACCACCGACGTTACCAGCATCTTCACCGTAAACAACAACATTAGGATTTTTTTTCATAGCTAACTCTAATGCTAAAGTAATAGCTTGGACATTATTTCTTTTCATAATTATTTTTTCTCTCCTTCTTTGAAGAATGCTTTCGCTTGTGCTTTTTGCTCAGCTAATTGTGGTGTTAATTTTTCAAATGTGTAATCAAAGATTTCATCAATCGCAACACTTTCATTTTTTTGTGCTCAAACAATAGCATCACTAATTTGTTTGGTAATCTTTTTGTCTAAGGCTTCTTGTTTTTTATCGTCTCATAACTTAATTGATTTTAAGTATTCTCTAATGCGATCAATGGGGTCTTTTTTAAATCATTCTTGTTCAATTTTGTAATCTTCAGCAGTGAAGTAATCTTTCTTAATATCAAAGGCTGAGTGAGCATTTTGACGGTAAGTAATAGCTTCAATTAACGATGGTCCTTCACCTTTTTTAGCTCTTTCAATCGCTTGTTGTGTGACATAGTAAACAGCAAAAAAATCATTACCATCAACACGAATATTAGGAACACCACAAGCTGAACCTTTTTGGGCAAAAGTTGGACTCATAGTAGCTTTTGATGTTGGAGTATCTAATGATCATTGGTTATTTTCAACAAAGAAAACACAAGGTAGTTTTTGAATGGCAGCAAAGTTAATCGCTTCGAAAAATTCACCTTCCGAAGTTCCACCATCACCGATAGTTGTTAAGACAACACCTTTTCCTTTTTTGTATTTTTCAGCAAAAGCTAATCCTGTTGCATGAGAATATTGCGTAGCAATCGGAATGTTAACTGGTAAGATATTAATACCTTTGGGCATTTGGCTTCCCATTTCGTTCCCTAATCAATATTGAATTAATTTTTCAATGGGATAACCAGCAGTAATTCATGCTGCATTGTTACGATAAGCAGGAACAAATCAATCGATACCTTTACGTAAGCAACTAGCGTAAGCAACTTCTACACCTTCTTGGCCACGTGATGATAAAAAGTTAATGACTTTTCCAATTACTTTTGGTAGACCCTTTTTTAAAATAACTTTACCTTGGTCATCTTTTTCATAGTTTAGTTCCATTTGCATTTGTTCTTGTAGTCGTGATAAACACATGTTTTCATATGCTGTTAATAATATTTTAGTATCAAATTTATTTAAATATGTAACAAAATCTGGTTTTATAATTCCTTTTTCATTTAATATTTGAAAAATTTCTTGTTGTGGATTATCGAATTTCTCAACTCACATTTATTTTTTTCCTCCTAGATATTTTAGTTAATTGCAAGCGTGCACTCTTAATTATACTAATTTTTAAAATAATGCCTAGACATTCTATTTTATTATACTACTGATGATGTCTTCTTCAATAAAATTCTGACCAAAAATGGCAGTAATATCAATGCTTTTAACAATATTGGTAATTGTTGGAACGTTATATTTTTGATGAATTAGATTTTGTTCTAGTTCATCAGTACCTGCTGATCCTAAGAAATCACCATAAATTTTAATATTATTAATGATTCCTGCTTGCACATTAAGTCACACATGGATCGTACCTTTATTAGGGAATAAAGTTTTATGTTTTAAATCAAAGGTTGGTGATTTACCATAGTTTCAATCTCAAGTACGATATTTTTTAGTAGCTAACGTTTCAATTTCGCTAATCATTTCTGGGGTTAATTTTAAAACTTTAGTATTTTTAGTATGTTGTAATTTTTCAACAATTAATTGTTGAAATTGGTCAATAGTTAATGGGGTTTTTAGCAAAGGTAAGATGTTAGTAACACGAGCTTGCACTGATTTAATACCTTTTGATTGTAATTTCTCTAAATCAGGCTTTAATACTTTTGGTAACATTTGCATATCAACATTAAATAAGATCGTACCATGGTGTAAAATGCGATTATTAAATGTGTATTGCGCGTTGCCTGAGATTTTCTTGTCATTGATAACGATATCATTTTTACCACTATTTTGGGCATTTAATCCTAAACTTTGTAAAACTTCAATAATTGGTTTCGTAAATAGGGCATAGTTACGAGCATTATCTTGGTTTTTATTAAAAATAAAAGTGAAGTTTAAATTACCTAAGTCTTGATAAACAGCACCACCACCTGATAATCTTCGCACAACATTAACTTGTTTTTCACGTACGTATTCATTATTAATTTCTTCAATGGTATTTTGATTACGGCCAATGACAATTGTATTATTGTTTTGTCATAGCAATAAGATTTCATCAGTAATATTAGGATTACTAATTAAATATTCTTCAGTTGCTAAGTTGAAATATGGGTCTTTACTATCATTAATATAATATATCATTATTTTGTTTCTCCTTGGTCAGTGGTAGTTCATTTATGAACGAACTTTAATGTAATGTTACAATACATATTGTAATCAGTAGTAATTGCTCGCACATGTTTAGCTTTTGGCATAATTAATAGTTCGCTAATTTCTGGTGTTTGTTCATAACTAATTTTTTTCGCAAATAAACGTTTAGCCATGGCTACTGGGACAGTTTCATCATCAATACCATGAATAAATAAAGCAGGCATATTAGCACAATATTTTAGTTTACTAATAGTATTAATACTTTTGATTTTAAATTTATCTTGATGTTTAAAATAAAATTGTAAACCAAAATAAACTCAAAATCATGACATTTTAAAATACTTTTGCGGAATAACTTTCATAATATGAGTAAAACTATCATATCCACAATCAAAAATACCACACTTAACACCTAAGGTGGCGATTTCAAAACGGCACATAGTTTCTAAAATAGTAGTAGCACCCATACTATTACCAATTAAACTAATACTAATTGCATGATTAAAATCTTGATTTTCAATGAAACCATTAAGATACCTAATAACTGCGTATAGGTCATCAGCTTCTTTAGTACCAAAAGTAACACTATCTTTAATATTATTACTACCATGGCCTCGTGCATCGTAAGTTAAAATACTATAACCTTGTTCATAAAAGTGTTTTACTAAATATAAAATACTATAACGATTTTGTTGTCTTCCGTGGACAGCAATAATTCATTTATGATTATTATTAGAACGTTGATTAACAATTACAAAGGCTGATAATTGAATGTTATCGAAAGTAGTAATCGTAACATCTTGCGGTTCCATCATACTTCAACTAGCTTCATCAATTATTAATTGGGGGGCTTGTTGTAATTCCATATCACGATTATAAAAATCCAAACTATTAAGGTCAATTTTTTCAAAGTTAGGATTTTCAATTCGTCCTGTTCGTTGAAATTTTTGCATAGTATTGCGCATAATTTTTCCGAAAACGGCATTAGTAAGTAAAAAAGGAATAATTCATAATGGAAAAGTTAATAACAAAATTATTTTTAATCACCAAGCGATTTTATACTTAACCTCCTCTATAGGTATGGTCATAGTAGCACGTTGTTTTAAATATCTTGCATCTTTTGCCATTACTTATTTATTCCTTTCAAAGACCAAAAATTTATATTTTATACAGATTATTTGTATAAAATAGATTTACCTCATAACTAGTTTTTGAAAAAGTCAAGTAGAAAATTACTCCAATATTTAATATTAACAGTGTTTAATTTAATATTGGCTATGGCTATAATTGTAAAAAAACTATAATTGAATTTTAAATGGTCTATTTCGTTGTTTTTTACAATTATAACACAATAACATGTATAAAATTAATTAATATTTTATTGACATCTAGGCATTTTAGTTACGGAATAAGTCTACTATAAATTACTAAGATAATTATTTTTTCTTATATGGATCTGGATAAGCAATATCTTCTTTTGTTAGTAAACCTGTTGCTAGTAAAGCAGCAGCAGTTACGAAGTTATAAGGTTTGTTGAAATGTGGTAGGAAGAACATATCAACTAATGGGATTTCATCAATTGTTACTTGTTTTAAAATAGCTAATGAGAACATAGAAATAGTTTCGGTATGATCATGAGTTGAACCAATTTCAGCACCAAGAATACGTCGAGAACTTTTTTCTCATATAATTTTAATTTTAACTTCATGGTTTTCTGCCATAAATGGAGGAAAAACAGTATCTTTGTAAAAATAGGCTTCAATTTTATCTTTCCCAAAAATAGCTCCTGCAGAAAGTTCTGACAATCCAGTAGCACAAAGTTTTCAACCAAAGACAGAAATTGCATTAGTTCCTTGCACACCTGGGAAAGCAACTCTTTCTTTTGGATTAGTTTTTGTAACATTAATGCCAGTTACTAAACCAGTACGAACAGCGTTAGTAGCTAGAGCAATGTTAACGTTTTTATTTCAAGCATTTGAACGAATGTTAATACAATCACCAATGGCATAAATGTTAGGGTCTGAAGTTTGGAAGTATTGGTCAACTTCAATGGCACCACGAGCATCTAAAGTAATTTGTGGTTTTCCTGATTCATCTTTTACAACAGTAGTGTTTGGTAAGAATCCAACTGCCATAATAACTAAGTCAGCATCATATGTTCCTTTATTAGTTTTTACTTGCGATACTTTATCGTCTTTAGTAATGAATTCTAGTAAAGTTTCACCTAATTGTAGCTTTACACCTGCATTTTTCATAGTTGTTTCAACATCAGTTGTGAATTCTTCATCATAGTAGCGAGGCATAATACGGCTTTCAAAGTCAATTAAAGTAACTTGTTTTTTGTCTTTGTAGAAAGCTTCTACTAATTCAATACCAATGTATCCAGCACCTATTACAACTACTTTTTTAACTTCAGGTTTATTTAAATGAGCAATAATTTCTTGAGCATGTTGGTATAACTTTGATAAGTGAATACCGTTAGTTAATTTAACACCATTTAAGTTATCTTTAACAATTACACCATCTTTATGTGCAATTAAACCTGGAATTTCTTTACCACCTGGATTTAAGATTGGTCATGAACCAATACCTAAAATTAATTTGTCATAAGTTTCAGTGATTATTTCATTAGTTTTCATGTTTTTAATTTTAATGGTTTTGTCTTTACCATTATAACTAATCATCTCATGATTTAAATTAACTTTAGCGCCAAGTTTAGTTAGTTTTTCTTCATCAGCATAGAATAAACCTTTTGAGTCATTAAATTCTTTTCCTACTCATAGGGCAATCCCACATCCTAAGAATGAAATGTTATCATTACGGTCATATGCTACAACTTGAGCATTAGGGTTAGTTTTCATAATTGCTTTTAAAGCAGTTGTTCCGGCATGATTAATCCCGATTACAACAATTTTTGGATTTTTTTCCATTTTAAATTTCCTTCCTGATTTCTATTTTCCTAAATACTAAATACCTAGGAAATATATATTTAATTTTAACACTTTATTTTAAATATTTAATAGTAAATTATATGTATCTTGGCAAATTATAATTTCTTCATTAGTTTTAATTTTATAAATTGGAAATTGCGACTGTTTATCGCTAATTAGTAAAAAATCATCGTATTTATCTTTATTTTTACTGTCCACTAGTTTCAATGCTAATATTTTAATTTCATTAATTACTAAATCACGAATGATAAATGAGTTTTCACCAATTCCTGCGGTAAATACTAAGGCATCAATATTATTTTGTAAGTCATTGGCATATTGAACAATGTAATTAGCAATTCTTTGGACAAACATTTTAATTGCTAATTGTGATTCCATATGTTTAGGGTGAATTTTATCTTCACTTGCAGTAATGACATCACGTAAATCAGATGAATGTTGACTAATTCCTAATAAACCTGATGCTTTATTTAAATCATTCGTAACACTAGCAATCGTTGTACCTTTTTTAACATCACACATGTATCCATGAATTGATGGATCAATAATTCCACTACGAGAACCCATAATTAACCCATCAAGTGGTGTTAACCCCATACTAGTATTATAACTTTTACCATCTTTGATGGCACAAATACTAGCACCATTACCTAAGTGACAAACAATAGCATTAACTTTAGTTTGTGGCTTGTTCATAACAATCACTAATTTTTCTAAGATATAACGATAACTAATACCATGGAAACCATATCTTCTTACTTCGTAGTCAGTATATCATTCATAAGGTACTGAGTATAAAAACTTTTCTTGTGGAATAGTTGTATGGAATGATGTGTCGAATACTGCCACATGATGAGCATGGGGAATTAATTTTTGAAAGGCAGATAAACCTTTTAAAGCTGGTGGATTATGTAACGGTGCCAATGGAATACAAGCTTCAATGCCACTTACAACTGTTTTATCAAGAACAATAGAACTATTAAATTTTTGTCCGCCATGAACCATACGATGACCAATGCGGGCAATATCATCAAAGTTAGCAATTACTTGGTATTTAATTAAACCATCAATTACAGCTTGTGCTCCTGCGACATGGTCTTTAATGTCTTGCACACCTTCATGTTTTGTAAAATCATTACCATTTGCAACTTCAATAATAAAATTGCTATCTTTAATACCAATTCTTTCTACTAATCCCTTTCCTAGAATTGTAAAAGTTGGTTGATTTTTTGTTTCATCAATACTAAAAACTTGAAATTTAATAGAACTGCTTCCAGCATTAATAACTAAAATTTTATTATGATTTGACATTTTTTTCTCCTTATTATTTTTTAATTAAAGTTTGAAACACTGTAATTAGCACTGTATAATAAATATCATCAACACTAGCGCCACGTGATAAATCATTAACTGATTGGTTTAAACCTAACACAATAGGACTGATAGCTTTATATCCATCCAGACATTGGGCAATTTTATAACCAATATTAACAGCATTTAAATCAGGAAAAATAAAGATATTACAATTTCCTGACATTTTAACACTTAGTAATTTCTTGCCACGTACTTCTTGGTCTCAAGTGGCATCAAATTGAATTGGTCCTACCACTTGCACATTTTCTAATTTAGAAACTTATTAATTCGGTAGCATTTACGAACTTTATCAGCACTTTTGCCACTACCACTTTTATCAGTTGAGTATGACAATAAAGCTAATTTAATAGGATTAAATTGTAAAAGATGGGCAAAGTGTGTTGTTGATTTAACAATATCTACTAATTTTATGATTCAGGAAATTTTAATTAATAATCAAATTCCAATAAAATTTATAAAAATTATCTTATTAATTAAAAGCTTTTCTTCCTTTATGTACAATAAAATTTTACTACATAAATGTTGAAAAAATACCTACCCACGGATTTCTTCTCTACATCTTTTTTAAATTAAACACAATAACGTTGCTTCAAAACTAGGATTTTTGTTGAATTTATTATATGCAGATTCTTTAGCATATATAAATGCACATGTTGTTTTGAAAGTCTGATATGTATATCCTAAAATTCTACGTATATGTTTTCACATTAATTCAATTTGGTTTGTATTTACATCATTTTTTTGAGGCAATATGTACATAGCATTGAGATGAAATATATTTTCGTGCAAACTTTAAAAGATTTTCCTGTTTGTATTTTTCATAGATACCAATAACCAAAGATCTTCATTGTTTCTTAGCACCCATATGTGAAAGATACATTTCATCAATCTGCACCATGTTTTCAACAATGAATTGAATTTCACATTTGTTCTTTCTAGCGTACATGTGAGAATAAATCCGTAATTAAAATTAGCAAACTTTCTATTACAATTAAGTTGTATAAAAATAAAAAAAGAAGGTTTGCTAATGAATATTATACCACCATCATGGACTTTTATATCAAAAGAAATAACATAACTGTTAGAAACTAAAATTAAAACATATTGCTATAAGTTCTTTCAAAATGTTATTTTTTGCTAATAATTGTCGCGATAGCTTTATTTTGAACTGCTTTAATAATATTGTTTTCACCATTAATGTCGAAAACCATAATTTTTAAATTAGCTTCCATGCACATTGTTGCTGCTGTTAAATCCATCACTTTTAATCGTTTGTTAGTAATCTCTTCATAAGTTAGATGGTCATAACGAACAGCATTCTTGTTAATTGTTGGATCTTTATCATAAACACCATCAACTCCATTTTTGGCCATTAATAAAACATCAGCATCAATTTCTGTAGCACGCAGTGCTGCTGATGTATCAGTAGTAAAGTATGGAGAACCAGTACCACCAGCAAAGATACATACATAACCTTTTTCAAGTCTACTTATGGCTTTTTTATAATAAAATGGTTCTGCTACTTGGTTAATTTCTAATGATGATTGGACAATAACTTTTAGTCCTAACGCTTTTAGTTTTGATTCTACTACTAAAGCATTCATAATGGTTGCTAACATTCCCATATAATCAGCATTAATTCGTTTTAATCCAACATTTTCACCTTGTTTGGCACCACGTCAGATATTACCACCACCAACTACAACACCCACTTGTACTTTGCTTTTTACTAAAGTTTGAATTTGTTGACAAATATTATCAATGCTTTTGTTATTATATAAATCACTAGCGTTGCCACCTAAAGCTTCACCACTTATTTTTAATAAGACTCTTTTATATTTAAATTGTTCCATATTTAATAATCCCCTCCTCACCTTTTTAACATTATAAAAAACCACAAAATAATCTGTGGCTTTTTTTACTATTTATCATTGCTTTCGCTTGATTTTAAATCTTTAGTATTATCAACAATTTTTTGAACTAAATGTTCTTTTACAAATAATTGAGATTGTGGTGTAATAATAGTTAAACGTTTTTTCATTTTTTTAATACCTTGTTCATAAACAATTTTTAAAACATGCTTTTTTTGGTCTAAAGCAACAATTTTATTTGTACTTACACTTTGTCCAAAGAAATAAATGTTAGTTTCATCAACAGCAATTCCAAAATCAAAACTAAAAACATAAGCTAATATTAAAAGTGCAGCTAAGAATATATATTCGATAATTAAAATGCTTAAGAAAGTGGGATCATTTTTAACAAATACAGTATCATATGATCATACTTGCATGCCAATAGGCACAATTGATAAAATTAAACCAATTACTCCGATTGCTAAAGTTGGTATTAATAATTTTATATTTAAAAATCTATTATTAGTTTTTGGTTTATTGAAACTAAATCATCCTCATCCAAAAATGGCTAGTAACAATACAAACATTACTAATCCAATATAATATATAATTTTAAAGTCCAGCATTTTGTTACCTCCTAATTATTTTGTGGAATTATCAATTTTTTCTCCTAATTGATAACGTACCATCGTTATAATTGTAGCATGGTTTTTAGTTAAGTAGTCTTTGACTTTCATTGTTTGGTCTTTACTATAGTCTTGATCAACAATAGTTAGTGATGCAAAAAACTTTTGTAAACGACCTTCAATCATTTTTTCAATAATAGCAGCAGGTTTTTTCTCATCTTTAGCTTGTTCTTGTAGAATTTTTAATTCGTTATCACGAGTTGCTTTTGGGATACTGTTAAGGTCAATGAATTTAGGATTTCCTGAAACAATTTGCATTGCAATGTTATGAGGCACATCACTTTTGTTGTCAACACCTTTAATGACAACTAATGAAGTAAATTTACCTCCACCATGAACATATGAACCAAAAACTTCATCTTTATTTTTAGTTACAATTTCAAAACGTGTTAGAATAATATTTTCACCTAATTTAGCAATTGCAAGTTTTAATTCATCACCAAGGTTATCAGCGCTGGAACTTGATTTTAATTTTAAAGCATCAACAACTGTTTTTGGTGAATATTTTAGAATAGTAGTTGCAATTTTATTAAATAGATTATTATATTCTTGAAGGGCAGCAACTTGTTCAGTTTGACAATTTAATTCAGCAATTACAGCTCTATCACCGTCAATTAACACTTTAGTAATACCATCAGCTGCCGTATTAACACTTTTTTTCTCAGCTTTAGCAAGTCCTTTAACTTTTAAAATTCTATGGGCTTCTTCTAAGTTATTATTACTTTCAATTAATGCTTCCATACAATCTTTCATTGGTAAATCAGTGCTTGCTCGTAATTCTTTTACTAATTTGATATCAGCTTTTACTAGATCTGGCATATAAATTTTACTCCTTTAATTTATTACTTTTCTTCAGTTTTAACTACTTTATCAGCATCCATGCTTTCAATTATAGTTTCAGTAGTTTCTTCTTTTTTATCAACTACAGGTTTAATGCTTTGACCTTCCAAAATAGCAGCAGCAATTTTACTTGTAATTAAAGTAATTGATTTAGTAGCGTCATCATTACCAGGGATAATATAATCAATACCATCTGGATCTGAGTTACTATCACAAATGGCAATAACTTTGATTCCCAATACTTTGGCTTCTTGCACAGCAATGTTATTAGCAATAGTATCTGTAATAAAAATAGCTTCAGGAATTTTGTACATATTTCTAATACCACCAAGATTACGTTCTAAACGGTCTTTTTCTTTGGCGACAAGAATTTGTTCTTTTTTAGTTAAAAGTTTGATTTCTCCACTTTTTTCTTTATTTTCAATATCAATTAAAGATTTAATACTTGTTTTAATAGTTTTAAAATTAGTTAATAAACCACCTAATCAGCGTTCTGTTACATATGGTGAGTTACAACTAATAGCAAGGTCTTTAACTGCATCTTTAGCTTGTTTTTTTGTACCAACAAATAAAACTTTCCCGCCAGTTTCACTGATTTCTTTTACAAATTTGTATGCTTCATCTAATTTACGCATTGATTTTTGTAAATCAATAATGTGGATAGCATTTCTTTGACCAAAAATATATTTACGCATTTTTGGGTTTCATCTTTTAGTTTGGTGTCCAAACTGAACTCCTGCTTCAAGCAGTTGTTCACGTGTTACAATTGACATAATGTCTCCTTTAATTTGTTTTTCTTCCATTAGCTTCTAACATTAACCACTTTTAAATTAAAAGCACTAGGTAATGAATTCACAAATGTGATGCTTATTTTTATTCTAAATTAAGCGTGTATATTGTAGCATATTTTTGATAATTTAGAAAAATATTTTTACAAAAAAAAAAAAAAAAACGTAAGCAGGTTTTATAAACCTGCTTACGTTTTAAAATTAATATAATTTTAATAAATAGAGTTCTTGCATAACTAAGTTTAACTAATCTAAATTATGAATAACAGCAACCAAATTAAATCTAATGCAGAATCTATCTTTAAATTTTTTCAGTTTTTTATGTCATGATTTAGCAATTGAGACTATAATTCGGGAATTGAATGGAACTTTCTAGTGGCATATGTACTTGCGCTTCAGCATTACATTCTCCAACTAATCTAGAACGTAAATTTGCAGAAGTTGAGGGTTGTTCTTCCTCAAAACTTTGTGATTTTGTATTGATTTCATTCATTTTTTTTTCAACTTCACTCAACTCTTTTTGTCTTTTTTCTATCTTTCTATCTAATCTTGCGTTTCGATCAAAAATACCACAAGAAAGATTTTTTCAAAAATTATTTCAACCTTTGCCCAGCTTTTTAACTTCTAGTTTTTTTATTTCATTTTCTATATCATTTTTTTTGCTATTGCATTGATCCAATGTTAAGTTATCTACACATTCTGTAACTTTATCTGTAATCGCTTGAAAAAATGCTGTAACGTTTTTCTTAAATCCATTAGCAGTTTTTCCAATTCATGTAAAATGTTTATTATTACTATTACCTGCTGAATCAAATTCAGCAGAGTTTATATTTGAATTAGAAAATACTTCAGAATTTTCTAATTCTTCTTTTATACGAGTCAAACAATCACCAATTGATGCATTTCTTTTATCTTTTATTATAATCTTAAATCCTTCTACTTCATTTAATTTTTTAGATGTTTTTTCAGATATTATATCAGTCATTTGTTGATAGAACCCTGCTATTTTTGGTACTACTTCATTTGTTTTTTTTGTTATTTCTTCATTTAATTTTTCTATTTTCTTTACTTTTATAGTTTTCAGTTCTTTAAATTTCTGATAAAATTCTGCTATTTCAGATGCTTTTTCAGGTAATTTTTGCTTTAATGCATCAATTTTAGCTGATATTTCTTCTGCTTTACATTTTTCTTCTGCTACAATATTACTTTTTTGTTCATTTAATTTTGTTACTTCAGTTATTTGTTGATAGAATTTTGCTATTTCTTCTGTTTCTTTAACTTCTAGTTTTTCTAATTGTTCATAGAGTTCTTCTTTGTTAGATGTTATTTTTGTTTTTTGTTCATTTAATTTTTCTGTGTTTTCAGTTCATTTACATACTATTTTTTCTACTTTTGCCTTTATTTCTAATACTTTATTTTTTATTTTAAATTCTTTTTCAAATGTTATATTACTTATTTGATGCTTAATTTCTAATATTTCAGATGCTTTTTCAGGTAATTTTTGCTTTAATGCATCAATTTTAGCTGTGATTGCTTCTATTTCTACTGTTACAATCTTATCTATTTCTTTATTTAGTTTTTCTATTCCAAACCTTATTTCATTGTCTAGTGTGCTTACTTGTTCAGTAAACGTTTTTTTTTCAGATGCTATTTCAGATGCTATTTCAGCTTCTAATTTATTCAATTGTTCTACTTCAGGTGATTGTTGATTTAATGTTGCAATTGCTTCTATTTTTTTAGTTTTCAGTTCTTTTATTTTTTTGTTAAATTTTATTTTTGCAAAATTTTTATTAACTTCTAGTTTTTCTAATTGTTGATTAATTTCTATTATTTTAGTTACTAGTTCTTCTGATTTTTTAGTTTTCAGTTCTTTAACTTGTTGCTTAATTTCTAATATTTCAGATGCTTTTTCAGGTAATTTTTGCTTTAATACATCAATTTTAGCTGTGATTGCTTCTATTTCTACTGTTATAATCTTACCTATTTCTTTATTTAGTTGTTGATTAATTTCTGCTGCTATTTCAGATACTTTTTCAGTTTCTAATTTATTTAATTGTTCTGTTTTTTTTTCTCATTTAAGTGCTAGTTTTCCTAGTTCTTGATTAATTTCTAATATTTTAGTTACTAGTTCTTTTGATTGTTGATTTATTGATATCTTTTTATTTCCTAAATTCTTTATTATTTTAGTTATTTGCTTGTTTAATGTTGCAATTGCTTCTATTTTTTCAGTTTTTAGGCTTTCTTCTAGTTGTTGATTAATTTCTAATATTTCAGATTCCAAATCAGTCATTTGTTGATAGAACCCTGCTATTTTTGGCACTATTTCAGTTTCTATTTCCGTTATTTGTTGTTTTAATGCTATTATTTCAGTTTCTTTTTTAGTTTTCTTTATTTTTTTATTTAATTCTTTAATTTCTTCATCTTTTTTAATTTCTAATTGTTCTTTCAACTGATTTATTTTGGATAATAATTCGTTTAATATTTTCGTTTTATATTTAGTTGCTTTTTCTATTTTAAGTACTAGTTCTTCTGATTGTTGATTTAATGTTGCAATACCAAGTTCTTTTTCAGACACTATGTCAACTATTTTTTTATAAAATCCTGATATTTCAGGTGGTATTTCTCTTAATAGCTTTTCTGCAACTTTACTTATTACTCCTATCATTGGTTATCTTCCTTTCAAAATAAAAAAATCAATTATCTTTTAAAAAAAATAATGGATTGAAAACAATCTTTAGTTTCTCATCTAGATTGTATATAAATCTATTAACTTTACATAATATATGCATAATGTTCTAAAAAAGAGTTAAACATAAGTAAGTAAATAGATGCCAACCTAGATATTCACTTCTCACAAAATAAAAGATGTATTATAAATACATCTTACTTACTACCCATTTGTTTAATTCTATTAATTAACATCGGGTCAATAGGATTATCAAAACTATTATTTTTATGAACACACTTACCAACATGAATATCAGTAATGCCATTTTCTAAAAATAATGGTAAATTTTCCATACTAACGCCGCCACCAGCAAGGATTCTAATTGGCAAATTTAGATTTTTCAAAACTTTGAAATTAGCAATATTATTAGTGATTTTATCTGCCCCACCACTTGTTAATACAGTAGTTATCCCTAAAGCAACTAGTTCTTGTAAAACCTTTGTTTGATTATTTAATCCATCAAAAGCACGATGAAAAGTTACACGTAATGGTTTTGCTAATTCAATAATTTCTTGCATTTTGTTAATATCAACACTATTATTTTTTGTTAAAACACCACAAACAATACCAGCAGCATGTGTCGTTTTAATAAAGTCAATATCTTTTTTAAATTGCTTAAATGCCATGTCACCAACTTCAAAGTTATCATTATTGTGTCGCACCATAACCATTACTGGGGCTTTAGCAAGACTACATGCTTGGGCAATTAAATCATATCTTGGCGTATAGCCACCAAATTCCATGTTTGCACAAAGTTCAATTTGATCAGTTTGTGATTTATTAATATTTTCAATATCTTGTAATGATGTCGCAATAACTTCTAAAAACATTGTTAACTAATTTCCTTCACTTTATTTTTTGGTAAATATTTTTGTAATTGTTCAACTTTGTCTAATTGTTCTCATGATAAATGTAAATCATTTCTACCAAAATGCCCATAAGTTGCTAATTGTTGGTAATTTTGTTTAGTTAAATTCAAACTATTAATCATATTTTTTAAGCTACAATCAAATGTTTTAACAACAATGTTAGTTAATTGCGCTTCTGTTAAACCAGTAATAATTGTTTGATGCGTATTAATATATATAGCAATGGGGTCAGGAGTACCAATCGCATATGCTAGTTGCACTTCACATACTTGTGCTAACTTTGCTGCCACAATATTTTTCGCAATGTAACGAGCATAGTAAGCACCTGTGCGATCAACTTTAGTAGGGTCTTTACCAGAAAAGGCACCACCACCATGACAAGCAGCACCACCATAAGTATCAACCATTAATTTTCTTCCTGTTAGACCCGTATCACCAGCAGGACCACCAATGACAAATTTACCTGTGGGATTAATTAAGAATTTAAAATCATCATTTAAATTATATTTTTTAGCAATGAATTGCATAATATCTTCATGAATAATTTTTTTAAATTTAGTTTCATCATAGTCAGCTTGGTGTTGAATACTCATTAAGATAGTATGTATTTTTAATTGTTCAGGATTATTTTGATCAATAGTAACTTGTGCTTTCATATCATGTAATGCGTGAGGAAACTTGTTTTGTTGTTTTAAAGTATTAGCACGTAACAATAAAGCATGGGCTAAAACAAGCGCTAAAGGCATATATTCAGGTGTCTGTTGACAAGCATAACCAAACATAATTCCTTGGTCGCCAGCACCAATTTGGTGGTTTTTTAAATCAACACCACGTAAAATATCGGGTGATTGTTGATGAATTAAAATTTTAACTTGGCATGTGTGACCATTAAAACCAATTTCGTCATTAACATAACCAATATCAACAATGACTTTACGAGCAATCTTTTCATAATCAACAATGGCATGACTATGAACTTCACCACCAATTAAAACAAAATCAGTAGTAATAAAAACTTCACATGCTACTTTAGCATGAGGGTCTTGTTGCAAAAAAGCATCTAGAATGGCATCAGAAATTTGGTCACAAATTTTATCAGGATGACCTGGGGCAACTGATTCACTAGTGAAAAGATGATGAGTAATATTAGGAATTGATTTCATTGTTAGTAGGACCTTTCTGGATATTAATATTTTTTACCATTCACGGCATAATTTCTTTGTCAAATAAATCTTTAATACTAGGTTCATTAATTAAAGCATGTTTACCCTCAAAAAGAAAGACATAATTGTGTTGAGATTTTCAATATTTATGATTAATTTTTAACTGGTGGAAATCACTAAAGACATCATCAGCGCTTTGTAAAATTAAAGTTTGTTGTTTTAAATTGCTAATGATATTTATACTATTTTTATTAATTTTTTTAAATTGTAAAAAGAAACGTAATGATCAGTTTTGACGAACATTGTATCTTTGATTCATGTTAGTAATGTGTGCTTTGCTACTAGAAATATCTTGATTATCAATAAAAATCGGCATTTCAATTTTACTATTAAACAGAAAAGCAAAACCATAACGGAAAACAAGTGATAATGAATGTTGCGCTAAATTACGTTTAGTAACTAAGTTACTAATAATTAATGCTGCAACTTGGGGATTATTTTTAACAGCATAACTAGCAATCGCTGCTCCTAAAGATTCACCAAAAACAACAATTTCTTGGTTAGGATACTTAGTTTTAACAGCATTAATCACATCTTTTAAATCATTAATATCTGTTCCTAATGATTTAAATTTGGAAAAACAAGCATTTTTGCCAATCCCGCGACGATCATATGAAATTAATGATAGTTGTGATTTTTTACAAAAAGCACTTAATAATTTAAAGTCTTCTTTTTGACCTTGTAAACCATGAACACCAATAATAATAACCTTACTTTTATCAACCATTTGTTTGAATATTTTCACTTCGTATAAATCACGTAAAATAATAATCTTATCACGATCACGTAATTCTGCAGTTTGTTGATGAACCACACTATCTTTAATTTTACTAATGGTTATCTTTCGTCATACTATTAAGGTTAGCAATATCACGATACCAATGATAATTGAGTATAATCCATTATCTTTTATAAAGAAATTAAGAAAATTTCATTTCATTTTTAATTAAGTTCCTTTCTTATAATTTATTGATTAATTTTTAAATCAGGTGCTTGAGGGTGAATAAAGATTCGTTCTAATTTTTCTGCTCTATTAGTTTCATTATCAATAGTTAATAAAACAGCTGAAAATTGACCTTCACCATCAGCTGGTTTAAGATGGGCAGGCATAGTTTTTTTATCACGATAAATTACTTCTTTTGGGTTAGCGCCAATAATTGAATAAAATGGACCTGTCATGCCAACATCACTAATAAATGCTGTTCCTTTTGGTAATAAACGATTATCAGCTGTTTGAACGTGCGTATGTGTTCCAACAACACATGTTACTTGACCATCAAAGTTTCAAGCAAATGCTAACTTTTCAGCAGTTGCTTCAGCATGAAAATCAATAATATGAATGTCACTAGTTTCATTAACATTTTTTTCTGCTGTTTTAATTAATTGTTCAACAGCATAATAAGGATTATCAGCTTTATCCATAAAGGTACGACCAATAATATTAGTAACACGAACTTTTTTAGTTCCTACTTTAACAACAATCGTCCCATTACCAGGATGATAAGGGTTATAGTTTAACGGTCTTAATAAATCAGGACTTTTATCAATATATTTAACGACATCAGGATGAGCAAAAATATGATTACCAGAAGTAATAACGTCAATTCCTGCCTCTTTTAATTCGTGATAATGTCTTTCATTTAATGATTTACCATGAGTAGTGTTTTCACCATTGGCAATTACTAAATCAATTTTAAATTCATTTTCATACTTCTTTTTAATTTTAGTAATTCATGTTTTAACCATCACACGGCCGATATTACTATAAATATCACCAATAATAAGGACTTTCATTATTTTACACCTGCTTCATCTATATTTTATCAATTAATTGTAATTGTTTGATAAAATCATATTTTTCTGTATATTTTTCATAAATTTTTTGTCGTTTTTTATACCTTTCATAAAGTTGCAATTTACTTTCATAATTAGTTAACAAGGTAATAACTTTTTGTAAACTATCATGAACAGCATTTCGTGATACGTTTTGTAAAGTTGCAATTTCTTGTAATGATAAATTATCGATAAAATAATTAGTAAAATATTTGATTTGTTTATTTGTTAATAACGATTGATAAAAAGCAAATAAACTATAGTATAAAACTTGTTTTTCTAAACTATTCATCACTATACTCCGTAAATAAATCACTTGTTAAACTAAAAATATATTTATCTAAATCAAACTCTTCTAAATCAGTAACCTTTTCACCAAATCCCATTAATTTAACAGGAATATCTAAGTATTCTTTAATAGCAAGAATAATACCACCTTTGGCTGTTCCATCCATTTTTGTTAAAACAATACCTGTTAATGGTACAATTTTCATAAATTCTTGCGCTTGATTAATTCCGTTTTGACCAGTAGTTCCATCAATTACTAATAATGTTTCATTAGCATCATGGCCTAATTGTTTATTAATAATTTTATTAATTTTATGTAATTCGTTCATTAAATTAACTTTATTTTCTAATCTTCCTGCTGTATCAACAATAATAACATCACAATTAGCAGCACTAGCAGCATCAATGCCAGTGAAGACAACACTGGCTGGGTCTTGTTTTGGTTGTCCTAAATAACAAGGTACATCAACTCTTTGTGCTCATACTTGTAATTGTTCAACAGCACCAGCACGAAACGTATCAGCAGCAATTAGCATTGGTTTTTTACCCATAGCTTTTAACTTAGCTGCTAATTTGGCAGTGGTTGTAGTTTTACCATTACCATTAACACCAACCATTAAAAAGAGCGTGGGTTTGTTTACTGAAAAATTTAATCTGGTCGAAACAATTTCGCCATCAGTATAAATTACAAACATTTTATCAATAATAATATCATTGATATCCTTCGGTTTACTTAATTTCTGAACTTTAGCTTCATGACGGATTTCATCAGTAATGGTTTGTGCCATTTTGTAGCCAACGTCAGCAAGAATTAAAGTTTCTTCTAATTCTTCGAAGTATTCTTCATTTAGGGTTTGATAACGTGCTGCTAATGATTTAATTTTAGAAGCAAATAATGTTCGTGACTTTTTTAGTCCTTGTTCATATTTTGTTGTTTTTTGACCAAATAATTTACTTTTTAAGTTTTTGAAAAATGCCATAATATCACCTACATCGTTTATTATACCAATAAATTAGTAGTTCTACTAATTGTGAGTAATAAAAGATTGAATTTATTTTTTGGTGCAATTTATGATAAATAAATAAATTTTTAAATGGTAACAGATAAAAGTAGGAGAATCATAACATGTTGGTGAATTAAAGATTTAGGAATTAGATTATTAGTAACTAGGGTTTTAAAAAAATAAAATTAGTTATCTTACGGTAACTTTTTAATTTATAAAGTATTTTGTTTATTTGTATTTGAGTTTTGATTCTCTAATTCAAAATTAGTTTTGATATATTGGTTTATTTCTTTAATTTCTTTAATATCTTCTTCTAACTTATTGAATTCTCGTTTGAAATTGGTAAATACTTTTTCTTTTTTTTGTTTGAAAACTTCAAATTTTTCTTTTATACTTTCAATTCCTTTATCTAATTCTTCATTAGTTAAATCTTTAATTTCTTTATCTGTATACATCTTTTAATCTTCCTTTCAAAATAAAACCCATTACTTTATTTTTTGAAGTAATGGGTTAAAAACTATATTTAGTTTATGAATAAACTTTAACAAATTTAAAAAATCATACTGTATATTTGATATAGTACGTGTTTTAGTGTTTTTATTTATTGTCTATCAACAATGAATTTTTATTTTTTAGTATTTTATCTCATATTTAGTAAGGTAAAAATTATGTTTTTTAGTTCCATTAATTCTATATTCATATATGGTATGAGTTACACAGCAGTCCAAGTATGATAAGTATGAATATTTATTTTTGAAATACATATAATAATTAATATCAGTATAATCTTTACCTTTAGTTTTAATTTCTTTAGTAGTTGCTATATTTTTTCATCGATTATATTTTGACATTTTGAGCATTTAAATTTTATTTTTTATTATTTTTTTTTAATTTACACACAATTTTGGACTTAACCAAAAAGTATTTTTTTAATAAAAGGTTTTCTGCAAGAGTTCTTGGTAGTTTATCATTAATATTAATCATTAACGACTTATCTTTTCATTTACTATTCATTTGAGTTGTGCCTGCCCATATTAACGATTCTTGACCAAAGTAATTTAAAAAAATTACAGGTCGACCCATTTCATGGTTTAACTTGGGATTTCTTAACAATTTATAGATACTCATTTTTTGAAATTTAATCATTTTATTCTTCCTTTCATAAAATATGTCAACAGTGGCTCAATAATAATTAATAAAAAATAATCAAGTTTCCTACTTGTAATTTAAATTAAATATGTAATAATGTTGTTGTTATAGGTTAATGAAAGTTAACCGGTGAGTAACCAAATCTCACATTAATTATTGAGAACCAATAGATTCTCTTTTTTCTTATCTTAATTCATAATTCATTTTAAAAACAAAAAAAACGCAAAAAGATGTTAAACATATTTTGCGTTTATGATAGTTATATACTATTAAATTAAAAATCAACTTTATCTAAAAGTTCATAATTATATTTAATTTAAATTTTAATAACTTTTTTAACTCATACCAACATTGTTCCAATAACTGGTCCAGCAATAAAGGTCATAAAAATTGTGCCAAAACCAAAGTATAAACTAAATCAATGTTCCTTTGTTGTTCAATCAAATTTTGTTGTTGCTAAAATTAAAATAATTCCGACAATCATTAATGCAAAATCAACGATAACACGGCATAATTTATAGTTTCATTTTGTTAAATTGTGTAATTCATAAGATAAACCATTATAAGGTCCAAAAAGTAAATTAGCAAAAACTGTTAAGGTAATACCAAAGCAATAAAGTAGAAATCCAGCAATAAAAATTCATGTTTGAATTAACGTATCATTTATTTGACCAATTTTTTCAACTGGAATATATAATTCACTTAGTTTAACAAAATATGCTCAAACAAAAGTTGGAATTAAGTCTAAAATTGTATTTACTACAGCACTAATAACTATTTGTTTATTATGAGTTGCTTTGTAATTAATGATGGCACTAGTTGCTCTTAAACTAACAATAACAGTAAGCATACATAAATAAAAAATTAATAAGACTGTAGCATAACTAGTTAGGTCGCTAAGAGAACCGTTACTATTTAATCCTTTTAAGATTGCAATAAAAGCAAAGTTAGTAATATCAATATGAGATGCTCCAACTCTAGTATTTAAATAAAGCGCAATTCCCATCCCAAATAAAAATACTCCAATAATGTAAATTAAGAGCTTTATTAGAATTTTTTTTCAGTTTAACTTTCAATTTTGATATTGAATTGTAAAATATTCTTTCATTAAAATTAACCTTTCTATAGATAAATAATGTGACCTTTTTAATATTATCATAGTTAAAAATATCTCATATATTTTTTTATTGATTTATAAAATAATAGAACAATGGTGGCATAAAAAATGTTGGGGGCGGTTCTTTGAAATTATTATTGGTTAATGTAAGTTAACCTGTGAGTAATCAAATCTCACATAAGTTATGAGAACCAATAGCTTCTCTTTTTTATTAGTTTAATTTAACAGTTATATACTGACATTGGTTAGTCTAACACATATTATTTTTTAGTGTTTTTGTTTTATTTGATGTTTGTAAAACATTACTTTCTAAGTTTTTATTATTTGCGTGGTCAACAATTTTATTAAAGTTATCAGGTTTTTGAGTTGTATTTTTTTCTGCCTTCAACTGTTTCTTTTTTTTAGCACTCTTTATTGGTACTACACATCTCGGCATATCTTTTCATCTTCCTTTCAAAATAAAAACCCATTTCCTTTAAAGTTAAAGCAATGAGTTAAAAACTTATATTAAGTTTATCAATGTTATTATACTATAAATAAATTATATTTAAACATTAAAAACCAAGAATAACATTTAGTTTTGCGCTATTCTTGGTTTTTCAACCACCTAATCTCTTGAGATTACGACTAACAGGTAATAAGGACAACTCTTTACTATAATAGTAAAGGAATAATTCCCACAGTAAATATTTGAAATTTACCTGGGAATCTAATTAACAATCTCTAAAATCTCTCGTTAATTAATAATTTTACATTATAGTTTAACCATTGTTCACAGTTAGACTACTTATAAATATTATCATGAATAATTTACTTTGCAAACAATATATAAACTTTAAGTTGTATTTTTCTTAATTTTCATTTTTAAATTCATAAATATTAGTGCCAGTTTTATCAACAGTAAATCCCACAACATAACAAATTCCACAAAGAAAATCAATAATTCTTCTGCGGTCGTTAACAACAGTATTTGTTAAATCAATTTTAATTGGTTTTTGTAAAATCATAGCATTAGCCATCGGTTCAATTTCTTGATAACTTTTAGGAGCAAATTCTTGAACTGCTTCTTTAAAATGCTTATTGATAGAAGTAGTAGTATCATTATTAACTACTGGTTTTTTTCTTCATCCCATAATACTCTATCCTCGATTTCTTTTTCTTAAAAATGTTGGTAAATCATCATCAATTTCCATGATTGCTTCTTGAACTATTGCTTGTTGTTGTTCTTCTTTTTTCTTAGTTTGAACTTGTATTTCATTACTTATGTATTGGGTTTTACTAGTGCTATTAACAAAATCGCGGTTATCAATTTTAGAAGTTAAACCAAAATTAGATGTTGTTGTTAATTTTTCATCAAAACCAGTAGCAATCACAGTAACAATCATTTCATCATTTAAATGTTCGTTAACAGCAACACCGAAAATAATGTTAACATCGCTACCAGCAGCATCACGCACTAAATCCACAGCGATATTAGCATCAGTTAAAGTCATTGTCGCACCACCAGTGACATTAACAATCGCATTTTTAGCACCTTTAATGGCAACATCATCTAGTAATGGTGATGAAATAGCTTTAGTAGCTGCTTGTTTGGCTTTATGTTCACCTTTTGCGATTCCAATTCCAAATAACGCATTACCTTTATTTTGAATAATAGTTCTGACATCAGCAAAATCCAAGTTAATTAATGCTGGGACAGCAATTAAATCAGTAATAGTTTGTACACCTTGACGTAAAATATTATCTGCTTCTTTAAATGAATCTTTCACAGGAATATTACCAATGACTTGTAATAACTTATCATTAGAAATAATGATAATAGCATCAACTTGTTTTTTTAAGTTTTCAATTCCAACCGCAGCATGAGCATTGCGATTACGTCCTTCAAACTTAAATGGTTTAGTAACAATGGCAATCGTTAGGGCACCACAATCTTTAGCAATTCTTGCCACAATCGGAGCTGCACCAGTTCCAGTGCCACCACCCATGCCCGCAGCAATAAAAACCATATCAGCACCACCAAGGGCACGTTTAATTTCAACTTCACTTTCAATTGCCGCTTGTTTGCCAATCTCAGGATTTGCTCCAGCACCTAAACCTTTTGACAATTCTTTTCCTAAGATAATTTTATTTGCTGCTAACGAAGCATTAATAACTTGTTGGTCAGTATTAGCAACATAGAAGTCAACACCTTCTACTTTCGCTTCAATCATGCGATTGACAGCATTGTTACCAGCACCCCCCACACCAATTACACGAATAGAGGCTAATTTATTGTCTTCATCTACATCGTTTTTAATAATAGAGGCTAACTGTTCAAATTGACTAGTGTTGTCATTTTCCATTTTCTCAACTCCTTAATACTTTTTTAAAATTCATTCTATTTACTATTACCATTATACTGATAACTTGAGAAATTAGGTGAATTATATTTTTTTGTTTCATTATTTTGTGGTAAACGATGGTGATTGGCTTTTGGCAATATTGGTAAAGTATTTATCGATGAAATCATATTGTTGTTAAAAACATTAACCAAGTGCTGGTAGTGGGTAACACCAATTAAACTAGTTCAATTATAACTGTAGGCACCTAAATTTTGATTTAACATATATTTAATAGTTGCTAGTTTACTATGATTTTTAAAATAATTAGCAAAGCCAGCTAATCCGACAGTAATACCTGTGCAAATAACTTCCATTTCCCTACTATTGTTATTACTTACTTCGTCTAGGAAATATTCAATACAAGTAATAATTTCATTAATTTGGTTTTGCACTGTCGTTTGTAAATCAGATTTGGTTAAGCAAATTTCTTGTTTATGTTCATTAAGATGTTTATCAACTACAATATCACATAAATAATTACTATTAATGTTAATAATCTTTTGTAAATATTTTTCTGCTTTATCATAGCCACAATGCATTTGTTTCATTAAAGCTTGAATAATTTGATTTCAACCAATTTTAATGTTAGTAGTAGCATATAAAACAGAATTGTTAAATACACTAATTTTAGTACTATTTAAGTTTCAATCAATTAAGACAATATTATTGTTGTTATTAATATTACATGCTAGGGCAAACTGATCTAGGGTAACTGTTAATAAATCAACTTGGGCATTTTTAAATACTTCTAATTGTGAAGAATATAAAGTTTTAGGTAGTGAATAAACTAACGCATCAACATTCAATACTTGTCCTTTTAACCCGATTGGTAATTGTTCACTACTTCTTTCATTATTAACTTTAAAACTGTAAGGTTTAGTTAAGCATACAACCTCAGTACTATCAATAATAATGTTTTTGGCCATATCAATCACTTTGCTACAATCAGCATTAGTAATAATATGGTTGTCATCTTTAAAATCCATCATGGCTTGTGATTGATAAATTTTTAAATTGTTTGATGGCAAACTTAAAACAATTCTTTGCACATTGATATTTAAAGTTTTATTAATTTTATCAAGCATCTTGCGTAAACTATTACCTGTGGCAATAGGATTGATGATAACACCATTTTCAGCAAACTGTTCATTTTCTATTCTTGCTTTGTATAGAACTTGAATTTGATTATTAACATAATTGTTAACCATTAATTTTAAATTGAAATCTTCAATTTGACAAACAACATATAGTTCTTGGTAATTCATAAGTTCACCTCCAAACAATTTTAAGAGTTATAGAAAAGCAATAACTCGTAACTTAGCACTGCGTGCTCGTGGGTTTAAGTTAATTTCTTTGGTCGTTGGTGCTAAAGCTCGTTTTGTGATTAACTCATATTTAGGAGTTCACTTACTAGCAATTGGTAGTTTGGCATAGAGTTGGGCTAAAGGGTCAATTAATACTTTATTAAATGTTTGTTTGACAATTCTATCTTCTAAAGAATGAAAACTAATAACTACTATTCTGCCTTGGGGATTTAATAAAGTTAAAGCTTGATTTAACGAATCTTGTAAGTTGTTTAATTCGTTATTAACGGCAATCCGTAAGGCCTGAAAAGTTTTTTTAGCAGGATGATGTTGTTTATTTAATGCTTTGGCTGGTAATGATTTTTTAATAATCGCTACTAACTCAAAAGTTGTATTAATTGGTTTAATAGTTCTTGCTTTAATGATATTATTAGCAATCTTACTAGCAAATGATTCATCACCATAATTTCTAATAATCATTACTAGTTGTTGATAATCATAGTTGTTAACAATGTCTCAAGCACTTAGTGTTTGTGATTGATCCATTCTCATATCAAGCTTAGCGTCTTTCATATAACTAAAACCTCTAATATCTTCATCAACTTGTGGTGATGAGATACCTAAGTCATATAAGATGCCATCAACTTTCGTAATGTTTCTTTGTAACAATTGTTTTCGAAGATGAACGAAGTTGCTTTTAATGATTTCATATTTATCAACAAAGGGTTGTAAGATGTCATTACTTTGAACAATGGCTTGTTCATCTTGGTCAAAGGCATATAGTTTACCAGAGGTAAGTTTACTTAAGATGACTTTACTATGACCAGCACGGCCTAAGGTACAGTCAACATAAATCCCGTCAGGTTTAATATTTAAGAAATCGATAGTTTCTGTTAACATAACAGAAACATGTGCTAGTAAATTGGTATTATTCATATCGTTAAATCTCATCTAGAGTAGCTGCTGCTAACTCAAATTTATCGTTGGTATCTTGGTTAAAGCGATTTCAGTTAGTTTCTGATCAAATTTCAATTTTGTTGGACAGTCCAATCATAATTACTTTTTGTTTAATATCAGCTAATATCAATAATGAGTGGGGAATGTTAATGCGACCTTTACCATCTATTTTTAATTCTTCTGAGTTGGCAAATACTTGTCGCGCTAGAATTCGTGCTTCTTTCTGTCCTTCTGATTGTTTTAAAATTTTGTCTTGTCATTTAATGAATTCAGGTTCGTTACGAATAACGAGACATCCTTCAAAACCTTTGGAGACAACAACTGTTTCATTTTCATGAAAGTAACCCCTAAACTTGGCTGGAATTATCATCCGCTTTTTCTCATCAATAGTTGATATGGCTTGGCCTAGTAGCATTAATATCACCCACACTTTCCCACTATTACCCATATTATCTCATCTTTATAAAATAATTGCAATAAATAAGGATAAAAGGGGAAGAAATGATAGGAAATAGGGATAGAAAAAAGTAGTAAGTATATTATGATACTTACTACTTAGAATTGATTATTAAATAGTTATTATAGTTACCTTTTACTAATTTATGAACACGAATAGTTGGAATTTAAACTACTTGTGTCTTGTACTTATTCAGATAAAGTTTCAATTTCAATTACTGTATCTGGGCAAAAAGGTTTAAGCTTTTCTTTAACATTAACAATAATTTCTTTTAATTCCTGTTCAATAGGATTTTCTTTATAAAAATTTGGATTATTAAATAGTTCTATTAGTGAAGCTGTTAATCCACATGTACCATCAACAAGACCACCAACTATACCTTTAGTAGAAAGTTCTGGTTTAACAGTAAATAATGATACTCCACCAGCCAGAACACCAGTTTGACATGTGACACCTGAAATAGTAGATATTCTATCTAGGGTTTTATATAGGTTTCCATTTCCTGCTGCTTTTAAACGAGCTTTACATAAATTTAGTACAGCACTAAGACCTCCTGTAATAGTAGTACTTGTGAATAGGCCATAAGGTAATGGATTTCCTATTGTAAAATCTGTTGCTTGTAACGCTGTTTTAAATATTGTGTCTGCCACATTTACTTCTAAAGTTGAAATGAAATAAGAAATATTTATAAGTATACCAAGTCCTGCAAGAATTTGTTCTTCTAAAGGAGTTAAATTATTTCCACGCGCTATTTCATAAACAGTACCTGCTGTTCTAGCAACAGCATTAGTAATATTCATTAATTGTGCAATTGGATGTGCATTATGTAAAGCTAAAGTAATAGTTGCAGCACCAATTGATGAAACAACTGATAAAACTAATTTTAAAATATTTGCTGATGACATACCAGTTTGACTTTTAATATTTTTTTCAAAGTCGCTAAGAATAGTTTTAATTTGTAATAAATTATCACTGATTAATTTTCCTAATTGATTATTAAAATTGGTTAAAAAGTTAGTTAAATCTTTAGCAAAAGGATTATCTTTAATCATTTGCATAAGACCACCAATTTGTTGACTAACTGCAATTTTGTCATCAAGTGATATTTTTATTACTGTGTTTACTACAGGTTCTTCTATTTTAATTGCTAATTCTTCTTCGTTTCTTACTAAAACGGCTATATTCTTGATTATTTGTTATTGGCATTTTTACTATCTTCTTTCTCTTTTTAATCTCTTTTTTACTTTTAAACACAAAAAAACCTATCTAGTATAGTTACTAAATAGGCTTAAATAAATTAAGCAAATATTCCATTTATGTGTTTATAAAACTATTATAAAACTAATAATATTAAAATACAATACAATACTACGTATTAAAAAAAGTGGCTTCATGTTAACTGTTTTAAATACTTTAAAAAGTATCCAATCCTTTATATGATTGCCATGCTCGCAACTGTAATATCAGCTGCAGTGTCAGTAATCATCCCTAAAATTACCAATAACTTTTTAGCAAAACCTGATGGTTTTACTAATTTAAGCAACATTCTAAATTTAGCTTACATTCTTATTAGTTTACAAATTGGTTCAGGATTATTTATGTATATTCGTAACTTAACAGGAAGTATGATTGGTGTTAAAGTAGAAATTGAATATCGTAATAAAGTTTTAAAACATTTATTAGAATTAGATATGTCATATTATGAAGACCGTAAAATTGGCGACACTCTAACTAAACTTATTAGTGATACAGGTGTGATTGGTGAAAACATGCAATCAATTCCTTTAACTATTCTTAGTTCTGTTGTTACCTTTTTCGGCTCAATTTATGTTATTTTCTCTTTAAACTGACAGTTATCATTAATTGTTTTAGGAATTGTCTTATTAATCTTAGTAGTATCAATATTAAATGTTCAAATTATTCGTTACTTAAACTACAAATGACGAAAAGTATATACTGATGTTAATGCTGATATTACCGACCGTTTAAGCACCATTACCTTAATCAAAAGTAATGCTACCGAAAAAACAGAAAATGAAAGATTTTTCAATGAACATCTTAAATACTATCAAGCTGCTAAGAAAACTATTACCTTTGATAGTTTTACTAGAGCATTACTAATTACCCTACTAACAGGTATTAATATTGTTGGATTAGTAGCAGGATTTATTTTCGTTAATAAAGGAATGTTACAACCCACAACTTTAATTGCTTTTATCTTAGCTGTTAATACTTTAATTTTCCCTGTTATTCAAAGTATTGTCTTACTTGGTAACCTTGCTAAAACATCAACTTCAATTATCCGAGTTAACGAAATTTTAGAAGTTGAACCAAAAATTAAAACGAAAGATAATGCTTTAGCAGTTAATGAAATTACTAATGATATTATTTTTGAAAATGTTAACTTCCGTTATGATGATAAAGAAGCATGAATCTTAGAAAACTTTAATTTCACATTTGAAAAAGGAAAAAGTTATGTCATTATTGGTGCCACAGGAGTTGGAAAAACTACTATTTCAAAATTATTATTACGTTATTATGATCCTGCTCAAGGTCGGATTTTAATTAACAAAGATACTGACTTACGTGATGTTGATTTAGCACAATATTTACATCACATTGGTTATATTGAACAAGATCCACAAATTTTATATGGTACCTTTGCTGAAAACATTAGTTATACCAAGCAAGGTGCAACATTAGATGAAATCAAAGCAGCAGCAACAAAGGCTAATCTTCATGACTATATTCAAGAACTACCTAATGGTTATAATACTATTTTAGGAGAACGTGGTATTAACTTATCTGGTGGTCAAAAACAAAGAGTTGCCATTGCCCGTATCTTTTAAAAAATCCTGAATTACTAATCTTAGATGAAGCCACAAGTGTGCTTGATAACATTGTTGAAAAAGAAATTCAAGCTCAATTTAATAAGTTGATGATTGGTCGGACAAGTATTGTTATTGCTCACCGTTTATCAACCATTAAAACTGTTGATAAAATCTTAGTATTAGAAAAAGGAAAAGGATTAGTGCAAATTGGCACTTTTGATGAATTAAAAATTAAAGAAGGCCACTTTAAACATTTATATGAAGCAGGAATTATGGGTTAAATACTTATTATAATAAATGCTTTTAAACCAACCATAGTTTTTAACTAGGTTGGTTTTTTATTAATTGAGCATATTTATCATCTCGAATTGTAATCACAAGTACGAAAATAAAAATTAAAATCATACCCTAATCTCTTATAATTATTTTGTGATGGTATGTTTTCTGACTTCTAACTAATAACTTTTTTCATAAATAAGAAAGTTGATAATCCAAACAGGAAAATGCATAAACCACTATAAACAAGAATAATAGTTACATTATTTTGAATACTTTGTATAGCATTGACATTTATTTTAAAATCACTAGTTAAATGAAAAGTAAAATCTGGATAACTAAATAAAGAATTTTTTTGAATATTAAAATCAATAGCAGAAAGTGCTAATGGTTTAAATCAAAAATCACCATAATAGCCTTGGAAATAAGTTCACAATTGACTTCAATGTTCAATAAAATTAAAATAATTAAGAACTTTATATATTTTCATAGTACTATTATATTTTGCAAAATTTTCATCATTATTAATTTGGTTATTTGCTACTAAGTAATAAGTTAATATTTGATTATAAATGTAGTCTTCGACAGTTCTTAGTAAAATATAAACGGGATTTAAAAATATCGCATCATATTGATTACGCAAAGACCCGTTAAAACGAACATAAGTTGTACTATCTTTAAAAGCTTTAGTTCAATCATTGGCATTTAAATTTGTTTTGACACCTGATTCTTCAACATAAGAATTAGTAAGATTATACTCTAATAAAGTAGGAACTTTAGACTTAACCGAATAAGGTTTAGTTAATAATAAAAGAAAAGAACTATCTTCAACTTGCGTTCCAAATAATTTAATTGCGTTTATTAAAACAAAAATAAATAAAAGAATGCCATATAAAATCATAATATAATATTGAAAATTAATAAAAAATTTATTAGCGTCTAATTTTAAGTTAAAAAAAACAAAAGTTGTGATTAAAGAAACAAATAATGACAAGCATATTAAAAATAAGGTAATAAAAGAATAAGAAATTTTAATTAAAATAAATTGAAATAAATTATTTCAACTGCTTTTATTAGTAGTCATATGCATAACTCCTTAATAATTAATATCTAGTGGGAATATTCTAATATTCTACCCACTAGATAAATAATTTATTAACTTCAAATTTTATTATTTTCACCTTTATTAACAATATAGTTTACAGAACTATAACCAAATGAATACGCAAAACTATTAAAATACATCCAAACATCAATAATACCTCTTCCTTGTGTATGTATAAATTTATTATTATCAACTAATTTATAGTATTTAAAGCTTGATTATTAAAATTTTGTCCCGATGTGCCTGTATGATAATTTTTCATCATTAGTAAATCATTATTATTGATAATACCTTTTGCAGTCGCTAAAGCACTAGTCTTGTCACTTAAATACTGAACTGTATCACCAAGATATTAAATTAAGTATGCAAATTCAACTAACATCAATACTTTACTTGTGGAACTAACTTATCTTAACTTTAAATTATAATAAATTCAAAGTAAATTCTTTCTACTAATAAATGATGTATTGTCTGAACTGTAAAAATTTTGTTATGGTCAAACTTTATTATCTACACCTTTTTTAATTGTAAAATTAGTAGAAGAAAAACCATTATATACATACCCCAAAATTTATATCAAATCTCTTTATACCACTCATATAAAATTTATCATCTATTTTTTTGTATTTAAAATAGTATTCCCAATATCACTTCCATTATAGTAATTAATGCAAGTACAAAAATCACTGCTATTTAAAATATTTTTGCTAACAGCAAAACTTTTTACTTTTTCACTCATATATAAAAGTGCATCATTAAAAGTACTATTATTGGTATCATAAGCATCAAAATCTGAAGCATTCATCACAAAACCAGTATCATAAGAAGCATCTCCTAATTTTGTATTTCAAAATTTATTTATTAAAATACCTTCTGTAGAAAAAAGTTCTGCAAATTTATTAGAATCATCCTCAATTTTTTCATTTCTTGTTTGATTTCCTATAACTACTGTTGAAATTTTAGTAGGTATTAAAATTAAATCATTGTATTTTCAATTATTAAGTTGATAACTACCAATTAAAGTAACTTTATCTAAGTCTTGTGGTGCAATTAAACTCTTGCTTGTTCATGAATTTAATTTTTTTTCAAATTCTTCATTATTTTTTGAAGCAAGATTTTTAATATCTTGAATTACTTGCTGCTTATCTTTAGTAAAAATAGTAGGTTCAGATCCATCTAATACATTTCCCGTCATTACTGATGTTTCATCTAAATTTGAATCAATAATTGTAACTTTAGAATTATTGATTTTTGTTGTTATGTTGTTTTTAAAATTTTGTAATAAATCTTGGTCTTGAATTCATTTTGATAAATTAAATTTATTATTTCCTTTAATTTCAATTAAATAGTTTTTTAAATTATTAACGACATTATCGCTAGCTAAGTGAACAATAGTACTTAATTGTGCTTCATCGTTAGCTAAATAAAAATCATAATTTTGGTCTAATTCATAATCTGTGATTTGACCATCATTAGCTTTATATTTTAAAGTTAAAACTAATCTAGAACTTAGGTAATTTCAACTATCAACTTTATATTTGGTTGATGTATAATCAGAAATACCAAATGCACCATCTTGTTTTCATTCCTCAAAAGTTTTTTTATTAATTGTTGATTTATTTTCATCTAACTTTAAAATTTCATTACTATTAATACCATAAAATAATAATTTTAACTTTTCATCATTTGCTAAATATGAACCAAAACTTTTAATATTTTCTTTAAAAATATCATAAAATGAATTTGTTAAAGCAAGATTGGAAATGACTCCTACCGCAGCAGCATCAACTCCTGTTAACAATGATCCTGTATTTTTTTGACCAAAATTACTTGGTTTTAATAAATTCTTATTTTCTATAATTAGATTTCCAAATAATTCAGAGATTTTGTTTTCTGCTGTTTTCAATAAACCTATAGTATCTATTGGTTCATTATCTGGATTAGGTGTTGGATTTGCTTTACTACCACAAGCTACAACATTTAATGGAACTGGTACTGTCAAAATTAATACTGTTAATAAAGATAATAGTTTTCTCATAAATTCTTACCCTCTTTCTGTCTTATTATGTTGAAAGTATCACTTATTTTGTGAAACATTCTAAGTGTATTATATTATTATATAATGATAAATATACTTATTCGATTAATCAGTAATATGGATGGAGAACCAATTTAACCAAATAATAACACTACCTTACTTACAAAATTAACACCTACTATTTTCTTGATTTAAAAAAATATAAAATAACACTTATTATATATAATTACTTACAAATACTATTTTTAGTATTTTGGAAAGGAATGAAATTATGAAATCATTATTAGCATTAATTGCAACAGCAACTGTAATAGGAACTGTAGCACCAACTATTAATCATCATCAATTAACACTTACCAATACTACAAAAACTGTATCAAACCTATCATGAAAATTTACTAAAACTAATAAAAATATCCAAAGTTTAACATATTGAAATAATACAACTAGTGTTTTTAAAGAACAAAAAACTAATAAACTTTTTTTCATTAATTCCCAAGGTGAAATTAAAAATACTAATTTATACAATGCCGATCTTAATTCTAATGATTTTACCCAAATTATTAATGATAATTATGCTATTATTATTGGTGGAAAAACTGTTAACGAACCATTTCAGTTCTTTTTAGTTAATAAAAAATATAAATTTGTTGATCTAAACAGTTTTGATATTTTAAAAAATGTAGAAATTATAAATACTCAAATAATTGATGATACTCATATCATGATTATTGATAAAAATCATATTGGATTTTTATTAACTATTAACAATGAAAAAATAGATATTATAAAATTAAATACTGAAGTTTTGGATGTCAAGAAAATTAGTAATAATCTAGTTGCTATTTTAAAAATAAAAGTATTCCCTACAAAAAAAGTAGGCATTACAATTATTTATGATATTGTTAATAACAAACAAATCCAAGAATTTGATGATATTTATTTTGCTGATATTAAAATGTTCAATGATCAAAATGGTATATTAACAACAGTTGACAAGCAAACCTACTGAGTTACTAATAATAATTATGTCACTTTAAAATTATTAGATTTTAAAAGTACAGGTCTAGAATTTTTAAACAATAAAACCATTATCACAGAAGGTGATACGTTATATCAAATAAATATTGATGGTTCTTTTTCTGCGCTAAAGCATTCAGGTGACTTTAAATTTTGTACTAATAATCTTGGCATAATTTTTAATCAAAATGAATCATCTTACTTAATTAGTCAAAATATTATAACAAATGAATTAAACTATACTCAAATTAAAATTAATAATTTACCTATTAGTTATGATTTTGCCACAAAACCTGTTGTAGTAAACACTAATTATTTGATGTTTTCACTATTTACTAATGGACAAAGTAAATCATATGTGATAGACAAAACTGGAAATAATATTAAAATTTTCCTACTAATTATTTAAACTTAGGCGCAATTAATCTTAATAAAAGTATTGTTATGGACACATTAACATATGAAAGTTATTTTTTAACTACTACTTTAAGTTAAAACATTATCTTTTATTTACTTAATATTTAAAACTTGTTAGTTGTTTAAACAACTAACAAGTTTTATGGCTAAACATTTGAAGAATCAATTCACTTCTTAACATCATCTAAAATTTCAATAATATTAGACTCATTTAAAATTGCATGCTTGCCATTTTCGTAGAAATTATAAGTAATCCCATCTCGCCAATGTTTATTATTAATTTTAATCTTATTGAAATCAGCAAATGCATCTTTACCTGATTGCACAATTAAAACTGGACATTTAGCACTATTAAGATTTTTAGGAACATTTTTACTTAACTTTTGTGCTTGCAAGGAAAATAACAAAGTAAATTTCATATTAGTCATTGCTCGCATTTTACCATTTTTAATATATTTAGGATTAGTTGATATTTCTTCCATTTCAAAAGTAAGCGGTAAATTATGATGCTTATGAAACAGAAAACCTCATAACGATTGACAAACCAATGATGGTTTTAATTTAAATACTTGTTTTTTAGTAACAAAATTAGTTAATATTGCACCATCAATCATTTTAGTTAATTTCTTAGCAGCTAATGCTGTTAAAGCAGAACCTAATGACTCACCCATTAAGATAATCTTTTTATCAGGATATCGTTCATTTAAAACACTAATAATATCTTTAATATCATTAATAGTTGTTCCTAATGTATGATATTTTCATTTTTCATTTTCGCCAAAACCACGTTGATCAAAACTTAAAAAAGAAATGCCATTTTTAGTAAAATATTTAGTTGATGTTTTAAAATCAGTTAACGAAGCACCCATGCCATGAACACCAATAATAATATACTTACTATTATCAACAAATTTAAATTCAGTATGTAAAAAATAATTATCACGGGTTATGATTCCTTCATTACTTCATTGAGGAAAATGGAGATTTCGTTCTCAATAATAGTCAATATGAAAAATTTGATAAATGCGATAAATAATATAAATTAATAGTAAGACTGCTAAAATACCAATGACTACTGTTCATCAATACTGTTGCCAAAAATTATCCATAATAATTTAATAACCTCCAAAAATAGCACAAGAATAAAACTGCTTATTAATATTTTATCAAATTAATTAATAATTTATTCAAACTAAAGCAATTCTAGTATATTTAATTAAAAAAGTGTTTTAAAATGCATCTAGATAATTCTTAGATGCATTTATTCTTTATAAAATTATTATTTTTTAACAATCTCAGCAATTAATTGTCCTTGTGTTACTTCACCTTTAACTAACACATTAACTTTATAGTCTAACATTGTTTCAGTAGTAAATAAAATTGGTGTAACAACTTCTTTTTTACCTTTTTCTTTGATTTCTTGTAAATTTGCAATCACCATAACATCATTTTGATTAATTCTATTGCCTTGCTTAACTTTAATGTCAAAACCTTTACCTGCTAATTCAACTGTATCAATGCCAATATGAACTAAACATTCAACACCAGTAGTATCATCTTTAATACCATAGGCATGACCTGTACTGAAAACAGTTGCTAAAACTCCACTAAATGGTGCAACAAAACTAATTCCTGCTTTTTCTTTATAATGAGGAATAATGGCAAAACCAGTTCCTAACATTTCTTGGGAAAAAACAGGATCTTGCACTTCACTAAGATTAATAATTTTTCCAGAAACTGGGGCATAAATTTCTAATTTCTTACTTTGACCCGTATTTTTTGAAAATCATTTTCGCATTTTTATTCTCCTCTTTAATTACAATATATGTATACTTTATAATTCTAGCATAACTTTTATTAATTTAACCAACTAATTAATGCCATAATGGAACTTATTAACGAAACTAAAAACATAAAGGCAATCATTAAAAAAATTTTACGTTTAATGAATACTAAAATACCTTCTTCTTTGCTAATCTTCAAATACTTTTGATTATTTGGTCGTTTACTTCATCATAAATGAATCCCTAAAAAAATCATTCCTAGCACTACTGATGAAGTTATTCACACAATAAATCCAACAGTTGTTGTAGTTTGAGGTGTTTCTACTGCTTGAAAATTTCAATACATTTTATACATATCCTTTTTATTTTGTTTTTAACATTTTTTCAACTAATGATTTAACTTCATCGTTCGTTTCACATTCTAAGGCTTTGGTAACTAATTGTTCCATATCCTTTTTATTTAAAGTACTAATAATCTTTCTTGTTTCTAAAACACTAGATGCTGACATTGAAAATTCGTCTAACCCTAATCCTACTAATAATGGGACAGCAATTTGGTCACCAGCCATTTCACCACACATGGCAACAGGACGATTATATTTATGACCACCATCAATTGTCATTTTAATTAAACGTAAAATAGCAGGGTGATATGGTTGGTACAAATATGATACTTTTTCTGACATACGGTCAGCTGCAATACTATATTGAATTAAATCATTTGTACCAATTGAAAAGAAATCAGCGTATTTAGCAAATGTTTCAGCATTAATAGCAGCAACCGGAATTTCAATCATCATTCCAATTTTAATATCATCGCTAACACCAATCTTAGCTTTTTTTAATTCATCTTTACATTCTAAAGTTAATGCCTTGGCTGCTTTGAACTCTTCAACTGTGGCAATCATTGGAAACATAATAGCTAATTTACCAAAGACAGAGGCACGCAATAAAGCACGTAATTGGGTTTTAAAAATATCTTTACGATCTAAACATAAACGAATAGCACGATAACCAAGGAATGGATTCATTTCTTTTGGTAAATCTAGATAAGATAATTCTTTATCACCACCAATATCTAAAGTTCTAATAACAATTTGATTTTTTGTTTTTTCCAATACGGCTTTATATTGTTCAAATTGGAAATCTTCCGTAGGGAAATCTTTACTTTCCATGTATAAAAATTCAGTTCTAAATAATCCTACACCTTGCGCATCAAATTCTAATACTTTATCCATATCTTTTGGTGAACCAATATTAGCTTCTAATTTCACTTCATGATTATCTTTAGTTATAGTTTTTTTGCCTTTAAATACTAGTAATTCTGCTTGCAATTTAACTCATGATGTTTGTTTAGCAACCCATTTCGCTTTTTCACTACCATCCAAATTAATTTCAACGGTTCCTTCACTACCATCTAAAGCACAAATTTGATTATCTTTGATTTTAATAGTCACATCTTGTAAACCAAGAACAGCAGGAATGCCAATACTACGTGCCATAATGGCTGCATGTGATGTTCTACCACCAATATCGCATAAGAATCCTTTGACAAATTTTGGATTTAACTGACTAGTTTCTGATGGAGTTAAATCATGACTAACAATAATTATTTCTTCTTTAATGTTTGTTAAATCGATAGTTTTAATATTTAAGATTTTTCTTAAAATACGATCACGAACATCAATGACATCCCCAACACGTTCACGGAAATAGTCATCATCCATTCCTTGTAAAGTAGTAATAGTTTTATTAGCAACAATTTCAGTAGCACGTGCTGCATTTAACATTTCTGATTTAATTAGTTCCTCTACGCCTTCTACTAGTTCAGGGTCGGTTGTGACACTAAGATGAGCTTCAAAAACAGCAGCTTTTTCTTCACCCATCGTTACTGTTGTTTTTTGAATTAAAACTTTAATTTCTTTACCAGCAGCTTCTAAAGCGTCATGAAATTTTTTAATTTCATTAGCTAATTCTTTTTCACTAACCTTTTTATCACTAGTTTTAATTACTTCATGTTTTAAAACTAAAGCTTTAGCTACAGCGATACCGTTACTAGCGCCAATGCCTTTTAATTTTAGCATTCAATTCACTCCTTATATTCTTTGTATTTGTTTAACATCTATTTAAATTATAATGAATATTTCCTATAATTGGTGAAAAAAATTATTTATTTGTGATAAATATCAAAGTTAAATAGTAAATTAGTTTTTAACATTCTTAATAAAGTCAAAGTTTTTCTTTTTTTGTGTTAAATAAAATGGGGTTTGACCTTTACTATCTTTAATATAAACATTAGCACCAAGTGTTGATAATATTTCAGCAACTTCTTTGTTGTTATTAACAATTGCAGTATGCAATGGAGTATGTCCAAATTTATTATCTTTACTATTAATATTCATTCCTTTTTCAATAAGTAACTTAATAAAATTATTTTTCTTATAAGTAACAACAGTATGCAATAATGATACATCATTATCTAAATCACTGCTAATGTTTAAATCAACACCATTATTCAATAGTAGTTTTAAAACAGTTGGCGTGCTTATCATTGCAGTAATGACTAATAGCAAAGCATTATTATTAGTAATATCAGCACCATTATCAATTAATAATTGAATAAGTTTAATGTTATTAGTTTCAATAGCTATATAAAGAGGCACTTTATAGTTTTTATCTCTAATATTAACGTCAGCACCACTATCAATTAATAACTGTAGTATTTCATGATTATTTTTCTCAATCAGCATTTCAATAGTACTAACATCATCAGCTAAAATGTTAATATTAGCACCATTTGCTAATAAATATTTTACTATGGCAATATTTTCCTGATAAGCAGCAATAAACAAAGCATTAGCTCCTAATCCATCAACAACATTAATATCAACTCCTCATGATAAAATTGCTCTTACTAATTCATAATTTCCACTATTTGCTGCTAAATGTAATGGTGAATATTTTATTTCTTTATTCTTTTCAGTAATAACATGATTAAGTAATTGGTTAAAATCAACACCAATCTCATAAAATAATTTGATTAATGAAATCTCTTGAAAACTTTCCATTTCAATTTTTAAATAATGATATTTTTTATTTAGTGAAATTATTTTATCAATCATTTTATTAATTTGAGTAGTAAATTGTTTACGAAGCTGATTAGTATTTTTACCAACTTTAATATTCATATCAATTAATAAAAAAATTATTTTTTCAAAAACAATTGAGCGTGTTGTCTTTTTAAATAATGCTTTTTTAGTGCTAGCAGCTTTTTTGAAAGTAGTAATAAAAAAATCATAAAATCCCAAAATAATCTTAGTTTTACTGATATTGTTGGCAACTGCTAGTTTTTCATTACTATCATTAATAGTTGCTACATATTCTTCTTGAAATTCTAAGCAAACACTTACAATTTTTTGATTTTCTTTTAATGCTCTACTCATTTCTAAATGTGCTAAATTAACAGATAGTTTTTCTTTTACTAAAGTTTCTATAAAATCATTTCTTTCTTTAATAATATTTTTAGAATTTATTGAATATTTCTCTTCCATTTCCTTGCTCCTTTTTTTAATCCTATATATAATTAAGATTGTATCACATAAATATCAAGCAATACCCAAGAATTCATTGATATTTATTTGTTATTTTTGCATACATGTGTGGGAGAAAATTTGAAAATAAAATATCTTGAAATTTCATATTAAACATGTTTTAGCGATTTTTATTAAATACAAACAAAACTATTAAAAATGATAGAATCATAATTATAAAAATATTAGGAGGTAACGAAAAATAATGTCAAACAAAGTATTAGTAATCAAATCATCACCAATTACCAAAGAAAAATCATATTCAACAGCACTAGGTAATCGTTTTGTTAAATATTATCGTGAATTTCATCAAGAAGACGAAATTATTGAATTAGATTTAAATGAAATAGATATGAGTAAAAAAAATATTAATACTCATAACTTTAATGAATATTTCAATGAGACTGACTCAGATTTTTATATTAACCAATTAAAAAGTGTCCAAAAAGTAATTTTTGTTTCACCGATGATTAATTTTAATATTAGTCCTATTGGCAAAACATACTTAGATCATATTCTAGTAGCTAACAAAACTTTCTCTTATAAATATCAAAAAAAGGGTGACGCCATTGGTTTATTAGATAACTTAAAAGTACAAATCTTAACAACACAAGGTGCACCCTTTAGTTGATATCCTTGAGGAAATCATACTGAATATTTACGTGGCACTTGAAACTTTGTTGGGGCAAAAGTAGTAGAACCGATATTAGTAGCAGGAACAAAAGTTAAGCCAGAAGGTGATTTAACACCTGAACAATTAATTGATAAATATGATACTAAAATTAAATCTGCTGCTAAAGAATTCTAGAATAAAGACTTTTCTTAAAATGGAGTTACTAAGGGTTTTCTTAGTAGCTCCATTTCATTTATTAATGTTAAAACTTTATAGAATTTAGGATTAAGCAGGTCAAATTGAATCATTATCACCTTGTTTAATAGTAATATTATTTCTACTAAACATTCCATAGTTATAACCATTAATTTCTAAATCAAAGCGGAATAAATTATTATAGAAATTACAAACTTTTTATTAGACTTCTACGATTTTAATTTTAAATAATTTATAAATTATAACAATCAAATTAAATCTATAATAAACATGTAAAATAAACAATTTAAAAAAATTTATAGTAAAATTAATATTCCCCAATGATCCACAATTTAGATTAAGATCACAATAATAATATCTCATTTTGGGACACAGGAATAATTTTAAAATATTTAGTTTTTCTATATTTTAAAAATATACTTTTAGGTATAATTATATAATAACTTTTAACTAAATTGAAGGAGCAAAAATAACTAAAATGTCAAATTTTAATATTGAATTCATTAAACAAATAGCACCAACTACAATATTATATCGTGGTCAAAGCATATATAAAAATAATTATTTAACATTACTTAAAAAAGAAATAATTAATATCAGTAATGAAAGAAATCAATTGATTTTTATTTTTTCCTGTTTAGCTTCACAAAGTAATGAAGAGTATAAAGTTGGAATTAGTTTTTTATATTTTAATAATAAAGTTGAGTTAGAAAAGGTAACATGTAATTGCATGTATGTTTTAACTAATCGAGCTGATTGTAAACATATTATTGGTGCTTTACTTTATTGTTTTTATAAATCAAATGGAGATATTTTACAATGAAGTGGCTTTCTCCAACCAACTACTGATTTAATTAACTTTTTTAAAATGCAACAATCATCTAATAAAATTGTAACAACAGATACTATTGATTGTAAAATTACATGTGAAATTATTAATGAAAACAAAGCTGCATTAAAATTTAGTGTCGGAATTAAAAATTTCAAAGAAGTAAAAGATATTAATGAATTTTTGGAATTATTAATGAAAGAAAAACCGACATTTGTGCAAGAAAGACGTTTTGCCAATCTTTATGGTATTCCTTTAATTCCTGAATCAGAACAATATAGTAACAAATTTTTAAGATTATTAAAATTTTTAAAAGAAGAAACAGAGTTGTTTAATCATTCCCAAATAGCACAATTTAACTATGTTTATCATAAAAATAGAAGCAATTGTTTTAATATGTTAGCGTTACAAACGGAACGTTTTTTCAAGTTTATGAAAAATGAAAGAATTGATTTAGTAATAAAAGATACTTTATATGCTAATGTTCCCATAACTGAAAAATACTACCAAGTTAATTTAAGTGTTAAACTCCAAGATAATAAAATTCTAATTAAAAATGAAAAGACTAACCCTTTATTTTTAACTATCCGCCTACAAACCATTTTCGATAACAATAAAATATCATTTTTACAAGATAAATATCGTAATAGTAGTGGGTTTATTTTACAAACCATGAACTTGCAAAATAAAAATGAAATTTTATTTGATGAAAAGGGTAGTCAAGAAGCATTTCAATATATTATTCCTGTTTTAAAACAAGAAACAGATATTGTTACTATTGATGAACAATTACCAGAATATGTTGAAAATAACAGTTTAGTAATTGAAAGTTACTTTGATTTTGATGGAAAATCAGTAATCTTAAAACCAATTTTTAATTACAGTAAAGTCTTGTTTGATATAGATAATAATCGTAATCACCCTACAAAACTAGTAATCCGTGATTATGATAAAGAAAAAAAATACTATAATTTTATCAATTTACTACCATTTGTTAAACAAGATAATCAACTATTTTTAAGTGATATTAATGATATTATGAAATTACTAGACCAATTCCTACCACCATTAGAAGAACATTCAACCATTTATTATACTGATGATTTTAAAAAAGTACGTTTTATTGAGTTTAAATTAGTTACTAGTGCTGTTCGTCTAAACCCAGAAAATAGTCTGTTAGAATTTGATTTTGCCTTAGGCGAAATCCCTGCTACAGAACTACAAGCAATCTTTAATGCCATGAAATCTACTAATAAATATCACCGCTTAGAAGATGGTGCGATTATTGACTTGCAAAATAAAACACTACAAAAATTTGCGAAATTGATTGATAAATTTGATGTCCCAGTAAATGTTCTAGCACCTGGTAAATTAAAATTACCAAAATTTAACGCCTTCTTTTTAGAGCAACAACTAAAATCATTTAAAGGTGTGTCAATTAAAAAAGATCAATTTTTTAAAGATTTTGTTAAAAAAGTTAAAAATTTTGCAGAAAATAAAATTACTATTAATTCAAACCTTAATGCTACATTACGTGATTATCAAATCAAAGGTCATCAATGATTAAAAACCTTAGCCGGAATTGGGTTTGGTGGCATTCTAGCTGATGAAATGGGTCTTGGAAAAACATTACAAACTATTAGTTATATTGCTCAAGAATACGAAGAAAATCCCAGCATGAAACCAATATTAATTATTGGCCCTGCTTCTATTATTTACAACTGAGAAAGTGAATTCAATAAGTTTGCTCCTCACATAAAAACTATTGTTATTGCTGGTGACAAAGCGACAAGAAAATCTATCTTATCTGATCATCAAAATTACCAAGTGTTAATTACTTCATATCCACTATTACGACGTGATTTTACTCAATATGAATCTCTATCATTTTCTCATTGCTTTATTGATGAAGCCCAACACATTAAAAATCCTACTTCGTTAAATGCCAAAGCTACTAAAGATATTAATGCTCCGATTCGGTTTGCCCTAACAGGAACACCAATTGAAAACAATTTAACAGAGCTATGATCAATCTTTGATTTTGTATTACCTGGTTTCTTATTATCACACCATAAATTTAAAAAACAATATGAAACACCAATTGTTAAAAATGAAGATAAACTGTTATTAAACGAATTAAATAGTAAAGTACAACCTTTTATTTTGCGAAGATTAAAAAAAGATGTAACTTTAGAGTTACCTGATAAAATTGAAAATAAAATTATTATTGAGATGACTGACCGTCAGAAAAAAATGTATAGTGCCTACGTGAGTGCTGCCAAAAAAGATTTAGATGCTACCATTGATACTAAAGGTTTTAACCAAAGCAAAATTAAAATTTTAGCTGTCTTAACAATGTTACGTCAAATTTGTTGTGACCCTAGTATTTTAAATGAAGGTTATGCTAATGAAAGTGCTAAAATTGATGCTTTAAAAGACATGCTATCAGAGTTAATTGGTTTAGGACATAAAATTTTAATTTTCTCTCAATTTACTCGTGTTTTAAAAAATATTGCTCCCATTTGTGAAAAATTAAATATTAACTTTCTTTATTTAGATGGTAGCACTAAAACCCAATCACGTTTAGCGATGGTAGAAGAATTTAATAATGATAAAAATATTAGCGTATTTCTAATTTCTTTAAAAGCAGGAGGAGTTGGTCTTAATTTAACTAGCGCTGATGTTGTAATTCACTTTGATCCATGATGAAATCCATCAACAGAAAACCAAGCTACTGACCGTGCCCACCGCATTGGACAAAAAAAAGTTGTCCAAGTCATCAAACTAATTACCAAAGGCACAATTGAAGAAAAAATCATTACCATTCAAGATAAAAAACGAGCAATGATTGATTCTGTAATTGATAGTTCTGATGATGCACAACTAATTACTAACTTAAGTGAAACTGAACTAAAAAGTCTACTAGATCTAAATTAATTTTTTATTATATCTTCAAATAGTACAAATTGTTCTTGACTAAGTAAATTTTTAAATATAATTTGCGTTTGATTAGTATTAATAGTTTTTACTAAGCCTTCTAATTGTAAAAATAAACTTCTCAAATCCAACATCACATTTTCAATTTCAAATTTTAAGTTCTTATCAATTTTCTTTTGTGATTTAGTTTTTTCCAAATTAAGATAATTAACCATAATTGTCATATTAAAATAGTCAATTAGACTAATAACACCATCTTTTTTAAACATATACACTTATCCACCATTCTTTTATTATTGAATAATATAACCTTATGTTTTTCTAATATCTATATCTAAACACTATTTATCATAACAAAGTTTAGTAACTAAGTCATTAAAAACCAGCAAATTTGTCTTTCTTTCTAAATTATAGGTGTTCAAAGTTACTGTAAAATAAATTTTATTGTTTGAAAATATTGTTTTATCAATAAGATTATTGTATAATAATTTATGAATTAGAATTATAGCAAGACAGCTACAAGCTGTCTTTATTATTTTTAATGTAATATATTAATCTTTCTTTATCAGAGAATAATTAATATATAAACATTTTGAAATAAATCTATTTCAAATATTATAAAAACATAATTTATTTACCAAACTTTAAGGAGGATAAAATGAGCGAAAAAGAACGCAATGAGGTTATTTTAGCAGCAATTAAAGAAATCGCTGAAGAAAAACAAATTAATGAAGAAGACATTATCGAAGCTTTAAAGGAAGGGTTAATTAAAGCTTATGAACGTCAAAGTCAAAGTGATACACTTGAAAATATCCGTGTTCAAATTGCTTTGCAAAAAGGCGAAATTAAAATTTATCAAGATTTAAAAGTAGTAGCAAAGGTAGAAGATATTGATACTGAAATTGCTTTATCAACTGTTAAAAAGTTAAATCCAGATTTAACGATTGGTGATACATATACCAAACTAATCCCCACTGATCAATTTTCACGTTTATCAATTTTTCAAGCTATTCAAGTAGTCAAACAATCAATTCGTGAAGCTGAAAAAACATCAATTTACGATGAATTCATTGACAAAAAAGACCATATCTTAATTGGTACTGTTGAAAGCAGAGAAGAAACATACATGCTTATTAAAATTGGACGTGCTTATGCCTTTTTACCACGTCAAAATCAAATTCCTAATGAAATTCCAACCAAAGATACACCAATTGTTAATACTGAACACATTAAATTTTATGTTGAGGACATCATTAAAAATAAAAACTATGGTCAAATCTTAGCATCAAGAACTCATCCCAACTTCTTACGTTGTTTACTAGAATTAGAAGTACCAGAAATTGCTCAAGGCGTAATTGAAATAAAAGATGTGGCCCGCATTCCTGGGATTCGTGCTAAAGTAGCCATTTTAAGTCATGACCCAAGTATTGATGGAATCGGAGCTTGTATTGGTAAAAACGGCGAACGAACAAAACTAGTTACTACTGAACTAAGTGGTGAAAAAATTGATATTATTGCTTGAAGCCCTGATATTAAAACTTATATTATTAACGCTTTAACACCTGCTAAAGTTATTTCAATTACGATTGACGAACAAAATAAACAAGCTAATATTATTGTCCCAACTGAACAGTTATCATTAGCCATTGGTAAAAATGGCATGGCAGCAAAACTAGCAGCTGGAGTTACTCACTGAAACATTAATATTTCTTCATTAGAACAAGCACAAGAAAACAATATTAAATTCACTTGAAATGGTAATATTAAAGAAAACGAGTACGATAATTTTATCAAAGAGTTGAAAAAGAAAACCCACTGAAATAATAAAGTTCGTTATTAAATAAAAGGAGGAGTTTATGGAAAATCACCCATTAATCCAACGCAAAAAAATCTCTATGCGCAAATGTGTTATTACTAACACTATTTTACCAAAACGCGAACTAATTAGAATTGTTGTTACCAAAGACGGGACACTGCTAATTGATACTTCTGGTAAACATGCTGGTCGTGGTGCTTACATCCAACCCAGATTGAATTTAATTCCTCAATTGAAAAAAAATCAGGGATTAGCACGTGCGCTAAAAACAAAAATTCCCAATGAATTTTATGATGCACTAATAAAAGAAATCCAAGAAAATTGAGACTAATTTTCCCAAACGAAAGGCGAGATGCACATGGCAAAAAAACGAGTATCTCAACAAACACAAAATATTAACCAACAATTAAAACAAAAAACATCACGAATTAACGAAAAAGGAACATTCTTATTTAGTGAACCACTAACAATATCAGAATTTGCCAAAAGTTTAAATCACCCAGTAACCGACATCATCCGATACTTCATGAAAAAAGGTCAACTATTTAATCAAAATAAAGTATTGGACAAAGATAGCATGGCTGAAATCTGTTTAGAATGAGGTTTTGACTTTGAAGAAACCAAAGTCATTACTTATGAAAACCTATTAGAAAATATAGAATTAGATAATGACCCGAAAAAACTAGTAGAACGCCCACCAGTGGTAACCATCATGGGACACGTTGACCACGGCAAAACAACACTACTAGATACCATTCGTAATTCTAAAATTACACACAAAGAGCATGGTGGTATTACCCAACACATCGGTGCTTATCAAGTAAAAACTGCAACTAATAAACTAATTACTTTTATTGACACACCAGGTCACGAAGCATTTACAGAAATGCGTTCTCGTGGTTCTAAAATTACCGATATTGTCATATTAGTAGTAGCTGCTGATGATGGTGTTATGCCTCAAACCCGTGAAGCTATTGACCATGCCAAAGTAGCTGGCGTTTCCATTATTGTTTTTGTTAACAAAATGGATAAACCTACCGTTAACACTGACCGCATTATGAATGAACTATCAGTATGTGGATTAACTAGTGAAGAATGAGGTGGTGATACTATCTTTGTTTATGGTAGTGCCTTAAAACATCAAGGTATTGATGACTTGTTAGAAGCGATACTAGTAGTTGCAGAACTTAAAGAATTAACAGCTAATCCTAGTCGCATTGCTAATGGAACAGTTATTGAATCACACCATGATAAAAACGTTGGATCAATTTGTACATTATTAGTACAAGGTGGAACATTAAAAGTAACCGATATTGTCGTAGCAGGTAGTGTTAAAGGAAAAATTAAACGCTTAATCAATGATTTAGGAAAAGAAATTACTAAAGCAGGGCCATCAATGCCTGTCCAAGTATTAGGTTTTGAAACTGCACCTAGTCCTGGTGAATCATTTATTGTTTTTAATGATGATAAAACAGCACGAAGAATAGCTCTTGCACGAAAAACACAAGAAACAAATACATCACGTAATAATTGTCAAATTACTTTAGGTAACTTAGTACAAGATGCATCTGATGGTGAATTAAAACAAATTAACGTTATTCTTCGTGCTGACACGCAAGGTTCAGTCCAAGCAATTGTGCAAGCCGTACAAAAAATTAATGTTAATGATATTACTGTTAAATTTATTCGGGCCACTGTTGGCGGAATTAGTGAATCTGATATTAAACTAGCCCAAACTTCAAATAGTATTGTTTATGGTTTCAATGTTCGCCCTAATAATGTTGTTCGCACCGCAGCAGAAAATGCTGGCGTTGAAATCAGGTTACATAACATTATTTACAAAGTAACTGAAGAACTACAATTAGCCGCTAAAGGACTACTAGAGCCAACTTTTGAAGATAAAGTCCTTGGTCAAGCACGAGTAATCCAAACCTTTCACTTCTCAAAAGTAGGAACAATTGCTGGTTGTGTGGTTATTGATGGGTTAATTAAACGTAATAGTAAAGTTCATATCATTCGTGATGATGTTGTAATTTACACTGGTGATATTAGCACTTTAAAACATGAAAAAAATGATTTAAAAGAAGCAAAAAAAGAAACGCAATGTGGAATTACTATTAAAAACTATAATGACTTAAAAGAAAATGATATTATTGAATCATTCTTAGTTGAGGAAGTATTGGAGAAATAACATGGTCTTATTAAAATTAGAGCAACAAGCAAGTGCTTTTAAAAAAGAAATAAACATTATTCTTAAAACACAAGCTAACAATATTTTATTCAAAGATATTACTATTACTGATGTTAAAATTACTAAAGATAATAGTTATGCAACCATTTATTGAACTATTTACTTTGATAACATTGATATCAAAGCAGTAAGTGTGGCTTTAGAAAAGGCGAAAGGTTTCTGTCGTAGTGCTTTAGCTAAAACTAGTAGTAAATATAAAGTACCGATTCTCCGTTTTAAATATGATGAAACTAGTACTAAAGTTAAAAAGATTGATGAAATTCTTTCAAACATTAAAAAAAATTCAAATAACAATGAATAATAATAAATAATTTTAATACTTAAATTAAAACAATAAATCAAGTCTATTTCCATAATTAGACTGACTTTTAAAGGCTAAATTTTTTGAAATTTTCATACTATAGTTGCTATAATGGTAGTAAAAGTGATAACTATGAAAAAAATATTAGCAACAACTTTAATAGCAAGTATGATTATGATTGATAATGACCAAACATGTTTTGCCAGTTATGAAGGGATTATGTGTGAAGATCGTAATCCTAGTTTAACTGTCGAACAAGCTGAAGACTATTTAAAAAATTATTTAAATGTTATTAACATTATTTGAATTCCTCATGGCTTACCTTTTGATGAAACTAAAGGTCGTTTAGAAAATATAATGTATGTAGTTGACAATAAAACCATTTTAGTAAGTTGAACTAATAATGCCGAAGATGATCGCTATCAAGCAGTAAAAGCTGCTTATGATATTTTATTACGAGCTACTAATGTTCACGGTAAACGTTATAATGTCATTAAAGTTCCTTTACCACCCATGGACGTTCGCAATGAAGAAGATATTAAACTAATTGATTATAATATTTATCATCAAGTAGTACTTCCCAATCAAAAATTAGTAACTAGTTATGTTAATTTATACATTAGTAATAAAATAGTTTTAATTCCTAGTTTTAATCATAAAGAAACCCAAGAAAAAGTATTAGATATTATGTCAATACTTTTTAATGATAAACAAATCATAGTTATTGATGTTAGAGAGCTACTTTTAGGGAAAAGTGGATTAAATAGTTTCATATGCTATCAACCAGAATTACAAGAAAAAAATAATCCATAAGGTTCAAAATACGCTAAGGTTTAGTTATCCACCAGAGCAGTAATATCTCTCGAATTTGCTTAGTTAAATTAATTAAATTATATCATTATCATATTATAAAAACCCCAACAACTAGGGTTGGGAATGCGAGAGTTTACTCCCTCTTGCAATATTAATGATACCATAAATCAATATTTTATCAATAGAAAATATTACGAAAATTTAATGGAGAAAAACATGAAAAATAAATCTTGAGATTGAAGAAAATTACAAAGAGGTCGTGGTATAAGAGTTCAAATAATCAATGATATTGAGAAAGAAACTGGAAAACAAAAATATCGTCCTGCCATTGTTATTAAGTCTTATCCAAGTCATGTAAAAGTACAACTAATAACAACTGAATCTAGCAATCATGATTATTTTAATATTAAAAATGATAATCATATCAATTTTATAAGACCTATATATTCTAGAACAATTAAGTTCAACGAGATTAGTGATATTTGAAAAGACACATTTAATAAATCTATTGAATTAGATCGATATAGTACATTTTTTATAAAACTTGTTCAGATGGAAATAAAAGAAAATTTTAATATAAATCCAAATTCAATTAATTATAGTGTTTTAAAAAAACATAAAGAACAGTTAGAACAACTAATAGATTGAATTCATGATTTGCAAGAAGAAAATTCAAAGTTTAAAACTCAATTGGATACATTAAAAAAATAAAAAGCATTAACTATTCCTTGTATAACTTTCATCTTATAACATTAATATAATACCACTTAGGTATAAATAATAAAAATATTTATACCTACAATCACCGTTTATTAACTTTAATATAAATCATTTTTAACAATTGACTAGCAAAGAAGTATACTACTACTACTCCTGATAAATAAACATAAAAGATTGGTGAAATTGTTGTTAAACCAATAATAGTTCCTAATGCTGTATAAGGGATTAAAATCCCAATTCCGGTAATTAAAACGGTAGTACTGAATAACTGTCATGATGGACGACTTTGTAAAAAGGGGATTTTTGAAGTTCGTAATAACTGAACAATTAAGGTTTGACTAGTAATTCCTAAGATAAATCATCCTGTTTGAAATAACGATATTCAATATAAGGCATCTGCTCCTGATGAATTATTATAGTTGCTAAAAATATGTAAACCGTATCCTAAAAATAAGAAGGTGGTGATGTCAAAGAACGAACTTAAAGGACCATTTCAGAAGGCAAAGGGTAAAATACTCTTAGTATCTCACTTTTGTGGTTTAGCCACAAAGTCATTATCAACACGGTCTCAAGGAATTGCTAATTGTGAAATATCATATAACAAGTTTTGCAACAACAATTGAATAGCCATCATTGGTAAAAATGGTAATCAAATTGAAGCAATTAAAATACTTAGTGAATTACCAAAATTAGAAGAAATAGTAATTTTAATATATTTCAAAATATTACCAAAGGTAATCCGACCACTAACAACACCTTGTTCTAGAACTTCTAAATCTTTTTCTAATAAAATAATATCAGAAGCTTCTTTGGCAATATCAGTAGCACTATTAACAGAAATTCCCACATCAGCATGGTGTAAAGCCACAGCATCATTAATACCGTCACCTAAAAATCCAACAGTATGACCATTTAGTTTTAGCATATCAATAATACGTGCTTTTTGTAGTGGATCCATTTTTGCAAAAATAGTTGTTTTATCAACAATAGTGCGTAAAAGTTGGTCATCCATATTTTCAATATCAGTTCCCAACAATGGAACACCTGGTTCTAATCCTACTTTTTTACAAATGGCTTTAGTAACAATTTCATTATCACCAGTTAAGATTTTAACTGCTACCCCATGTTGATTTAATGAATTAATTGCTTTAATAGCACTTGGTTTGGGTACATCTAAAAAACCAATATATCCTGATAAAATTAATTTTTCTTCATCACTAATTTTAAAGATTTTTTTATCACTTGTAAATGGTTTATAGGCAATAGCAATTACCCGTAAGCCATCATTATTCAGATCAACACTTAATTTTAAAACATTATCTTTAATTTTATCAGTTAATGTAATAACTTTGCCACCAATATCAACTTGTGTACAAATTTTTAATATTTCTTCAACGGCACCCTTACAAATTAAAGTGTTAGTTACTTTATTTTTTGATACGACAACTGACATTCTACGTCGTGCAAAATCAAAAGGAATTTCATCAATTTTACGATATGGAATATCAGTAACACTATTATGATGAGCTTTAATATGTTCAACAATTGTTTTATCAATATTATTTTTTAATCCTGTTTGAAAAGAACTATTTAAATAAGCCATTGCTAACACTTTATCGGATTCAACACCTTCAGGATTTAAATGTTTAACTAACTCAATACGGTCTTCAGTTAATGTCCCAGTTTTATCGGTACATAAAATATCCATGGCGCCGAAATTTTGAATACTAGTTAAATTTTTAACAATAACTTTTTTACGTGATAATTTTACAGCACCTCGTGCTAGATTAGCACTAACAATCATTGGTAACATTTCTGGGGTAATACCTACAGCAACCGAGATTGAAAAGATTAACGCAGTTAAAATACTTTCTTTAGTAACGACATTAACAATAAAAATTAATGGTACCATCACACACATAAAACCAACTAAAATATAACTTACTTTTTTGATACCTTTATTAAAACTAGTAGTAGGTCGTTTTCCTGTGACAGCACTAGCAATCGAACCAAAGTATGTATTAGCACCTGTCGCCATAACAATAGCAATAGCACCACCAGAAACAACACTTGTTCCCATAAAACATAAGTTTTGTAGTTCCAAGATACTACTTTTCTTAACATCGTTAGTGGGGTCAATAGCGTGTTTCTCTACTGGTAAGGTTTCACCTGTTAAGGCTGCTTGATTAATAAATAAATCGGTTGATGCTAAAATTCGAACATCAGCAGGAATCATATCACCTGAAGATAAGAAAATAATATCACCAGGTACTAAATTCTCAATTAGTACTTCTTGCGTAAAATTTGAAATACTATTTAAATCATTAAAATCAATATTTTTATTTTTGTCCTGAAATCGAAAAACACTGGCGGTTGTTTCAATTAATTGTCGTAATTTTTCTGATGATTTATAGGAACGATAATCTTGAAAATAAGAAATAAATACGCTCATTACAATCATCACTAACACAATAATAGCACTAAACAAATCGACATTACGATCATCGCTATCATCAATCACACTATAACTAATAAAATTATAAATAACAATTAATGTTAATATAATAATAAATGGATTAATAATATTATGAACTAATTTTTTGTATCAGACAAAACGTTTATGAGAAAAAATATTTTTCCCATATTCTTTGATTCTATCTTCAACATCATTGATTTTTAAACCTTTCATATTACCATTTAATTTTTTGATGGCTTCTTCTTTTGACATTTGGGAGAATTGTTTAAACATAGTCGTTGTTTTTAGTTCTTTATGTTTTTTCTTTCAAAAGCGCATGACACAAAACCCCAGTTCTAAACTTGTTTACTTTAATTGTATACTATAAATAAAAAAACTTTATTCAAAGAGAATAAAGTCGTGATAATTACAAAAAATAGCAGGACATTAATATTCCCTCGTTGCAGAATGAGCACGATATAGCTTAGGGTATACTACCAGCTACATTAGCAAAAGCCTTAATCCGACTGTTGCTGTTGACCCATAAAATGTCTTTGGACATAGGATGGGCAGTAGCGTATTTCTATAAAGGAGCCTTTTTGAACAGAATATAATTATTAGTTTTTAAAATACAAGTTATTTATAACAGAATTAAAAATAAATATCAATCAATATTGATATAATTAACCTAATCTTTATCTATTTCCCATACTGATTATTAATATTACGTTATTAAAATATTCGTGTTATAATATTAAAAATGTAAGTCCTTAAACTTTTTTACAAGTTTAGAGATTTGCATTTTTTATTTAAGAACATAAGAGAGGAATAATTGAAATGGCTAAATCTTATGAATTAATTACTGAAGAAATGATTACCCGTAATCTTGATATTGTTAAAGCTTTTCAACTTCAGTTAAAAATAAAAACACTAGAGATTTGAAAAAAAGATAGTATAAAAGATATTTTTACAACATCAATTCTAAAAGAGATAAAAGAAAATAAAATAATTAAAGAATTTGATATAAATACAGGAGATTTAACAATTGATGATAGTCAAATTCTTAATTATGAAGATTTTAAAACTTTAAAGGAGAATAACAATAAAAAAATAAAATCATTAGAAACAACAATACTACATTTAAAATCAGAGGTCAATATCTGAATCTTAAATTTTATTCTTAATTGAACTCTTGAAATGAAAACTACAAAATACCAAGAAATGTTTGCTACTGATATTCATAATTTAGAAGAAATATTAGAAATTAAAGATTGAAATGAACAAATTAAAACTAATGATGATTTTAATGCTATTACATTAAAAATGGCACCAAAAATTAAAAGTACATTAGAATACATCTTAGAAACAATAAAAAATGATAAACACAATAACAATACTATTAAATTAGAATTTTGAAAAGAGAAAATTCAACAATTTACAGTAATTAAAAAGATAGAAACAACAATTTTATGAAATTTTATGGCAAAAGGATATGATAATGTCTCTTTTTTACGGATAGATACTGATAAATTAGAAATAGAAAAACTTTTAGATTCTACTACTTTTCATAAAAAGAAAATTGTTGAAAATCTACCAAATGAAAAAGAATTACAAACGATGATAAAAGCAAAATTTAATTATTTTACTGAAAAAAAATTTGATTTTATGAATTTTGATATTATTTTCAATTTTCATATTGTAAATAAACAAATTGAAGAATGAAAATTAACTGCTATTAAAGAATCAAATAAAAAATCAAAAAACAAACAAAAACATATAAAAATATTCTTATATAATCTAAACTTACTTAAAGATTCAATTTTTAAATTTACTAATGAGCAATTTATTAATAGATTTACTAATAAGATTGAAGAAATAAATTCTAAAGAAAAACGTTTTAATGAAAATAAATTATTTTCAACAACATTAGACAGTTTTATTAAAGAAACAGAAAAAACATATTCTTTTGTTGATATAAGTCCAATAGAAGATTTAATTTTACAAACATCAACAATACCTGAACTAATACCAAATGTAAGTCACCAAGGTATAGAAATACAACAATCAATAGTTCTTAATCAAATTAGTCAAAAACAACAAAAAGAAGACATAAAACAATTTATGATAGATAAAGGTTTAGAAGAAGAATCTACTGCAACTGATAAAAAACAAATTAAAAAGAAAAAGAAACGACAATCATCAAAAAATACTACTCAGTTCAAACAAGAAAATTTAGAAACTAGTGTATCTTTTACCAATAAAGATAAACAAAATTTAACTAATGTCAAATCAGAAAATAAAGCAGAACTAATTACGAAACCAAATCCTATATCCCAAGAAAATAATATTGCTATTCCCTCAACTAGTAAAGAATCAAAAACACATAATGCTTCACAAAAATTAGATGAACCTCAAGAGATAATAACCAAAGAAACTGAACAATTCAAAAAACTTAACAAATGAAGTTACCACATTAACTACATTAATTAAGGAAACTACTGAAAACTTACAAAATACTCTCCACATAAATACTCAACAATGTGAAAGAAATAAATTGTTAAAAAATGAAAAAGATAATCTTGTCAAAGTAAACAAAGAATTAACTAATCAAATTCAAAATTCAAATGCTCAAAAAGAGAAACGTAAATTACAAGAAAAACTAAAAAAGAATGAAACATTGCTTAAAGAAGTAACTAGCAAATTAACACAACTTGAAATAGAAAACCAACAATTAACAATTCAAAACCAGCAAAGACTGTCAACAGAAATTGAATTACAAAATAAAATAGAGACTTTAAATCAAGAATTACAAAATTTACAGCCTGCAGTTGACTTATCCTCAAGTTATGACCTATGCCCTGCTACTTGCGTTACAAAACACATTCAAAATGTTACAAGCACTTATACCCAATATCTTTACGAATCATCAAACAATAACACAATAGTAACACCAGTAGAAGTAACTACAGATATACCCGTAGTAGTAGCTGTTAACATAGAATCAGGAGTTTATCTTAAACCTAAAATTTTCCCCCAGTTCCAATGAACAAATGAAACTTTAAATCTATCTAACATCTCATTTTCAGATGAAATTCCAAATTCAAACCTTTCTAGTAATTCAGTTTATCCATTAGTTTAATCATTTATTATTTTTAATGAAAAATAAGGAACACCACTTTTCATGATATATAAATTATACATTAAGTTATATATTTATCAATTATCAGGTTCTAATAATTTATTTGACTTTCTTATTGATAATAAATTATTTAATCAAGAAAATAAGAAAATAAAACCAACAATTACAACTAAAATCCCAATTGAAATACCAATCATTTCCCCAAAACCTTCTTTAAAATTTAAGAATTGATACGGGTAAGAATAATTAACTACTCATTTTCCTTCATGAAATGCTAGTTCACCTACGAATGAACCTTTAATTAAAGCATTAAGAAAAAATAAAAACGGAAAAATTAACATATAAGATATTTTTTTAATTACTAATTCTTTATAAACAGTTGGTTGGTTACTAGGAATTACTAAGAATAAAACAATTACTCCTAAAGGTACTATTAAATGTAAAAGAATACTACTAACAAAAGTCGTATTATCTAAAACT
>NZ_JAQYTS010000017.1 GCF_030913225.1 Spiroplasma sp. AdecLV25b
ACTATAAGAATTTTAAAATTAATTTTAGATAAGATTAACCTACCAACTTTTAAGTATGGTACAATAAATTAAACTAAATTTATTTGATATGAGAAATATTGCTCTGTAAAAATAAATTTACACAAGATTCGGGACTTAACCGATTTTTTATTTTTTTTCCTTTTGCACCATACATATTTAAAATAATCAAAAGATAACTATTAGGATATTATCATAAGATAACAACACACTCAAAATAATTTTTAATCTGTTAAGTAAAAAAACTTGACATAGTTAATATTTATTGCTATCCTTATGAAGGTTTACTTACCACAAACTTTGTAGAAGGAGGTAATTTAATGGTTAAATTACGATTAATACCAACAGGGAAATCAGCACAACCAAGTTACAGAATCATTGCTATTGATGCAAGATCTAAACTTAATGGTCGTTATATTGATATCTTAGGTACTTACAATCCAAGTAAGACAGATGCAAAAGCAACAATCAACGAAGAAAAAGCAATCTACTTCTTATCAACTGGTGCTCAACCAACTGATACTGTTCGTAGTCTTTTATCAACACTAGGTATCATGACTAAATTTCATGAATTAAAACAAGCTAAAAAGGTCACTACAATTAAAAAAACAACACCTAAAACAGTAGTAACAAAAAATAAAACATTAAAAACAGTAAAAGAAGCACCTGCTAATTAATAAAACTAAGAACTTGAAATGATTAAAATATGTATATAACACTTTTAACACAATTAATAGAACCAATATTGTTTGAAAAAATTGATGAAATTGAAATTCGTGAATTACCAGAAAAACAACATTATGAATTAATTATTATGGCACCAAAATCATTATTACCAATTTTAATTGGCAAAAAAAGTACTACCAAAAATGCACTTACAACAATTATTGAAAGTAAGGCTCGTCTAGAAAATAATACTATTAGTTTAGTAATTAGTGAGTTATAATTATGAAATATTTAAAATTAGGAACTATAGTTAATACCCATGGTTTAAAAGGTGAAGTAAGAGTTTTATGTAATTATTATGGTAATAACTTTCCATGACAGCCAAAATCAATAATTTACTTACATTCCAACAATGAATATCAACCCTTAACCATTACTAATGTTCGACATCATAAACAATTTTTATTGTTAACATTTGCCAAGCATGACAAAATTGAATTAGTAGAAACAATGAAAACCAAAGACATAATAGTAATTGATACTGATGAAATTAATCTTGATTCTTTACCTTGAACTTATAATGATGTTATGAATTACCAAGCATTCGATGCTAGTAATAATATATCATTAGGACAAGTTATTGACTTTGTTGATAATAATCATCAAGGATTATGAGAAATTGAAATGATTGATGGTAATACCTTTTTTATTCCTAACAATAAAGCCTTTATTAGTAAAGTTGATAAAACAGCAAAAAAAGCTTATTTTAATATGATTGAAGGTTTAATCCAACATGACTAAAAATCAATTTACCATTGTAACTTTATTTTCCAATGCTTTTAATGATTTTATGCAAACATCAATTGTCAAACGTGCTATTAGTAAAAAGCAAATCAATATTGACATTGTTGACATTAGAACTTTTGCTGATAATAAACAGCAACAAATTGATGATGCTCCCTATGGTGGTGGATCTGGTATGGTATTACAAGCCTTACCAGTTATTAAAGCTATTAATAGTATTAAAACTATTCATCCCACAGCCCAAGTCATCTTACTAAGTCCCCAAGGTCAACAATGAAATCATCAACTAGCCTACTCATATAGTCAAAAAGATATTAATTATATCTTAGTTTGTGGTCATTATGAAGGTATTGATGAGCGTATTATGCCCTATATTGATGTTGAAATCTCAATTGGCGACTATGTCCTAACGGGTGGTGAATTACCAGCAATGGTAGTAATAGATTGCATAACACGACTTATTCCTGATGTTATTGTTACAGATTCTCATCTTAATGATTCGTTTAACAATTCGTTATTGGATTATCCCACATATACACGTCCTGAAGTAGTACTTGGTATGAAAGTACCAGCAGTTCTAACTAGTGGTCATCATGAAAAGATAACACAATACCGTCACCAACAAGCTTTACTTAACACTTACAAAAAACGTAAAGATTTATTAAAAAAGTACCCATTATCTGTTAAAGATAAACAAATTATTGAACAATACAAATTATCAATTAAAAAATCACGACGAAAGGAACAATAACCCATGCAAAATGCAATTATCGAATTAGTTAGCAAAGACCAACTAAATCATGATCTTCCCAATTTTAAAGCAGGAGACACAATCCAAGTTTACTGCAAAATTAAAGAAGACAAAAAAGAACGTATCCAAATGTTTGAAGGAGTAGTAATTGTCCGTAAAGGTTCAGGAATTACGGAAAACGTTATCGTTCGTAAAATTGTTAATGGTAAAGGTGTAGAAAAAACTTTTGCTTTACATTCACCATTAATTACTAAAATTGCGATTGTCCGTAAAGGTAAAGTGAGAAGAGCTCGTATTTTCTATTTACGTAAATTAAGCGGTAAAGCAGCTAGAATTAAAGAAATTAAAACAGCAAGACCTGTTAAACAACAAGTAGCAGTTTAAATAATATTACAACCACCATTATTAACCTGATGGTGGTTTTTATAGTAAAGGAATAATTTCAATAATGTCGCGAATTAGTACACCATGATGAGTAATTACCATCATAATTATTTTATTACCACTTAGTTTACCAGTTATTATCATTAGTAATATTGTTATTGGTATTCATTTTTCCATTTGAACACAAAGCAAAACTAAACATTATCGTTATCAATGCCATGATGAAACGCACAATCAACAATTACAAAAATATCACGAAGATAATGTTAAATCATTTCACCATTTAAATATTACTAATCAACAGTTTCATGATGCTCTCATCAAAACCTTTACCATTAATAATGAAAAAATTAAACTCCACGGTTTATTGTTAAGAGCAACAACTCCATCAACAAAATGAATGATTATTGCCCATGGATGAACTGAAAATTGCTATCAAGTTTTAAATATTGCTTGATATTGACGCGAGAATGGTTATAATGTTTGTACATATGATGCCCGAGGTCATGGTAATAGTACTATTAGCATTACCACAATTGGTATTAATGAAAAATATGACTTACATGCGATTGTCAATTATATTACTAATAACTATCAGCCAACAACTTTTGGTTTAATGGGGCATAGTATGGGGGCAGCTACAATTATTGAATATGCTAAGCATTATCAACCTACTAATATTAATTTTATGATTGTTGATGGTACATTTACTACTTTAACCCACCAATACCAATGAATGGTCAAACGAAAATATCATTGTTTTCCGGTTATGGGAATTTATGGCATGCTAATATTTGCTAAATTATGCTATGGTTTTGCTCCTAGTAAGTGTCAACCAATTGCTAATTTAGACACTATTAGTCATTTACCATTATTAGTAATCCATAGTACAAATGATGATTTTATTATTCATGAAATGGGAAAACATATTTATGAAACTAAAATTAAATATGAAACCCAACCTCTTAGTCAATTGTTATTATTAGACCAAGCGCAACATACTAAAACTAGCCATCTTCACTATCAAACATTAATTGAAACAACATTAATGTTTGCTCATATTCATACTAACACTAAGGAGACACGATAAAATGTCAAGCGATAATACCCATAATCAAATCCATTGATTCCCTGGTCACATGATGAAAGCGATTAAAGCCATTGAAACTAAATTACCAATCATCGATGTCGCCATTGAAATCTTAGATGCCCGTGCCCCTTTAGCAACGCGAAGTACTTTATTAGACCGATTATTAGAAAAAAAAGTTCGAATTGTTGTTCTGAATAAAGTTGATTTAGCTGATAGTAATATTACCAAAGATTGAGTTACTTATTTTGAAAACCGTGGTTGTGCTGTACTGTTAGCACGTAGTTTAACGAGCAAAATGAAACCGCAACTACTAGCACTTATTACTAGTTTGATGGAAGAACAAGTAGCAAAACAACGTATCAAAGGAATTGTTAACCTGAAGATTAAAGTTTTAATTATGGGATTACCAAATACTGGTAAATCAACATTCATTAATAATTTATTACAACGAAAAGTTACGCAAACTGCTAATACCCCTGGTGTTACTCGTGGTCAACAATGAGTAAAATTAAATCCTATGATTGATTTATTAGATAGTCCAGGCATTTTACCACCAAAAATGAACGATAATCGTGTGACAATGATTTTAGCCTTAATTAAAGCAATTCCTGTTAAACATTTATTTTTAGAACAAATGGCTAATTTTGCTTTAGTATTTTTACTAACCAACTATTATGAAAGATTAATGAAATATTATGAAATTAGTTTTGAAGTTAATGATATTAATGAAACAACCTTATTACAATATTTTACTTTATTAGCGCAAAAGTATCATTTAAAAGTTGCCAATGCTGGTGATAATACGCATCGTGCCATGAATTTATTTATTAGTGATTTACAATCAGGAAAATTAGGATTAATTTCATTTGAAATTGCTCCTAAGTAGGTAATTGTTTATGAGTAATATTTTACAATATGAATTAGAAAACTATCCAAATTACCAATTAATTGCTGGATTTGATGAAGTAGGACGTGGGGCAATTGCTGGACCGGTAGTAGTTGCCTGTGTGATTTTACAATCAGGATTTAGTCACCAATTAATTAAAGATTCTAAACAATTAAGTGATAAGCAACGTATTATGATGTGTGAAATCATTCGTGAAAATGCGATTGGTGTTAATGTTAGTATTAAATCTCATGAGTTTGTTGATATCCATAATCCCAAACAAAGTAGTGTTTTAGGAATGATAGAAGCATTTACTAAATTATCAATTATTCCAGAAGTTTGTTTAGTTGATTTTGAAAAACCACAGTTTTCTAATTTTTCTGGAATTGTGGAAGGGATTGTTAAAGGTGACCAAAAATCACTTAATATTGCTGCAGCTTCGATTATTGCAAAAGTAGTACGAGACCAAATGATGATTGAGTATGACCAACAATATCCCCTTTATGGGTTTAAAAACCATAAAGGTTATTATACGAAAAACCATGCTTTAGCTTTAGAAAAATATGGTGCATGTCAATACCATCGCAAAAGTTGTGCGCCTGTTCAAAAATATCCGCAAACAAATTTTAGTGTGAAATTTTAAAACTTGTCTGTCAATTTTATATTTCATACAAACTAGTTGTGTAAAAATCACTAAATTTATATGCAACTAATTTATATACGATAACGTGTGATTTATTTACACTAATTACACTTAAAGATTTTATAAAAAAAATCTAATTTAAATTGTTCAAATAAAATTCCTGTTTCTTGTTCTGTTATAATAAAGATAATTAGTTTAATTTTGAAAAATTAATTAGTTCACTATAGTAGATAAGGGGCAATTATTATGGCAAAAGAATTTGGTTATAATTTACTAACATTTGTATATTTACCAGTGCAACATAGAGGCGCAGCGAAGTTAGTTATAACAAAGAATACTTGCAAAAAGATTATTAAAATTTATAGAAAGCATCGCAAGTATGAAAAAAGTGATCAAGTACGCGCTATTTCTAATTTTTTAAATAGTAATACTGTTGCTAAAATCTCAGTAGCAGGAGAAGTTACAACTATTCCTATTAATTTAACAGAAGAAATTGCTTTTGTTTTTATTGAACAATGAAATTTATTTTTGAAATGAGTTAAAACCATTAAGTATGGTTTAATTATCACAGCAACAAAAAATTTAAATATCGAAATTGATTGAGTAGGTAATAATAATAGTTTTAGTGCTTTAAAAGCTGAGTATAGTATTAATAATCGTGAAATGGGAATGAATACTATTATTTTTAATAATGGTTTATCTTACGAACAATATGGTATTAGTTATAATGATAAAGGTGTTAGCAAAATTATTTTAACAGCAAAGTTATGAAAAGAAATGAGTAAATTAAATAATGTTCTGGGGATTAGTGAATATTTACGTAATGAACAAGTATTTTGTTTTTTGGCTTTAGAACCTAATTCTGAACGAATTTTATATTATGCTTTTGATCAATTTGCTTCATTAATTTTAAATAATAAAAAGTTTATTGATGAATCATTTATTAAATTCAAAGTTGGTGTGGTATTAGAATTTGAAGCTGCTGTTCATGAGCAGTTTCAATTATTAAAAATAACTGCTATGCAGCTTAATAATGTTAATGCTTATAAAGACGAAGTATAGTATTAAAAAAATATTTTTCTTATTGTAGATATGGTATTATTATATTCATACTAGTATTAGTGTTACTAGTTATAATAGAAAAAATGGATTTAATCAAATCACGTCTGCTGAACAATTTAGTGCATTAACTGCAGAAAAGCGTGATATTTATTTAAAAGTTTTAAAAGAATTACTACCACCAATTAAAAATTGAAATATCTTTGAATGAATGAAAAACATGGAAAAACTAGAAGAAAAATATAAGGGTCTTACAGTTAGTTTTATCTCTTTAAATAAAATTTTAACTCCTGCTGGTGACTTGGTTAAAACATTGTTGGAACAATTAACACCAAGTAATCCTACTGAAAATATTAATTATGCTAAGATAGTGGTTAAAAAATATCAAAATATTATCGATATCTATAGTGAACTTTTAAAAATTCCCAAAGTTCTAACTAAACTAGATACTTTTATTAAATATTATAATTTAGATAAAGAACACTTGTCATTAACTACTATTGAAAAAGTAAATGATTTAGTTAATTTACAAGAAAATGTATCAACAAATATTGTTAGTTTTCCTAATATGTAAACATAACTATTTAAACAATAAATTATGTTTCATCTCGGTAGCACGAGGTTTACTATGCAATATTTCTACTAATGCTAAAGCAAATTCAAAAATACATCCTAAAGAGGGGGCACTAATAATATGTTTATCAATGACAACAGCTAGTTTCGTATTTAGTTTACCAACAGTAATTAATTCTTCACATGAAGGATAGACAGCATATGCTGTCTTTTTTGTTAGAATTCCAAATTCAGCTAAGATAATTGGTGCAGCACAAACTGCAGCAATGGTTTTTTGTTCTTTGTGTGCTTGTAATAATCATTGTTTTAATTTAGGTGATGCTTTTAAATTATTAACACCTGTTATGCCACCCGGTAAAATAAAGGCATTGTAGTCTTCATATTTAGCACTAGTAAAAGCAGTATCTGTTTTTAATACAAAGTTATTAGCACTAGTAACTAATGGTTGGTCATTGATAGTGATTAAATCAACGGTAATTCCGGCACGACGTAATAAATCACCAGTAATTATTACTTCTCCCTCTTCATATCCGGTTGCGATAAATAATGCTATTTTCATATTTGATGTCCTCCTTGATAAAACTATTAACGTAATTGTAAACAATAAAACATAAAAAGGGAAGGATATTATTAAAAATAAAGTTTTTTTGAATAGATTAGTATAATAATCAACTTGTCAAGTAAAAAGTAACCGAATAAGTTTACTATTATTCAACAAATAGTTTATAATATTATTAGTTTAAGAAATGTATTTAAAATACTTAACTATTTATGTTTATAAGTAGTAAGTATTTTTTTGTTTTTAAACTAATAATTTTAATTAAGGAGTAAGAAAAATGGCTTGACCAATATTAGTAGAAAACTTTTATTCTAACTTTCAAAAATACAAAATTGGTATTATTAGTGATGAAGATGAATTAGAAGAATTAAAAAAAGAAATCACTAAATTTTTAGAAGAAAAAGTAAAGAAAATTCCAGAGGATGCCAAAGCGATAGAAAAATATAATAATGATGAAAATGCTTCATATTGTATACCACTTTCAAAGCAAGATATTCTAAATGAGATTAATAATAGAATACAACTTATTGATAATAAAATAAATTTTTTGAAAGAAAGAAAAAACAGTACTATATATTTAGAGAAACGTTGTCTTTATTTTATTCGAAATAATAAAATAAATGAACTTAATAATTTTTTAACAAATAATCCTATTAATTTAAATCTTATAATAATACAAGGAAAGAGTCTTTTACAGTTTATTTTAGCTGATGATAACTATTGAAAATTTATAAAAACTCTTTTTGATTTTGGATTAAATTATAATTCAACTATTGAAAATAATACTAAATTATTTTTTATAGCATTGAATTATAAATATTTTGAGGTTGCAGAGTTTTTATTAACTTATTGTAATATTAAAATTAATGAAAAAGAAGCATTTGATGAAGATATTAAATTTGGAATGACACCAATTATGGCTACATTTGCATTACTATCAAATAAAGAAAATACAGCAAGTGATATTATACCTTATAAGAGAATGATTTATAAATTATGTGAATACAAAGATATAATAATCGATTCACCCTCATATGGTTCTAGTGCATTATTTTATTCAGAAGGAATGGAAGATGAAAAATTAACCAAATTATTACATTCAAAAGATGCTAAAAAAATAAAATCATTAACCGAAAATGACATTAAGAGCATTAATAACTTTAAAGTAGCAGTAGTAGGTGCTATATTAGGTATTACAGCAGCAGTTGCAATTCCCTTGTAAACATATTAGTTAAATAAAATTCCCTAGTTCATACAAACTAGGGAATTTCCTTCATATTTACTTAGAATATCGTTGTCGGTAATAATGAACCAACAGCTAACATCACAACAGCAAAAGCAGTAATACCGACAGCATAAGGCCATATTACTTTATAAAATCGACCCAATGGCACTTTAGCAATTGACAATCCAGCCATCATTACTCCAGCACTTGGGGCAAATAAATTAACCCAACCACTAGCCATAACAAAGGCCGTAATCATTCCTGATGATAAACCGATTGTTTTAACAAGTGGTGCAACTATTGGAAAGACAGCAGAAGCAAATCCTGAAGTTGAAGGAATAAAGAACGCAATAACAATAAAAGCAAAGAAACCAATAACAACTACTAATAATTTTGGTAAAGTAATAATTTTACTTGCAAGCGCATTAACCACTACTTGTTGCATTCCTGAAGTTTCAATTGCTCAACCAATTCCAGAAGCAACAGCAATAATTAAAGCAACTCCTAGTAATTCTGAAGAACCACTAACAAAAGTACGAACATATTGTTCTTCACCTCTTCAATCAATAATCGCAATAACAATCGAAGCAAAGAAAAATAAGAAAGCTAATGTCATGACATCTCATCCCCCGAATTGACCAATTTGGCTTGTAAAGTAAGGAAAATGTTTAGTAATATTAGCACTTAAATCAGCAAAAGTAGTAGTGCCAGTAATACTATCTCAAGGAATGATACATAATATCATAATTAAGAATGTAAGACCAAAGAGCGTAAGAATTACTTTCCGTTTTCTCGTAAACTCAGGTATTTCTTCAGTACTAATAAATTCAGCATGGTGCTCACCTTGTAAATCAAAAACAATTGATTTTTCTGGATGACGTTTAACTTTAATCGCATATCACATCACAAAACAAATAGTTCCCGTTGTTGCTAATATTCAACCAAGCAAACGTCAGATAATCCCACTACCAGGACTAATTCCACTAGCAGCAGAAGCTGTAGCAATGGCAAACGGATTAAGGGTTGAGAACATAACTCCAACTCCAGCGCCTAATAAAATCATTAATACAGCAGTAACAACATCGAAGCCAGCAGCTAACATAGCAGGAATAATAATAAGATAATAAGGGATTGTTTCTTCACACATTCCTTCTACCGTACCACCAATTGAAAGGATAGTCATAATTGAAGGAATAATTCAAATTTCTTTCCCGTTTAAACGTTTAACTAAACGACCAATTCCTGCATCTAAAGCTCCAGATTTCGTAACAATACCAATGTATCCACCAATTACTAGAACAAAAACAATAATGCTATCACTACGTAAGAAACCTTGAATTGGAGCAAAGAATAAGTCAAATACTCCTAATGGTCCACCTGGTTTATCATGGCCAGTAGTTCCACCTCAGCTACCTGTTGTGCCAGGAATTCAAGAAATTACAATAACTAATGCTGTAATTAAAAATAAAATGGTAATCGCAGTGGGTAATTTAAAAGGGAATAACTGAAATTTCTTCTTTTTAATATTTCCCATAATAGATTTAATACCTCCTTTTTTAAAAATATATATTTAGAATATTACTTTATATAATACACTATCTATTGTGCTATTTAAAAGGTTTTGAAGTTTATTTTTCACTTTTTTTAAAATAAACTCAATAATAGTAGTATTTTTTCATAAAATTGGGTATTATAAATAACATATCTAGTTTGTCATATTATTTTATTAATAGGTTGATTTTATTAAAATTATAAAGTCAATTTTAAGGATATACAGATGAAATATAAGATAAAATCGAAAGGAGAAAATTTATGTTGAAATTATTCAAGAAAAAAGAAAAGACTAATGAAAAGTTAAGTTTACCTGAATTAGTTTGATTTGGTTTTAACTATACAGTTGGTGTTACATTTACTGCTGTTTTTGCTGCTTTGTTATATAGTAATAAAGTAGGAGCTACTTTGGGAACGCATATGATTTGAATTTTTCTAGTTGAAGGTTTAATTGCTGGTACGTGTGCTTGAGCATTTGCTCGTTTATCACGAGTTCATCCTGGTAATAATGGTGCTGCTTATATCTATGTACGTAGTAGTTATGGTCGTTTCTGAGGTTGACTAATAGCGTTTATTCAGTATTCAACATTACCTGTTATTGTTACTTCACAAATCATTTCAATGATTAGAATTAACTTTACAGATTCAACTTCATTTTTATTTGCTAACTGAGGGGCATGAAGCAACTTTGGACTAGACTTAATTGGAATCATTATTTATGGTTTTGCTTCTTGTGTTCTATTATTAGGAATGAGAGCTTTTAAAAAGTTTGTTAATATTTCTGCTTATTTAAAGTGAGGAACAACTGCTTTACTAATGGTAGCTGTTATTATTTTATTTATTATTGCAGGCACAAGTAATTTCAAAGAAGTTATTAAGCATCAAAGTTTAACAACTAGTTCTTTTTCTAATGCCTTTACTACTTGTTTCTTCTTTTTTTTAGGTTTTGAAACATACTCGACAATTGGGAAAAATGTTCGTAATCCACAAAAGAATATTAGTCTTTCTATTGTTATTGTTATGGCTTTATCAACATTATTTTATGTATTAGTTACTGTTTTAATGATTGGTGGAATTACGGGTATTTTTGGTGATAACCCTAACTTACAAATTTTTCATCAATTAGGTGAGAAAGCTAATGCTCCATGATTAGGAGTTATAGGTATCTTAATTATGTTAGTTTGTACTATTTCGCTAAAAGCTAATGCAGGAATGCAAAATGCTTTATATAGTGGTGGTATTTTAGAACCGTTATCAATAGAAGGATATATACCTGCTAAATATAAACAATTAAATAAGGATAATATTCCGTTCCGTGCTTCTATTTTAAATTTAATTGTTACTTTTGCCTTTGCACTTGTGTGGCTAATTATTCCAGATTTAATCCAAGCTATTAGTGATACGAGCAAAGGAATAACATCACCAAGTGCTGTTATTGACTATGGTACAATTACTGGGGAGGCATCACTAATTATGATTTTAATTTATATGTTCGTTATTAGCATTGCTTTAAAATTATCTTGACAAAAGAAAATGCGTCATAATAAATTTGAATTTACAATTTGAAGTTTAGCATTTGTTTTCTTAGGTTGACAGTTAGTAATGTGATTTATTGGTTTAATTGAAGGATTTATAAAATCAATTAACGATATTAGTAGCACTAATGCAACAGTTAGTGCTGGTGGTGTTACACAGTTAACATCAAATATCTTACAAATTGTTTATTTACTTGCTGTTGTTATGTTCGCTATTGTTTGATATTTCGTTTATTATGCTCCTAAATTGAAAGTTCGCTTAGCAAATAAAACGCAAGCGGTGTTAGATGAAGACTTTAGAGTTAAAGATGACTGAGCTTTTGTTGCTAAAAATATGCAAAGTGAAATTGAAAATTACTTAAAACGTAATGTTCTTATTAATGGTAATAAAGAAAATCCTAATTATGCTTTTGCTAAAAATGTCCGTAATGAATTATTGGCATCAGAAGGCGAATGACGTGAGGATGAAGAATAAATTAAAAAAGCATTAGTTTAAAAACTAATGCTTTTTTAATTATGAAAATTAATTTTTATTTAGAAAGGTGTATAATTACTATTAATGAATTATTTATGATGTTATTCATTGTTAATGCTTTCATAGAGTGAACAAAATGATCAGTATGTAATACTAAAAGAATTTTTTAGTTTTATTTGGATAACGAGAAAATATGATGATATAATATTGTTAATGAATTAATTGCAATATTCTGTTTATTATATATAAGGTTAAAACAATGGTCATTGTAAGTTAATTCAAAAATTTTATAACGGAGGTATACACATATGAAAAGTATGGCGAGTATGAAAACATTATTAAGATTATTAGGGGCAGGAGTTTTAACTACAGTTGCTGCAACTTCAGTTGTTGCTTGTGGTCCTAATAACCCAGGGACAGCAATGGAAGCAAAAGTTTCTGAAAATTTTGGATTTACAGATAATAAGGGTGTTTCAACTGTTGAAACAAAAGTAGTAGTTACTACTGATGTTGCATCATGAAGTTCAACTCAATTAACTGGTATTACTGCTGATAAGTTATTAACTACGGGAGGAAATACTGCTGATAAGGCTGTTTCTGTTGATGCTGGAGATTTTTTAGTTAATGTATTTAAATTAACAGTAGTTGCTGGAACAGGAGCAGATAGAACATTTAACCATGCTGATGCTACTCCTATTATTATGTCAGTTAAAACTTGATCACCTACTATTGCTAAAAAAGGAACTGATGATTATGCTGTTAATGGTGGAACAGCAGTTGTGCAATTCAAAAAAGGAACAGATCAATTAGGTGTTGATTATACATTAAATATTTTAGCAAAACCAAATGATGGAATAATCCAATCTCTTTTACCTGCCACTGCTGGTATTACTCTATCTAATTTTAATCCAATAGCTAACTTTGCTGCTGGTAAACCTAAAACAGGAATTACAGTTGGTCAAGACTTAGTAAGTAATTTTAAAGTTGATGCAACTCCAGGAAAGGGAATAAAAAGTATTGTTGACCTTATTAAACAAGGAGCATTAGCAGTTAAAGTTACTAAGGTAAATGCTGCAAAACCTAACTTTGCAAATATGGATACTTTAAAAGTGAAAATCTCAATTGGTACTATTACATTTGCAACTGAATATACTTTAACATTAGTATAATAAACTTATTAAAATATAATAATTACTAAATGATACAGTTTAACTGTATCATTTTCTATTTTCTTAATACCAAAAACATCCTAACTTTGAATAAAAATAATTTTCTTTCTTTTTTTCTAAAATAATTGTAAAATTAGTTAGTAAATTAACATAATGAATTTTAATCCTATTCTTAAAAGGTGGTACTATAACATGAAACCAAAACAACCAAATGATTATATAAATAATAATTATCAAAAACCTAACAAACTAAAAGATTGTAAAGTTGAAAACTATAAAATTGATAATGATTTAAAAGCATTATACAAAATAACAAACTCTGGTGATGCTCTGCAACCCAGAATCTTTAAAACCATACCCTTAGACCAACTAGAAACTAACGCCACCGACTTTTTCTTTATACTTATGAAAAGCTTTCAATGCGAAGACTTTACCATGTATTTTGAAAATGACTTAAATATTATCAAAATTGTTAATCTATTGTCCAATCAAAGCTTAGAATTAACACCAGAACAACTAGCATTTCTAAAGAGATTCTTTAGTAATATTAGCGCAATATTAATTACTTTATTTGATAAACGTTTAAAACCTCTTATTAATAACCTAACAGATAGTACTATCAATAGTAGTAGCAGTATTAGCAAAACTTTGGATAGCACTAAACCACGAATATTAAATTAAATAAAAATGTTACTAACGAAACACTTCATTAATAACACCACCACCAAGACAAATATCACCGTCATAAAAGACAGCTGATTGACCAGGAGTTACGGCACGCATTGGTTGTGAGAAGGTAACTTTAAATTCATTATCATTAACAACATTAATAGTTACAGCAACATCAGGTTGACGATAACGAAATTTAGCAAAACAGTTTATGTTTTTACTAATCTTATCTTTACTAATTCAATTAATGTCACTAACAGTACAACTATTAGCCATTAATCACTTAGTTTCATTATCATTTGCTACATAAAGAATATTATTAGCAACATCTTTTGCTACTACAAAATATGGCATTTTCATGCCTGACAAGTTAATACCTCGTCGTTGACCAATAGTATAATAGTAAACACCATGGTGACTACCAATGGTTTTTTTAGTGTTAATATCAACAATATCTCCTGTTTTCGCAGGTAAATAATTAGCAAGAAAGGTTTGGAAATTACGATTACCAATAAAACAAATTCCTGTTGAATCTTTTTTCTTAGCAGTTGGTAAGTCATAAGTAAGTGCTAATTTTCGTACTTCAACTTTAGTTTTATTACCTAAGAGAAACATACTATATTGTAGTTGGTCTTGATTTAGTTGGCATAAAAAATAACTTTGGTCTTTACTATCATCAGTTCCTTTTAATAGTTGGTATTGTTTAGTTTCTTTATGATAAATAATACGGGCATAATGACCCATCGCAATGTAATCAGCTTGCAATTGGTTACGAGCATACTTTAAAAAGGCATTGAATTTAATATACTTATTACATAAAATATCAGGATTAGGTGTTCGACTCTTTTTAAATTCATCTAAAAAATAAGTAAAGACATCATCTCAGTATTCTTTAATGAAATCAATTCGTTCTAAAGGAATATTTAGTTTTTTACAAACTGCTAAAGCATCTAAGTAATCTTGTTCTTGTGGACAAATATCTTGGTTACTATTGCCTTCTAAATCATTATTTAACAGTGAATCTCAATTACGCATGAAAAGACCAACTACGTCATGGCCTTGTTCTAATAATAATGCGGCTGTAACTGATGAATCAACGCCACCGCTCATGCCAACAATAATCCGTTTTTTGGTTTTCATCGATTTCTCCTTGATAAATAATGAAATGCTTATTAATTGTAGCAAATATTTATTAAATACTAAAATAATTGTTTAATCCAATCACTAAAAACTTATTATATTTTACTTTAATTTTGTAGAACAGCATTTGAACATACACAATCTTCTAGTTATTATAACAATGGAAATAAGAATAATACTGAAAACTTAGCACAAAGTTGTCAAAAAGAAGAAAATGAAAAGGTAAGGAAGAAACAGTAAGAACTAGAAAAGAAAAAAGAAAATTGGTCATAAATGAAACTTTAGACTGAATTTCTAAGAGTTAAGCATTAATTAAAAATTTTATTTAATTTTCTTTCTTCTAATAATTAACACAATGACTGGAACAGTCATAATCACTAATAAGATTATTCCACCAATAATGATAACATTTCAATTATTAATAATTGTTATTAAAGTTAAAGGTTGCTGTTTTAAAAACCAAGGGTTATTCTCAGTTTGTAATACTTGTTTTTTACATTTTTGTAAAATTTTATCATCATGATTATTAATATTAACATAAAGATGATTAGTTAAATCATGAGCATAAAATAATAATCAGTAGCGTAGTTGCCCAGCATTTAACTTATTAATTGTTTCATCAACATTAGTTGCTTCTCGTAAATATTGGGCAAATGCGTGACCTAAATTACTAGTAGCAAAGTCAGAGTAACCATTGATTGTTAATAATAGTGGGTTAATTGTATAAACATTTAAATACTGTTGTGATTCAGGATCAATTTTATTATCACTAGTAGTACGTTGTAGTAAATAAATAGTATGGTCGGCGTCATCACGTGGTTTTAAAGTACTATTATTGTTAAGAGTATTAGTTGCTGCTACTGGTGTTAAATCATCATTTACTGCTTGATATGTTCAATGTTCATTTTCATTAAAGGAAATTGAAACTTGGTTTTTAATTTGACTAAGGGCTTTAACAGTAATATCACTACTATTATTTTTAACAAAATATTGATGAATTAATGAAGAATTATTAATATATTCATTGTTATTACCAATATTAACAGTTGGAGTGCTACTTATAACTTTAACTTTTTCTTCTTGTAAGATAGTACTATTATCATTATCTTTTCATTTAATATCATAGTTAGTTGGTGTATTGTTGGCATTGTATTGTTGATTTAAAATCGCGTAACTAAAAGTATTACTAGCATTAGTTTTAATAGCAATACTAGGTTGACCAGCAACGGTAATATTTAGCCCTTTATTATTTTTAAGAAAAGGAGCATGGACATAAAAAACAAATAATTGGTTACTAATAGTATCTTCACCATTATTTACAGGACCAATTGGAAATATCTTAGGGCGCATACTAATATCATTAATTTTAAAAGTAGTACTTGGAGTTAAAATATATGGTACTTCCTTTAATGTATTAAGTTTACTTTTTTCATTAATAACTTCAAATAATCCTTGATTAATACTTTCATTGATAGTTTCATGATAAGGAATAATAATACTTTGATTTTTACTATTGAAAGTATGACCAAACGTAGTAAGGTTAGTATTTGTAAAACCAGCACTATTTTTAAAATTACTAATATTATTGGTAATACGTTGTTGGGTTTGTAAATAACCTTGTTTATTAATTATATTATTAGCATTAGTTGCAAGATTTCAATCATTATTAATAATTTGGTCGTAACTATCAAAGTTTATATTTAAGGGATTAGACACAATATTTTCATTTAAATAGTTTGAATCATTGTTTCAATGGTTAATACTATTTACTAAATTAATATTTGAAGTTTTAACGGTTATGTGGAAGCCGTTAATTTTAGTATTAGTAGTTAAAATGAAGCACCTAAAAGATTGCTAGTAGTTAGCAATAGAGATAGTTTTTGTTTAATTTGTTTCATAGTACTAATGTCCTTGTAATTAAAAATAAGTTTTAATTATTGTTTTTATTTAATTATTCATTAATTATTATAACATTTTTTTAAAAATGTGGTATATTTGTATCCAATACAGATTGAATATTATTTTTTACGGATTAGGGAGTTTAAAATAAGTATTTCTTTTAATCTATTACTTATTTAGAATGAACGTCTTTTCAATTCTTAATAATTTTATATTAAATTTAAAATTATATCCACTAATTTGCTCATGATTTAAAAAAAATACACAGTTAAAATTCCTATTATTTAGGTAGAGATAATTAAAAACATTAACTTCTTTATTTTTGATTTAATAAACCATTAATCCACTTTGATTTACCTTTTCCTAAAGTAGCACCTGGTAGAGAGCCTTGACAAGGATAATCATAAAAATCATTGTTTGTTTTAATTCAATAACTGCTTCAGTAAAATCTTTTTTCATGTTCATGTTCTCTTTGATAATCATTTTTTAAATAAGTAAGAATATCTAAATTATTAATTTGAGCTGTTCTTAATAACAACATGTTATTGAAAGTTTTATAATTAAATGCTTTAGAACCATATCCAAGTAGTCATTTAACAATATGTGAAATATCACCTTCAGCACTAACACCAATATTTCATTCTAAACTTTGATTAGTAATACCTAACTTATTATTTTGAAAATATCTCACTATTTCTTTTAGCTTTTGATTTTTTTCTGGTTTAATAATTGATTGCTTTAAATTACTGATTAAAAATTCATGATTACCAGTTTCAAAAATAGTTTTATTATTTTCATATTGTTTAACATTTAATTCATTTTTTCTTGTTGGAAATAATCTTTTTAAATATCTACAAGCATGAAATTTATCTAGAACATAAAATGAATTAGGAAAGTATTCAGGGGAATTTCTAATTCAGGGTGCTCCATCACCACCAATAATAGTATCAACTTGATTAACATTAGAATAAAATTTATTTGCCATTTTTTCAACATCTGCCATAAATTCAGCAGTATTAATTTTAGAATTAACTGGTACAAGTACTCAGTAAACCCTTTTATTATCTAATACTTTTCGTTTTTCTGTTGAATAAAATTTATTATAGCCAGTATGGAATGTTACTAAGCGAATACGATATTTTTTCATTTTTTTCTTAATTCATAATTTAACAAAGGTTTCATCCATATTGATATAAAGGTGTTTTGGTATTTTTATTTTTTCAATATCATCAAAAATAAGATTTAATGGTTCAGATAGTTCTACAGATTGAATTAAATTGCTAATGGTAGCCCTACTAAGATTAGCATGATAAAACATATCACAAATATCTCTTTGTCTTTTACCACAAGCAATTTGTTCTAGTACTTTAAATTTTAAATGACTACTAACTCTACTATATTTATTAATTTGTAATTTTTTATCAACTAAAAAAATGTGTTTATATTTATTGTTATTTCAATACTTATAAACACGTCTTTTAAATGTTACTGCCCCATAAATTGTTAAAATTGTTCTGCTTTTAAATCCATCTGGGATATATCCCATACTTTTGCGTCATGATGAATTAAATATTTCTTGATCTAATTTTTCAAAATATATTTTTAATTCCTCTTGTGATCTAAAAACATTAGTTTTTTCATACTCTTCAAAAAAATTATATTGATTTTGAAAATTACACGATTCTAATATATTCACTATTTTCCCAACCTTTCCTGATAAAATTATAACTCTCATATCATTAAAGGGCTCGGAAAATAATGAATATTTAAATAATTTATAAAACTTTACAATCTTATAACTTTCATTATTTAGTATATATTATTAATACTAATTTGATATAATTTAATGTGCTATAAAATTAAATAAGGAGAGAAGTTATGAATAAAGTATTTTTTAATAGTAGTGAGAATATGAAAGATGTTAAAGAAAATAGTGTCGATCTTGTAATTACTTCTCCTCCATACTTCAATATTAAAGACTATTCAAAAGATGGAAAACAAGAAACTAGACATTCTACTATTAAAGCAAATGATGTTGGGAACTTAGATAACTATGAACTATACATTAAAAAAATGTTAAAAGTGTGAAAAGAGTGTTATAGAATATTAAAACCAAATGGGAAAATGTGTATTAATGTACCTCTTATGCCAATCCTTAAGAAAGAAATGAATATTCACCATAATAGACACTTATTTGATTTGCAAAGTGATATACAGAATAGTATATTAAAAAATACTAATTTTCAGTTATTGGACTTATATATTTGAAATAGAACTAACTCTACTAAAAAACTTATGTTTGGAAGTTATCCTATGCCAGGTAACTTTTATGCTCAAAATACTAGCGAATTTATTGCAGTTTATGTTAAAGATGGGAAACCAATTAATGGGAGATCAGAAAAAATAAAAAAATTAAGCGTGTTAACTAAAGAAGAATGACTTGAATTTACTAAACAAATATGAAATATTCCAATTCCAAATAAATCAGATATTGCATTTGGAAATCATTCAGCATTAATGCCTGAAGAGCTTGTTAGAAGACTCATTAAATTATTTTCTTTTGTAGGAGATGTAGTATTAGATCCTTTTGCAGGATCAGGAACTACTCTTAAGGTAGCTTATGAAAATGGAAGAAAATATGTTGGGTTTGAGCTTTATCCCCATTATAAAGAAATAATATACAAAAAATTAGAAATTGCTAAAATTAATATTAAAAAAGAATATAAGGAATATGTCGAAAATGAATACTGTATTTAATGAGGATATAATCTTTTTTTTAGATAAGCGGGTTGAAAATAATTCAGTTGATTTAATTATAGCTGATCCGCCTTATAACATATTGAAAATAGAATGAGATAATTTTAATTCAGAAAAAGAATACATGGAATTTATGATATCGTGACTTGAAAAAAGTTACCAAAAATTAAAAGATACTGGAACATTCTATTTGTTTAATAATGCTTATAATTCGGCAAAATTAATCCCTATTTTAGAAAGAATAGGATTTAACTTTATTGATTGAATTACTTGATATAAAAAAGATGGATTTAATGGTTGTAAAAATAAATATGTCAATAATCAAGAAACAATTCTTTTTTTATCAAAAAGTAAAAAATGAAAATTTAATGCAGATTCAATCAGAGTAGCTTATCTTTCAACAGATAGAATGAAACATGCTACAAAAAAAGGAATTTTAAAAAATGGGAAAAGATGATTTCCTAATAAAAATGGAAAGCTTTGCACAAATGTATGAGAATTTGTTAGTGAAAGACATAATAATAAAATTAATGGCAAGATTATTGAAGGAATTCACCCCACTCAAAAACCTATAAAAATGATTGAAAGAATGATTCTTGCAAGTTCAAATGAAAATGATCTAATTTTAGATTTGTTTTCAGGAACGGGAACTACTAGTTTTGCTGCTAAAAACTTAAACAGAAATAGTCTGGGTTGTGAATTAAATTCTGAATACTATAAGTACATTTTGAAAAGACTTAAAGGTGAATAAAAATGGAATTTAAATTAAATTTGGGAGAACCATATAAAGAAATAAGAGATTTTTTAGAATTTAGAATGAATAAAAAAGATTATAGGGGCTTTCATATCTTACAACATAATAGAATGACTGCCTCTAAAATTAAAGGTTTAATAGATTCATTTCTGGAAGTTGGATGTGATTATATAAAGCTCCCTAAAGGAGATGAATATGTTGCATCTAAAAATAAGGGTTTTAAATTAGTTGATTATCCAGATTATGAAAAATTTGTTAAATTAGTTTACACCAAAAATAAGCAAGGAACAGCTAATTCTATTAAAAAAAACATATTACCAGATCTTGCAAGAATGAATATATTTGATAGATATGATGTACATTTAAAAAAAATTGATCCTTTTTCTAAATGTGAATCATCATTTTTTGCTTTAAATAAAGAATATAATAAATATTATGATGATGAAAATCTTTTAAGTCAACTTATTAGCACAAAGATTAAATTGTTATTTAATGATTTAATTCAATGTATATTTGACATTTTAGTAGATTTAAAAAAACTTACATTAAATGAATTTCTACTATTTGTTACTTGAGTTGGAAAAGATTATCGTAATAAAAAAATGGATTCAAATGCCATATTGTTTTTAATTAAGGAATATATTTCTTTATCTAAATCACAAAAAGAACAAATTAATATAGAAATTAAAAATTTTGCAAATCCAAAAGCAAATTGACAAAAAATACTTCCTAAAAATGAAAAAAAAGACTATAGTAATTGAAAAAATGAATCACAACAAATATTTAAAGCTTTAAAAGAATTTTCATTATTTCATCTAAATGAATCAGGAGATGAAATAAGTTTAAAAGTATTTAAAGATGAAAAAGGTAATATTGTTAAATTTGCTAGGTCATTTCAACCTAAAAAAGAATATTTTAAAAATCATAATGTAGAAAAAAATTATAAATTTGAATTAGATCATATAGTTCCTTTTTCGTTAATAACAAATTATGAAAGTTATATGAAGATTGATAATTGACAAAATATGTTATATATTGATGCAAACACTCATAGTGTTAAAACTAAAAAAAGAAATAAATACATTTTCCTGAAAAAGGGATTAAACTATGATTTAAAAATGGTTGCTCATGATGGTGAATTTTTACCATTAAAAAACAATGAGAATATGTTAATAAATATAAATAAAACTGATGATATTTTAAATTATAATAATTTTTTAATAAAAAAATACAATTTATAAACTAGTATATGCAAATCATAATTTTAAACTTAACTTATTTTTAAGACATAAATATAAATACTAAAGTTAATATCCATTAATTTAACTAAGATTATTAACTTTACCAAATCAATAGTTTCTATAATTTTGATACTATTAGTTAATATTATTAAATAAAATTTTTTACCGATTCTATTTGATAATACTTTTTAAATTATTTTCTAGTCTCTCAATTTGCTTATTAATAGCTAATTTAATTTCCTGACCATTAATAGAGTTATCGGTTTCATATTTTTTAAATTCAATTCTTAATTGTTCAATTTTTAGTTTAATTTCTTCTTTATTTAATTCTTTTTTTGAATTAATTACCTTGATATTGTCGTTAGATTTAGTAATTGAATTTTTAACTTCTGTATTGTTAACAATTAAATTAGTATTAGTTTTAATAGTTTTTTTAATGTTATAGTAGTAGTTTTTATCAAAATCAATTAATTCTAAGGTTTTAATTAGATTATTGTCTTTTAATATTGGAGTATTAATAGTTCATCAAGGAACTAATTTTGTTTTAGCAGGGTTTTCTTTACTAAGAAAAATAATTGCTTGATTTTGCGGTAATTGCATTAGATCAGCAACAGTAATTAAACTATGAGCTTTTAATGTCGTAGATTGACTTTTACTTACTCCTTTACCAGAAGTACTAATTTGTTCAACAGTTTGTTCACCTAACATTTTGGCATAACGCTCGGCTGTTTCAACTTCCATAGTTTGTAAGAATGTTTGGAGAAAACAATTGGCAAAAATAATTTTTCCTACTCTTTCACCATAATTAGCATAAATTTGTTGAATATCTTGAACAATCAATTGAAAATAAATATTTCTACCAGCACCAGCACTAATAATGCGTTCCATATGGGGAATAGCAGGAATATTAGCAAATTCATCACATAGAAAATAAACTGGTTTTTCTAACTTATTATTTTTATTTTTACTAGCTTCAGCAATTAAAAATTTATAAATTTGTGAAATTAATAAAGAAGCTATAACATAATAATTATCATTTTCATCAGGGATAACAATAAATAATGCTGTAGGCTTATTAATTAAGTCAGTAAAATGTAAATCATTTCTTGAAGTTAAATTTTGAATAAAGCTATTTTTAAAAATATTTAATTGGGTAGCAATTGTCATCATAATATTACCAATAGTATCTGCTTCACCCTCAGTTAAGTTACTTGCAGTAATTTTAGCAATACTAGTATCTTGTCTTTGTTTAAATCATTGAATTAAATCTTTTTTCATTGTTGCAATAATTGCTACAGAAGCTAAATTAAATTTATTAATTGGTAAAACCTTGTTAATAATTTCTTGTTTTTCTTGAATAGTAAGATTTGGATTTTGTTTAAGTTTTGTTTCTAAATCTTCTAATATTCCTAAGATAATAGCTTGAATAACATTACATCCACTATCTCTTCAGAAAGGTTGTTTTTCATGATAAGATTTTGGAAATAATGTTCTTGCTAAATCTTGAATATCAGTTTGAATTTGCACTCTTAATAACAGTTTTTCTTGTTCATTACTAGTAAAAATCATTTTTTGATGTAAATTATAAATTTGTTGTAAAGGATTTCAACACATACTATTTTCTAAATCTCTTAAATTAATAACTTTAACATCATAACCTTGTTGTTCTAAATTATTTCTTTGTAAACTATATAACTCACCTTTTGGATCAGTAATAACCATGGTTGGTTTAATAGTAGATTGACTGTTAATTTGAATTGTTGGTAGCACTATTCCTTGTGTTTTACCACTTCTTGTTCCACCAATAATTAAATTGTGGGTGTTACTATGAACATTAAAAGTAATAATTTTTTTATCTTGTTTGGCATTAATAATAAATCCATGATGTTTAGTTATTTTTTGATATCTAATTGTAGGAAACTTATTATTAATTTCTTTCTTAGTTAATCATTTTGCCTTTCCAAAGTCGGTTTTATCAGTTGTTTTAATTCTGGCTTCAGTTTTAGTTATTTTACATAACTTAAATCCATATAGCAGGTATAAACTAATACTAATAGTTGCTGCTATTAGATAACTGTAATTAACAGTTACTACATTAATTCATGCTTGCTTTAAATTGATATGGAATTGTGAAGTTTTAGCAATAGTTATTGCAATACCAATTAAAAATAGAATGAAAATATAAGTTACTGGTATTATTAATAATCCAGTAACTAATCATCATTTACGTTTCTTTAATTGTTTAAGGTATTTTTTCATTTTTATTCCTTCCTTCTTTTAAATTTTTGTTTAGATATTGTTTCCTTTTTCAATAATGATTGTTTTTCAAATTCAATTCCTAGTTTTTCTTGATTTTGAAAATAAACTTGTAATTCATTAATTTTTTGTTTAATTTTTTTCTTTTCTTCAACATTATTACTATTTTTTATTAATTCTCATTTTTCGCAAAATCTATAAAATACATCTCTTATTTTTTCATCTTTTTTAATTCATCTCATGAACTCAATTAAATGAATAGTACATAAATCTAATTGTCATTTTTCTAAAGAGTTATTACTAATATTAAAACAGTCTGGTGCTCTGCACATTACTTTTTCTTTTTTAAACATTAATAGCCTCCTTTTATATTGTTAATCGATAACTTTTTGTTAAAATAGGTGCTAATTTAATAGTCATTTTATCTAGTTGTTCTTCATAGTGTTCTAAATTTATACTGTGGATTTGATTATTTGAACTATCTTTAAGAATTTTAAAATAACGCACTTTTTCTAATAAGATTAGGTAGTGTTTGATTTGATTTTTTTCATAGTCACTTAATTCTTCTAGCAATAGATAGCTTCTTATTTCTTCAATGCGATTATCGTAATAATCTTTAATTAATGACATTCTTTTGAATTGATCATAAGAATTACTTTCATTCTGTTTTGCTATTAATAACTGTTGAATTTCAGCTTCAATCTTATTACGTTCAATTACTTTAATTTCTCTAAACGAAGCAGCGTTATAAGAACCTCTACTGCCCTTTAAACCAGGATAAATACCAAAACCAACCTTAGTTAAATAATTGGCGTGATACTTACTTAAAATGTCTAAATTGCCACCTAAAATTTTATTATTACTTATAACATATCGTTCTTGGTTTAAAGTTTTAGAAAATACTTTAGTAATTGGCATAAAACCAAAATGAACATGGGGTGTAGTTTCATCTAAATGAACAGTTGCATAAAGAAAACCTTTATCTGTTCCTAATTTTTGGTTCATTCATTGTTTCATAAAATTAATTTCTGTCTTTGCTCAAGTTCAAAGTTTTTCTTTATTTATCGTTTCAGGGATTAGTTTCCCCATTTTTCTCGTTTCAGTAAATTTATCTCAAACATATTCATCAGTAAATTGACAAATACCCATTTGTTCAAATCATTCTTGTCTAGTACCAGGCAACACAACATCAACATAAGTATTATGTTTTTTGCAAAAATTTTCAAAACTACTTCTTTTACTAGGGCTATAACCTTGCTGTTGTTCATTTCAATTTTTTTCTAATTCTGTCATTAATTGTGTTTTATATTTTTTAGCCTTTTCAAAACCTAAATTATTGGTAATAGTTTCTTTTTGACCATTAATAAAATAAAAATTATACTTAGTAAATTCAGTATTAACATCTTCTGGAACATTAATACGAAAATTATGTACTAGTAAGGTATTAAAAGTATGATTATTTTTTTCTTTAAATGGCAATACTGGTGGTGATGAATAAAATTTTTGTTCCATTTTGATTCTTCCTTTCTTTTTTAACTATTTTTAGATTTTTGGGGAATTTTAACCATTTACGGTTACCGTAGGGGCTAGCCCCTACCACCCCAATTAGGGGCATGTCTAACCCCTAATAACCCCAACCATACCTTTTCCCAAAACACATTACCAACTATTTCATAGTATGGAAAATATGTTCCGGAAAAAGAATACTCATCATGCTTTTTCCGGAACACAAAAAAAAGACAATAAATTTCATTTTTTATTGTCTCTCAATTTTAGTACTTAAATTTAAAATAGTATTTTATAATTAACCTTTATTTTTGTTACATCAAGGATGCATTGGTTGCAAATTTTCTAAAAATTATTTCTAGGATTACTATCAATATGATCAACATCTCAACTATAATCTTTATCAGGTTGTACTCCTTGATACTGACTTTTTAACATTGTCTTACCACATCTAGAACAAGGGGCTTCTTGACTTAAATCTCAATTCTGAAAATTGTTTTTACTCTTAAAAATTCCATAAATTTTATTTTGAACATAATCTTTTCAAATTTGTTTCAAATCTTCTCTGTTTCAATTTCCTCTGCCTGCTATTTTAAATACCTTCTTTTTTAATTACTGTTAATTATATTAGTTACACTTAATATTTACAAGAAAATCTTTGAATTTTAAAATCCTAAAAAACTATATTTATTACTACATTTAATATAATCTTCTTTATTTAATAATTTATACGGAGTATTATCTAAAGTTATTTTATTAAAATTATAATTTTTATAATCTGATTCTAAAAATCCTACTAATGAAGTAATCACTTGTCCTTTTTCAGGAATACTATCAAAAATAATATCAAATATCTTTTTTTCATTTTCTTTATCGAAATTAGCATTATTAGGAGTATCAAATATCAACGGATATCTAACAGCGGTAGGATTAAATTCATATTTAGTTTTTAATAATGAGCAAAGTCAAACAACTGTAATTATATTATTATGTGTACCATCTACTTTTATTTTGTTAACAGCTTTCTCTATATTTGATTCAATGCCAGTAACTGAATATTTTAATAATAATTCATTAAAGTTCTTATAATAACAATTGTTTATTTCGTTTTTTTTGCTTTCTATTTCACGAAGTTCTTTTTTAATTTTTGTAAGACCCTGTTGTATAGACTCAATTTCTCCTCTACTTTTTCCAATCTGTTTGATTATACTGGTTGATATGTCTTTTAATCCAAGAGCTTTTAAACCATCTTTAATTTCTTTTGAACTATTAAATATTTCTTTTTCAACATTATTTATATCATTTAAAATTTTTTCATACTGTTGACTATCTATTTCAATTTCTCTTTTAACTTGGTTTAATTTTTCTTCTACATTTAATCTTTGGACACAATATCCATCAATAAATTTTACTTTATGAAAATAGTATCATTGTTCATCTGATATTAAACTTTCACATTTAGAACATTTATGGGTTTTTAACTCTTTATTTAGTTCTTTATTTTCAATACGCATTAGACTATCAATTTCATTTAATAAAGTTTCTAATTCTACTTTTAAGTTATATGCATTATTTATTTTTTTCTTATATTTATTAATGTTATTTGCTAACTCACGATATATTTGTTCATGAACTTTAAGTTTTTCTTTGAATATATCAAAATCTAATATTATTCCACTACTTGATTCAATTTCTTTATTCATTTCGTTTAAAGTTTTTTCTCTATCCTCTAGTTCTTTTTTTTGTTTTAAAAGTCGTTCTTGTTGTTCTTTAAGACTATTTGAATTATTATTACGCAATCCCAAATGAGAATAAATGACATCGCTATAATATTCTTTAAAACTATTCAAATAATTAAAAGATTTAAAATTTGTTGGTTCTATCTTGTTTTGATCAATATAATTTAATAAATAATTATAAGCAGGAAATGCTAATTTGTAATTTCCATCATGAGTTTTTAAATAAATTTTTTGATTAAATAATTTTATTAATTCTTCAGCTAATTTCTCTCTGTTAGAAACTGAAAAAATTAATTTTCTCTTAGAATCAAATAATTTAAATAATTTATTTTTTCTTAACATTAAATAATTAGTATTATCAATATTAAAATCAAGTAAGTAAATGTATGTTCCCTCATTTTCTCAATTATCTGAAAAGCAACCATCAGCACCAAGAGTATGAAATATACTTCTAAGCATAGATGATTTTCCAACTCAATTTCCACCGACTTGTCCTGAAGATGTTACAACATTAATACCCTTTATAAAATCTTGAGTTTTTGCCATTTTAGTTTCAGCACTTATTATTGATATATTATTTACTATTAGATTCATTATCTCACTCCTTCTTTAAATTGAACAAATCCTATTATAATTAAACATTTTTTTTCATAATGATTATATCCAACAGAATCAAAATTAAATTTTTCTACAATTTCTTCTATAACATCTCTCTCTGACTTATGGTGTGTTAAATGTTTCTCATTTTGTAAAATATATTTTCTTATTTTTTCTAAAATGGTTTTATTTATATTTGAGTTTAAAGAATTTCTGGTAATTTCTGTTAGTGCAGATGCTAATTTAGATGTATCAGAAAAATTATAATTTTGGTCTATAACTTTATTAACATTACTTAGTAACTCATTACTTGTAGAGTTGTAGTCTGCCAATAACTTTGAAAATTGTTCTTTTGTGATGCCTTTCTTAATAATTACTTCATCAATGTTATCTACTTCATATTCATACGTTGACCTATTTTCAGTTTCTCTAAGTAGTCAATCTAAAAATAATGTTGCTCTAGTAGAAGTAGTACCAAAATTATTTTCTAAAAATGTAACAGTATTTCCTAAAAGGGTTTTATAAGAACTATCTAAACACAAATCTGATTTTATATAAAAATATTTAGATAAATTAGGAATTATTTTGTTTATTTTCTCAATATGAGTTTTTAATTGGTTTTTAATTTCATCTTTTAAATTGTCTAAACATATTTTTTGTAATTCTTTATTATTTTTATCTTTTTCAGATAAATGTGTGTTTGATACAATGTTCAGAGATTTAACACTTTGATTATTTTCTAATATTGCCAATTTTGATAAAATTGAGTGATTATTTTTCTTTTTAATTTTAATAAGTTTTTTTATAGTAAAATTATTATTTTTATTAGTTTTTACTTGATAAAAATGTAAATCATCATTTATAAAAATATCTATATCAGAAACATAATCAAAAATTATAGTAAATTCTTTATTACTTTTATATAAATTATATATTTCATTTATTGCTCAAAATCTTTGAAATTTAAATCTGTTTTGTGCTATAGATCCGCCAAGATCTTTAATTAATTTATTGTACTCTATTTTAGAAATCCCCATATTATCACCCAAATTTATTTAAATTGTTAGATTTATTATAAAATAACTTTTTTAAAATTAATATAATATAACGTTTTATTTTTTAAAATCCTTCTTGTTCTCTTTCTGTAGCTTGAATTTGAATACAGTGACGTTCATAACCAGAAACGATAAATAATGATTCACCTTTTCTTGCTCGAGCGATGTAATCTTCTTCTTGTTCAGATAAGCCACCATAAGCACGATATAAATCTGCTACTGCTGTTAAATCGTGTGGTGCTAAGTTAAAAATAAAAGTATATTGGGTATTGTTAATAATGGCGGTAGTTTTCTTTTTAATATCATCAGTTCCAGTAAAGTCATTTAAGTTTTGAGTGGTAATAATCATAGCACCATGATATTTACGAATTCGTTTTACCATTTGATACATAAAGTTTAAGGCTGCTGGATTATCTTTATCAATTGCTAAATGGGCTTCATCAACAACAATAACTATTTCTTTTTTAGTTTCGTTAAAACGATTGTGTTTAACTTCTGATTTAATAAAAGCTAGTACTAAATATAATTGAGCAGCAATAACATTTGAACCTTCATCAAATAAATTTAAAACGTCATAAACAATAAACTGATTATTAATTGCTAATGTTGTATGACCATTTCAAAGTTTACTATATTGACCATCACCTAAAAAATCAAAATTAATAATTTCTTTAATTTCATTTAAGGTGCTAGTAGGACTATCTTTTAAACTTTGACAAATAGTTTCATATAAATCATTCATAGTTGGAAAATCAGTATTCTTTAATTTTTCAATATTAGTTTTATTAGTAATATTAAAAGCTTGGAAAGTTTTTTGAATTTCTTGTATTAAAACACGTAATTCACGATTAGTTAAATCAGGATATAAAATTTTAAATAACTGGGTTAAAAAACGTAAATGTGTTGATATTGGTGCTTCATTAGTTTCATCATTATTTTTATCAAACTCAGAATCACTTTCTTGTGTTTCTAATTCAGTTTTAAAGTTATTATCTAGTACTTGTAACGGATTAATACGACCACTTGTCGCATCAGTCGTATCCACTCATTGCCCTTTATACTTATGACATAAGTTTTTATATTCACGTTCTGGATCAATAGTAATTACAGTTCTACCCATATTTAAGTGAAAGACAATTTCTTTTTTAGTAAGAAATGATTTACCACTACCACTAGTACCAATAATGATTTGATTATGATTTTTTCGTTTATCATTTAATAAAAACTGATCAAAAATCATATTATCACCAGTATTATTAGTTCCTAAGTATAAACCTTTAGTATCATTTAACCCACTATTAATCATCGGTCAAGAACTAGCAATCGTTCCCGCAGGAATTTCACGACCATAATTGTTAATTAATGGATCTTGTAAGTTAGGTAACATCGTTGTATAACCTAATAGTTGTCGATATTTTAAAGGATTAATTCTTATATCTAATTCTTTTAGATTTTTAGTTAATCTTGCTTGTGCTTCTTTTAATAACTGAACATTAGTACCATAACTCAAGCAACTAATGTTTACATTTTTAATTATTTCATTAGCTCCATTAATACTATCATTTAAAGCTTCATAAGCTTGAATTTCGTAACTAAATGCACTTTTATCGACATTGTTACGATTCATAATATTTTTCGTATGAGCGTTGTTAATGGCTTTATTTAAATTCTTACGCATAGTTGCACGATTAACTGGTCAAATATTTCAAACAATAGTTTGTTCATTATTAGCTAAACTAGCACCTCATCCATTAACTGGAGTTAAGGGATAATCATAAATATTACTAACATTATAATAAATATTATTTGCTTTAAAATAGTGTTTTTTAATTTGAAAATCATTAAATGCTAATAGCATACTGACATTATTTTTATGTTTTTGATAATCACTTTCTAGTAATGCCTTTTGATAGGGATTTCAAATTAAACGAATCGTATTAACTAATTGATAACCAGTTAATAATTGATTAGCAAAGTTATTAATACTAAATTTATTTTGAATGTAATAAATACGTTCTTCTAATTGTTTAATTGTTTTAGCGTAAACAAAACAAAATCATTGTTTTTGAGTTGGTAATACTCCATTATCTTGGATATTAGTTTGTTGTAAAACTTTAATATAATCTTTAATTTGTTCTGTTAATGTTTTGAATTTATCATTACTTATTGCTTTGTTATTGTAAAGTTTTTGGTACTTTTTTAATTGCTTTTGATAATAAGTAATTGTGTTAGTGTTACTTGGTGGTAAATCAATTTTCATTAAACTGATTGGATAATCACAATATTTAAACAAGTCATGAAATTCTTGAACTTTTAAATTTTGTTGTTCATTACTTAATAGACTAACATTAAAACCTTGTACAGAAATACCTGCTACATAGTGGGTTTTACCTTGTAACTTATATGTTTTTAAATAATTATCATTAACAATAGTTTCGTAAGGTACTAATAAGCTAGTATCATAATGCTTATTGCTATGGTACTTTTTTGGTTGAGCAAGATATTTAAATGCTAATACAAGACCATATCAACCTTTAACACCAGGCATAACCGGTAAGATTAAAGGAATAGCAATCATACTAGTTACAAACATTGCTAATATTTTTCAGTATCTACCAATAGGTAGTCCAAAAATAAATAAAGCAGCTAATACAATTCAGCTGCTTAAAACTAATATTTCTACTAAACCAAATCCTTTATAGAATTCAAATTTAGTTCGTTTAATGGATTTAGGAATAATATTATTCATAATTATTCTCCTTTCAGAATAAAAAAAGTCATTTCTGACTTTAAATTTTTCTTTGTAAAATTAAAAATTCATGTTTTAATATTTATCTAAATTATCAATTATTGTTTTAACTGTCTTGATTAAAGTAAAATATGACTTTTCATCAGAATTTTCTTTAATAATTTTAATTTTATTTTCTAAATACTTTTTTCTCAACTCATTTCATAGTTGTTTATCTTTAATTTTTCTAAAATTATTTCTAAAATCTTTATGTTCAGTCATCTTTTGAAAATTATAGTTATCATTAATAGAACGTTTTAATATTTCATAGTTATTATTAATTTCTTTCAAAATAACAATGTCAAATCCTACTTTAATTTTGCTATTTATTGTATCTAATTTTTTTAAAGTTATTGCTGAAGTTGAATTTTCAATAGTATATTTTTGTTGCAATTGATTTTGAATGAATTTAAAAAATTTATCTTTAATTTTATTTGGATTTTTTCATTTTTCTTGATTTTTTATTTTTTGAATAATTATCTGGTAATCTAAGTCAAATCCTTTATTATGATGACTAATAACTAAATTTCTTTTGCTACTTCCTACTAATTGATAAGTTAAGGAAAAATCATCAACAAAATATTGTTTTATTTTTTGAAATAATTGGTTAAATTCAGTTTTATAAGGTTTGGTTTCTTTTTTTGTTACATAACTTATATTATTCATGATAATCTAGTGCTCCTAAATTAATTCGAGTAAAATATTCAGGGTTTTTCTTACTGTCTTTTTCTGATAACTTATTTATACTATTAATAAATCCATTTTTATACTTATCTGGCAAATATGTAAGTAATATTTTTAAAGTATTTTTTAACTCATTAATATTTTTTTCAACTTTATCTCAAGTTATAAAATCTTTTATTAAAAGTAAATTATGATGCATAATTTCATTTCTTAATTTGATTAATAAATTTAATTCGGTTATTTCTTTTTCAGTTAGTATATCGGCTTTTTCTAACAAACCAATAAGTTTTGTAAAAGTTACTTTATTTTCATTTTTAATTATAGAAAGATATAAATTTGAAATGTTATTTGTCACTTTTCTTTCAATAAAATTTAAGTTTTTTAAACTATCAATTTTATCAACGTCTTTTATATTTAAAAGTTTAGATCTTAGATGTTCTTCTAAATAAGCAAAATATCTAAAAAGATTATCTCTTAATGATTTATCGTGCATTATATAAGATGAGATTTCTTTATAATTAAAGTTTTTTTCATGAAATTTATCTTGAAAAATTTTAATTACATGCATATACAAATCTTTACCTTTAATTTTAAAATAAAAATTTGCATCTTTGATATCTTCATCATTTATTATCATTATTTTAAAAATATTATTTTCTTTCATAAATCCTCACTAATAGTAATTAATTTTGTTTATTTATTTACTTTAATATATTAAATTTTTACTAATTGTCATAAAGGATTATCAATAAAAATTTTCTTTTTACCTACACTTTCAAAATAAACAATTAAATATTTTTCGGTTTTTTCTAATAGTTTACCTATGCCAAATGAAGAATGTTTGATTAGACTATTATTATTCAAAGATTCTATGCGTTTGATAGAATTTATTTTTTGATAATTAAACATTCCAATTTTTTCTTTTTTAAAAGTATCAGTATTTAATTCTTTTAAAAAACTAGATTCACTAAAATTATCACGAATTAAAAAACTAAAATCCTTATTATAACTAATATATAAATAATCTTTTGCTCTAGTTAACGCGACAAACAATAGTCTTCTTTCTTCTTCTAAATCTATTTTTGCTTTAGAAGGTAAAATTCCTTCAGATACACCAATAATAATTATTACTTTTCTTTCTAAACCTTTTGCTTTATGAATAGTTGATAAAACTAATGATTGGTCCTGTGTATTTTTTTCAATATAATTATTTTTTTCTTGAAAAAGACTTAAATCTAATAAAAATTCATGAAATAATTCTATTCCAGATAATTTATCATTTGCTATACTAAACTGAGTTATCATATCATATAAGGCTTTAATATTTATTATTCTATATTCTTCAAAAGCTTCACTATATTTTTTAAATATTTTAAATTGCGATAGAATATCATCTAAATATTTTACAGGTTCTTCAAAATTATCAATAGTTTCAATTGCTTCATGAATTATTTTAATATAATTATCTAATTCATTTGGTAACTTAGAAATTAAAATTAATAATTCTTTTTTATAAGTTAATTCTAAAATTGTAATTTTATTCTTCTTTGCTGCTTCTTCTAATTTTTTTATTGTTGTTAGTCCAATGCCAGGCATAGTTAATAAAAAATTAGTTAAACTAAAATCATCACCACCAATTATTAATCTTAGTAAATTGATAACTCTTTTAATTTCTTTTCTCTCAAAAAATTGATAACCTCCATATATAATATAGGGAATATTATTTTTTATTAATTCTTTTTCAAAATTAGCACTCAATGAATTATTACGATATAAAATCATAACATCAGAAAAACTAATTATTGTTTCTTTTTCCTTTAATTTTTTTATTAAATTAATAATGGTAGAAACTTCATCAATAGATCTATCAAACTCATAAATAGTAGGTAAACTGCCACTAATCCTTGTTGGAAGTAATTCTTTTTTGTATCTTTCTTTATTATTTTTAATTAAATCATTGGATAATTGCAAAATTTCTGGTGTTGATCGATAATTTTGTTTCAATACTACTGTTTTAACATTAGGAAAATCTTTATCAAAATTTAAAATATACTTTATATCTGCATTTCTTCAAGTATATATACTTTGATCTGGATCACCTACTACTACAATTTTTAATTTGTTATTATATAATAATTTTAAAATCTTAAATTGAATTAAGTCAGTATCTTGAAATTCATCAACAAATATATAATCAAAATTATTTTGTCATTTTATTCTAATATTTTCATTTAAAAGTAAGTTGTAAGCATAAATTAAAATATCATCAAAATCAAGTTGATTATTTTTTAAAAGTGATTCTTGATAGTACTTAAAAGCTAATTTTTTAATTGCTAAATTACCATCAAAATCATCTTCTAAATTATCAATAAACTTATAACTAGTATCGTCAAAATTATTTAATTTTCAAAAAGAAATCATACGTGAAATATTTTTTATTAAACTAGTTTCATATTTAATTTTGTTTTCTTTAAAATAATTTCTAATATAACTTTTTTTATCACTTTCATCAATAATAGTGAAAAGCTTAGAAATATTAAATACTTTATCAATGTCATTTCTTAAAATTTTTAAACACAAAGCATGAAAAGTTAAAATATAACTTTTGTGTTTACTTATAATGATTTCTTTACTAATTCTTTCAAACATTTCATTAGCAGCTTTATTTGTAAAAGTAATGGCTAATAATTTTTCTGGTTTATAACCTAATTCTTTACAAAAATAAATAAATTTTTGTGTTATAACTCTTGTTTTTCCTGTACCGGCTCCAGCTATAATTCGTAAGTTATTCTTATTATCTAAAACTGCTTTTAGTTGCTCTTTATTTAAAGTCATAAATTCTTAATCCCCTCCCCAAAAAATGATATTATTGAAACTCTAAATTATTTTTTTGATTTTATTTTTTTACCACCAATGCCTTTTTTATTTCGGACATATAAATAATAACCTAAACCTAAACTAATTCCAATAGTTCCAATCGTTAAAGGTAAAAATCAAGCTAAATTATAACCATTACTAAATCAATTTGGGTGTGGAGTTGGTACTGGAGGATTTGGATCAGGTGGAGTTGGTGGTTCTGGTGGGGCTGGAGTTGCATTAGGATTATTAATGAGTGTTAAAGAAGTAGAACCTTGGGCTTTCATTGATTCATCAAAAGCAGCAATTGTAAAAGTTAATGTTTTTGTTCCTTTACTGTTATCTAAAAAATCAGTTAATGTTTTATCATCTAAATTAGAAACAGAATAATCAAAATTATATTTTAATATTCCTCCACCATGAGTAATTAGTTCATTACTAATATCAGTTAAAATTCATTGTCTCATTTTTGTAATGGAAAAAGTTTTAAAATTGTATTCTCATGTTTGCATTTTAATACTTGATAAATCAACTACTGTTTTGGGATTATATTGGGGCGAATTAATAAATTTAATGGTTGTATTACCAATTGCTCGCGATGAAGTATCTAAACTATTAATGCTAATTGTCATCTTGGCTTCTTGAATATCACCAACTGTTTTAAAGTTTAATAATTGTTTTAAACTAGTATTATCTAACGGTTTAATTTCATAATCAATATTATTAACTAAATAATATTTATTTAAAGCTTTATTAATTTGAAAAACAATTTCGTTACGAATTAAATCAATTGTTGTTAAGTTCATTTTAATAGTATCAAAACTAATTTTGTTTAAATCAACATAATTAACAGGTTGTGGATCTGGTGGTATGGCATTACGACTTAAATCAGAAACATATTCTTTTCAATAACTTGCTACATCTTCAAAACTTAATTTTTGCATTGCTTCTGAATTTAGTTTTTTATATGTAATTAAATAATTTTTTAAGTGTAATCCATGAATTGTTGTCCAAAAATTAACAGCCACATTACTATCATTTAATACATCTAAAAATCGTGGATAATGATTTTGATAAGGAGCTCCAATAATGACATATTTATTGGAAGAACCATCTTTTTGGTTAGTAACAGTATAATGATATATTCCCTCTGAACTTCAATAGTGGCCATCTTTGTCGCTATTAATAATAGTTTTAGTAGAAGTGCTATTTAATTCATTATTAACTGTTTCACGACTAACACTTTTAATTCAATCATCATTAAAGATTTGTTTTACTCCCATTCCACTAACACTACCTTCAGCTAAGAAACCTTGGTCATAATTTTTATCAGTAATAAACTTACCATCTTTATCAATTGGATCTAAAGGAAAAGGATTTTCTGCTTGATGTTTAATTCAAACTATTTGGGTTTTAGTTCCTGTTTTGGGATTAACTTCACGGTCATATTTTGGATTATTGGAACCATCAGGATTGGTAGGGCTAATTAATTCTTTTTGATCAGGATTATTATTAGGGTTTCAAGCGTATCATTGATTACTTAATTCTGGAGTATCTTGTTTAATTAAGTATTTAACTTGATATCGTTGAACATTATCTTTAAATAACTTAATGTCATATTCATTTGTAGGTTGCCCTTTATCATCAGTATGACCTTGTTTATCAGTCATATTATAAGTAAATCTGTGATTTAAAACTTGTACTGGTTGATCATTAACAGTCATATATTCTGATTCATCAGTAGCAGCACCAAAAACTAAGCTTGCTGTCGTACCATAAACTTGTTCTTGCTTTCAATTTAAAGGTGTATCATCAATCATAGCACCATTAGGATCATTAGGATTCACTAGTTTACCAGGAGTAATAGTTAAGCGCGAACCGATTGTTTTATCTCAATAAGTTTGTGTTAAGTGAAAAGTAATTTTAACCTTAAAAACTCAAACTACTTGTTGATAATTTTTAGTAATATCTTGAAATTTAAAAGTTAAAGTAGCATATCCAGTACTATCATCATAAGCATACGGTTGTAAATAACCTTTTCATGTTTGATAATCTGTTGTTAAAGCTTGTTGCAATAATTGGTCTAATGCTTGTTCTTCACTTTTTTTATTATTGTTATCTAATAGTGATGCTGAAAAATCAGAATCTAAATTAAGAGTATGATTATTAAGATATGAATTAAGTTTGCTATTAACTGCATCAGTTTTCTCTTGTCAATTATTATGAACATGAATAATCGCATCATATTTTAAACCACCAACTCTAGTTCATGAAGCCCAACCACCTCAATTAGGGTCAAATCATTGATTGGTACTATTATTAATAGTCAGTTTAAATTGTCAATATAAATACGCTCCTGATTGTCCTTGTCAAGCATAATTATCAGTAGCAAAATAAGTTTGACCACTCTTTAAACCTTGATTTAAAGTATTAATCATATCACTATTAAAATTAAATGTTTTAGTATATCAACCATACCCACGATTAAACTGTAAACTAAAAGTAATATCAACGCTAGTTACTGTATAGTAGTTGGGAATAGAAAAATAATTAGTATTGTCTTCAAGTGTTCCTCATCAATCAGATGGACAATAAGATTGATGAAAAGATAAACTTGTGTCGTAGCTGTTATTAATTAAATAATTATAAGGTTGTTTGTTTTTTATTGAACTTTGATTAACATTTGCTAAATTATTTGATTGTACATAACCACTAGTAAATAAACTAGTGGGAACTAAAATTAGCAAAATAAATAATAAAAAACGTTTCATTGTTTTACCTCCTTTGTTTAAAGTCTCATTGCTAAGTCAATGATAATCGCTATTAATAAAAGCGCTATTCCAGCGCTTAATAAGTAATAATATAGTTTTCTTTGTTTTTGATATTTAACAGTAATATTAGTATTATTATTTTTTAATTTTCTTATTTTTAGTAATTTTAAGATACTAATAAAAATTAACGATAAAGCAGTAGCTGCTAAAATACTGATTGCGGTAGTCATATTACCTCCTTATTTTTTATTGCAAACTTTTACTATTGTTTTATATTTTGGATTAATTTTAGTTTTACATTGATTACTACAAACACTTAGTCTAGTAATGTAACAGTTACATTTTTTTGAACAATTAATGCATTGATGCATTTTAATTCATCCTTTCTTAATTAAATAATAGTAATTTGAAATGGCATCATTGTTGGAACATTTTGAATAAACATACATACAAAAATTGAAATTGTGCCTTTTGTAATAAGATCTTTATCAGTTAGCTGATTTTGATTTAAGTCTACAAATCCTAGCAATTGTAAATGAAAAAGATTAATAACAAATTGATAATCATCTTTATATTTTGGATCTGTATTGCCTAGAACAAAATTTTTTCAATTATTTCAAAAAAGATTAGTTAAATCTTGAATTGTACTATTATTTTTAATTTCTAATTTTGCTTCATTTTTATCAGTTAAAAAACGAGAAAACATATCAGTAGCTTGGACAATTGGCACAATTCCAGACTGACCATTATAAGAAAAATGAAGTTTATAATTGTAGTAAAGTCTACCATCATCCATTGATCATCATTCCATTTTTATAAATTTATACTTTTCTGTTTGAAATTCTTTTTGCATATTTAATGATAATTGTTGTTTGATAAAGTCAGCTGTAAAATAAGAATCTGCATCACGATAGGCAACTGTTAAGTAAAAATATTTAAGATTTATACTTTCAATTGCTTCAACAATTCTAGTATCAGCATTTTCAGTAATATTAAGTTCTAGTGCAGTTTGTCCCTGAATTCCATCATAACTAAACTGAATTATTGCATCTAAATTATTAGGATTTAATAAATCATTATCACTTAAATTAGTTTTATTTTTATTTAAGAGATTAATAAAATGTCAGTTTTGGTCAAGAAATTGCTTTTTATACTCCTGTGATAACTTATCTTTTATAAATTCAATATTAATATCATTTTTTAATGACTCTACTTTAGTTCCTGCAATAACTGATTTACTATATATTGAATTATTAATAGCATTAGTTATTTGGTTATTAATTGTCGGATTTAAAAACATTTTTAAAATCAAATTGCTTTTAATATCATAATATTGAAAATTAATAGTAATAAAAAAAGTTCCAGTAACTTTAAAATCGCTAGGAACCAGTGGTTTATTATTTTTTAAAAATTCTTTAATTATTAATTTATCAGCATGAAATTCTTTTTGCGTCTCTAAATCTAATTGGGTATTAATAAAGTTAGTAGTTATTGTTGTTTGTAAATCTTTTAAAGTACTTTCAGTATCATTAGTATACTGATAATCAGCATTTGCAATAGCTTTTGCAACTTGATTTTGATACTGATCATAAATAGTTAAATTTAGTTTTGTTTCTACTTTAATTGCCCCATAATCTAAAGTTAATAATGTTTTAATTTGTCCTAATTGACTTAAGTCTTGGGGTTTTAAACTATTACCATTATAGGTAATTTCTGTAATTTTTAATTTATTATCAATAAAGTTATTCTGTAAGTTCTTATTTAAAGACATTTTAATAAATTGTGGGGTTATTTGTTTGATAATATTTGCTTCAGTATCAAGTAAGCCAACATTTAAAGTATAGTTTATTTTATTAATAGCAACAGCAATATCATAATCATAACCTTGATTTGCTGGTTCTAATTGGTTATTACATGCAACTACAGTTAATGTTGGTGTTGCAAGGGTTGTTAAAACTAATAAGCTATTTAATAGTTTTTTCATATTTATTCCTTCTTTCTTTTGAATTTTTATTAAGATATCTTTGGTTAAATTCATTTATATTTTTAATATGAGTTTTAATATATTTATTGATATTTTCCATAAGATGCTCCTTTTAAAATAAAAAAAGAACTGAATTTTATTCAGTTCTTTAAATGTTTACATTATTTATTTTTTCTAGAAAAGTGTTGTAATTCTTTAATAGTAAGTTTTTCTCCTCAGATTTTTTTCTTTGATTTTGATTCTTTGAATGCAATTGATTTTAAATATTCAACTTCATTTTGCAATTTTTCATTTTCTTCTTGCAAATGTTTATTTCAGTCAACTAATTCATCAATATTTTTTTTATGTTTTGATTCTAATATTTCTTGTTTTAATTGTAATTTTTCTACTTCAGATAACTTAGTTTTTTCTTGATTTAAAAGTCATTGTTGGGCTCTATATCAATTTTCTTGTCAATGAGGATTTTGTTTTAATTTTCTTTGACTTGGTAATAATGGATCTGATAAAATACGTTCAAATTCAGGATATCTATTTTTAGTTGGTGCTTCAACACCCATTGATTTTAAAATTCACTCAAATCCTTCTAACATACTTTCTTTAGACTGATTTTTATATATTTTAATTAATCTATTTACTTTGTATTCAATAATATCTTCCATCTTTGCATCTGTTTCAGCAAATAAAATACTAGCAATAATAGAATCCATTATTTGATATTGTTCTTTTAAAGCTATTTTATTTACTCTTGCTCAGTTTATTTCACCACCAAGTAGTTTTCATAGACCCATTATAATCACCTTTTATTTATAAATTTATAAATAAATTATAACATTGTAATTATTTAAAATCTATTTACTTGATTTTGCTTTAGGTAATTTTGCTTTTTTCTTATTATATTCTTCAATATTAATTGAATTTTTAGATTTTTCATTAACTTTTTTACTTAGTTTTTCAAGTGATTCTTCATTAACTTTTTTATGAATATTTACACCATGACCAATAGAAGCATCATAAACATGTTTAATACTTTTGCCAGCAACACTTCCAACTTTTTTAGTACCATGTTTAGCGAAAGTAAATGGTGCAGATAATGTTGTCGCTGCTAAAGTTTTAGTTCTATGTAATTTAACTTTTCTTTTATTACCATCAATGTCTTGACCAATTGATACTTTTTTATTACGATAAGAATTTCTTAAGCCAGCACTACCTGCTCCAACAGTAGCACCTAAAATTCCTAATCCAAGCCCTGCTAATCCAACAATACCACTTCTTGAAGTCATACCAGTGGTTGCATTCATGAAGTTTGTACTTTTAAACAATGGTTCATTAGTTTGACTATCATTTATTGAATTAACTGCTTGATTTAAAGCACCACCAGAGTTTCCCATTGCCCGCAATGCTCTTTTACTCTTAGTCATACCCAAAGCTTTTCCAGTTATTTTGGCTGCTCCCATCATCATTCCCATACCAGCGACAGTTGATTTAAAGGAGCTAAATCCTTCACGAATTCCTGCTGCTTCACCAACTAATTGTGCTGCTATATCAGCAAAGCTAAGCATTGCTAGTGCTCCAGCACATAAGAATAATAATAAGAATAATTGTTTGGTAAAGTCACCTGTTTCTAAACTTGGCGTACCATTATGAATAATAGCTTGTAATGCTGATATAAAAATAAAGTATCCAATTAAGGTTGCTGTAGAAGCTAAGAATTTAGCAATAACCATATCTTTTCAAGTATTAGCTGCTTTTCCTTCATCAAGTGTCATTCCCACCATAACTAGTGGTGAAATACAAAATAATAGAAATAGTTCAATTACTTTTTGAGTTAATAACAAACCAACCATAAATAATCCAATTCCCATAAATCATGTTCCAAATGTTTGAACAATGACATTATAAGAACCAATATTATCAGGTGTTCCAAAGTCACTAGGAACACCATTTGCTGTTCCATCTCAATTAGCATCGCCAATATGTCATAAATATTGAGCAATATTGTTATTATTACCAAAGTTATTAATAATTAAATTTGCAAATCCTTGAATAATAAAATTCATTAAGAAAAATGCAATCGGAATAATAAACATAAAAGCAAATCCTTTGGCACCATTAGTAAATGCTAAAATAAATTTAACTTTAATTTCTGTTTCTTCACGAAATTGAATTACTAATAACTGAATAGTAAAAAATACTACTCAAATCGAAATTGCAACAATTACAAATCATCAAAATTGCATCGGAATATTACTAAATGAAAAACTTTGATGTGAACCAAATAGTAAATCAGTTATAACTCCACCAGTTAAATAATTTAATACTTTTGAGAAAGCATTAATAATATACAATGATCCTTGAATAAAAACATCTCATCAAAGACCTAGTAAAGCATTTTTAATCATATAAACAACCTCCTTCTATAAAATAAAAAACAGTTTAAAATAAACTGTAAGTTAAAATGTATTTTAGTATTAATAGTAATTATTTTTTAATATTACTTTTTAGAAATTTTCTTAAAATATCAAGTGGTATTATTTGTTCAAATGCTAAATGATCAAATAAACAAAAATGACATTTTGAAACAAAAAATAAAATATTTTTATTAACTTTTAAATTTGATATAACTTTGAATTCTTTTTTAGTATATTTTTGTTTTTTGAAAATAGAATTTACTTTATTCTTATCATAATTTTTAATTCACTCTTCTTCAGGAATATAATTAAGCGATTTAAATCCATATAGTAAGTAAGCTAAATAACTATTTTTATTTGTAATATCTGTAAATAAATTTAAATCAATAAAATTTTCTGAATCCATAAAATTTATGTCAATAGTCCATTTTTTTGATTCAAAATAATCTTCAATATACTTTTTAAATTTTTTATCATAAAAACATTTATAATAAGTTTCAACATAAGTTTTAATTTTAGGTATTTTTGAATTATTAATATTATTTTTATCATTTTTATGTTTTAAAAAACTTACTAAAGATAAGCAACACTTATCTTCAGTATTACAAAAAATATAATTTTGAAATTCTTTAAGATTATTCTTCTGAGAAAATAATTCAATTTCTAAATCAAAATATTTAGAATAATAAACACTTTGTTTTTTTACAAAAGATAAAAATTCGCTAGTATTGGAATAGAAATCTTTTTTATTATTAATTTCTAATTTTATTATTGAAAAAAGACCATAACCATATAAATCACTTTTAATGATTTCCAATATTAGTTTAATAGCTTCTGGTTTATAAAAGTTTCTACATGATTGACAGTAAAACATTGATTCATAAAATAGTTCACTATCAAATAAACAACTCTTTACTATATTTAAAGTGTTTATTAAAGAAATTTTATTTTTTTCATAATTCATTGAAACTACATAATTAAAATCTTGAATATTATCATATTTTAAATTAATTAATTCATTTTTATGTTTATTAAAACTTTCAATTATTATTTGCTTTCTTTTTATGTAATTATTATGTTTATTTCATTTAAAATTATAAATATTATATATTAATAATGCTATAGAAACTAAAATAGCTAAAATAGAAAATACAAGAGTAACTATATCTTTTATATTCACTAATGGTACCCCCTAAATCGCTTAACTTTCTTGATTATAACATTAATTTATAATACATAAATATAAGTTTTAACAAAATATTACGTATTAATTGGTGTCACGCTGGATTTAACAATTTGAATAATAATATTTGCTAAACCATCAATAACAATAACTACACCCAAAATGATAATAATTCATTTAATACCATCTCATAAACTACCACGTCTTTCGTGATCATCTGCTGCAGCAATCATTTTGCCAGAAATAACTGCAGCCTTAATAATGGCTGCTAGGGCTATTAAACCTATTAGTAAACCTAATGCTAAGTTAACATATATTGTTACTTGTTGCATTAAACCACTAAAGTCTGGTGTGTTACCTCCGCCTCCACTATCATTTAAAGTTAATAAAAATTTTAACATTTGAGTTCCTCCTCTAAAATTAAGGTTTTAATAATTGATTTAAAATTGTTTGAGTATCATTAATTTGTTTAGTAAGAATTGATAATTCTGTTTTTGAATAATCATAAGGATACTTTTGTTTTAAAATTAATTCATGGTTTAAATTCATAATTTCTGTTTGTAATGTTTTAATAGCAAGGACTTTTTGTTCAGGTGTAAAATTAGTAATTTTTTCTAATAACAAAATTTGATAATCACAATTATTAATAGAAGCTTGATATAAGTATTTTTCGGCAGTAACCTCATCTAAAGCACATTGATATTGTTCTTGATTATCATATTGATCTTTATTACTTTTAATTTCTTGGAGCATACTATCACAATCACTACTAAAGGAAATATCTTGTTTTTTTAAAGTTTGTCAATATTTAATATCATGTGGCTTAGGAATTGGTGGTGTTGGAGTTGGATCAGAGCTCCCACCACCATTAAAAGTACAAGCTGTGGTAAAAGAAGCCATAGAAACGATATTAAGAAAAAGAAAAGTTTTTAAAAATTTTTTCATAAATATTCTTTATCTTTTTATTTTTTGCGAATTAATTTTTAATTCTTCTTGGTGTTCAAAAATAGTGTCAATAACAAATTCTCTTAATGAATCTAAGACAATTGTTGGTTCAGTATTTTCTAATTCTTGTACTTTTTCTAATGGATTATAACCTTCAGCGTATAATGGTCAAAATAATTCAAAAAGTTTCTGATTATAAACTTCATATTCAAAAATTGCTTCTAAAGAGCGTTCTTGAACTTGCTCATATTCTTCATCATTTAAAATTTTATTTTCTAAATCAATATCAAAGTTTTCTTTAATATCAGTAATAAAATAATTAACTGCATCTTGCAGTAAATCATTCATAACTATAATTTTTTGGTCTTTCATTGTTTCCTCCTTAAAATAAAAAAAGAATCCACTTTAGGATTCTGTTAGTTAATAAATTTAATTTTTGACATTACCAATAACAACACTTTTATTATCAATTATTACTCATCGAATAACTTTATGATTTTTACCACATACAAAAAATAAATGTCATCTTACATTACTAACTTGTTGATAACTTTGAAAAATTAATTTTTCATTACATTTAGTTAATTTATGTTCTTTACATTGTGTGCAATATTCGTAATTAGTATATTTACAATGAGTAATAGTGGTATTAGGGTGTGGTAATGTTTGACTAGTTACTGGTAATTTTTCTTTAATAATTTTATTAATGGACATAATATCCCTCCTTAATAAAAATGGTTTATTGTCTTTTTTGACTATAGCATTTAAGCTGGTATTGCTTATGGTTAGGGTTACCAGCCCCGTACATCATTAGCGTACCAATAACTAATGAATGATAGTATTTAATTAAAACTTAATAGTTCTTTTAATATTTAAGTTTTGATATGCTTCAAACATAATTTTATGTTCACAATCTTGACATCAAGAAAGTGGTTGATTATTAATAGTAATGAAAGTCATACCAAATATTTTTTCTCTTTTACAAAATAAACACATTTTAATTCTCACTTTCAAAATTAAAAATTAATTCTCTTTGAACATAAGTTAAACGCTCATTACAGATAGCAAAGAATTGAGTATTCAGCTCAGTTCCTAACCATTGGCGAGTTAATTGTTCACAAGCTAGAGCAGTAGTACCAGAACCCATAAATGGATCTAAAATTAAATCGTTAGGTTTAGAATGTTTTTCAATCAGAAATTTAATCATTTTTAAAGGTTTAACCGTTGGATGACCATTAGTCTCTTGACCAATCGGATATTTTAAAATTGTTTTCTTATGTTGATAGTTATTTAAATAATTAGGAATTCGTTTTTTATTATCATAAATAATCATGCAATACTCTTTATCTTGATAAACAAAAGTATTTAAGGGCATAGGATTAGTTTTTTCTCAAATATAAAAGTTGAATTTTAATTTTTTAGAATATACTCAATCTAAGTATTCTTTAATTTGATGGCTATTCATTCAAATTAACATGAAATTATTTTTACTAATTCGTAAAAATTCATCACAGTAAGCTTTAATATCAATTGATTTATGAATATTATTATTAATTAAATCATTTTGATTTTTTCGTTTGCGGTATTCTACCTCTGACATTTGTTCTAAATTAGTATTCCTAATATTTTTTTCAGTCATTTCATATAAATAAGGTGGATCAGTTAAAATTAAATCAATTGAATTATCAGCAATGGTTTTAATAAACTCTAAAGCATCAGTATTAAATAATTTTCCTAAATCAGTTTTAATGGGTTCCATTTTTAAAATCCTTAAGTAGTTCTTGAAAAATTGCTTCTAATACTGGGACAACAATTGAATTTCCAGCCATGTGATATAAGTGTGTTTTAGGCATATCTTTGACTTTATTAAAATCATTAGTAGTAAAACCCATCAGTAACCATGTTTCTTTGGGGGTTAGAATTCTTAAATGATAAGGTTTACCATTAATGATAAAGATTGGAATATTAGGAATTGGATTAATAGCAGGAATAATAACTTTAACATTACCATTAGTAGTAATAGTTGGTACTACTGAAACACCAATTTTATTAGCACTATGATTATTAGTAATAGGAATTGTGATTTTGCCTTCTTTATTAATTTCACCAATTGGTCGGGAAGTGCCATCTGACATTTTGTACTTGTAGTCTTTATTAACTTCCATAATGGGGATGGCAATTTTTAAAGGATTACTTGCTGCAACTGTACCAGTGTAAGCATTAGTATTAGCAATTTTTCAAATCCGATTATATGCACCATTAACAACTTTGCCATCACTACTTCTTGGCAAAGTTATAAAGTTACTAAAGTCTTTATGTTCTTTAATTTCTAAACATTCATTAGTTAATGGAATCGCAAGTTTGCTTTGCTTAATGTTAGTTGTAATTGTACCGATAGTTGTATTAGGATTGGTGCTGTCATAAACATAATTTTCTTGAATAAAATTATTTAAGTTAATATTGGTTTTGCCAGAACTATTAAATCCTTGATTATCAATTGGAATTGCTACTTTACAACGATTATTGCTTTGTAAAGTTTTAATCGTAGCATTTTCTTGATCAGTAAGTGTTACATAATTATCAGCATTGAAAGTTGTTAAATTATCGATTTTTACTTTACCTTGTTCTAAGTTTTTAATAGTTAAGGGAATTGGCAAAGCACCTGCATTGTTTCAACGGTCTTGTTTGGTTGTTACAGTATTAGTATACTCATCAATAATTTTTACTCTGCCTGCAGCTACTGCTTTTTGCATACTTTGACTTTTAATAAAATAACTAATATCTGTTTCATGAATATTAATAAAGTTTAAAAGTGGTTTCATTGCTTGTAATTTTAATTTATCAAAATCAAAAGTTTGTTGTACATCATTATGAATAGAAACAACAAAGACACGATTACGTGATTGGGGAATTCCAAAATCTTTAGCATTTAATATTTTTCAATAATTGGTATAACCCAGCCTTTGCAAAGTATCTAAATAATATTGAAAGTATTTTCAATGTTTCTTTGATACTAAACCAGGAACATTTTCTCAAACAATATATTTGGGTTTTGGAAATAACTGCTTTTCAATTATTTCTAAAGTCTTTAAATATAGTAAACTACGTCCTGTTGATAAATCTTGTTTACCAGCATTGCTTCAGTCTTGACAAGGAGAACCATGAAATAATAAATCAATATTATGGTTTCAACTATTAACATCTTGTGTCTGGTAAGCATTATTAAATAATTTATTATATGCTGTAACTGGTCATTTTCATCATTCCACATAATCAATTGTTTTAACATTGAATCCTAAATTTTCTAAAGCTTTACGTGGTGCTCCAATCCCACCAAACAATTCTAAGACTTTAATAGTTTCCATATTATTTGATTCCTTTCTAATTTACATTTTTCTCTTATGCTCCAGTTTGGATAAGTCAATCGTAGAATCATCATTTCAAGAATTTCGCCTTAGATTTTCTCCAGTTAGTAATACTTCTTGAGTTAATCCTCTAATTCGATCTATTACCCTACCAACGGTAATAACATCAGATTTTTTTAAATAATGATTAGTTAATTCTTTAATACTAAAGTTACTAGTAAAGAAAGTTGTTAATTTCTTTTCAATCCGATTATTAAGTAAAGGAAATAAAATTTCTCTTAATTCTCAATCAGATGCAATTTCACCGCCAATGTCATCAATTATTAAAATTTGACAATTGATAAATTTTTTTCAGTCATGTTGATAATAAGTTGTACTATCTTTATTGTTCATATTTTGTTTTAATTCATTAATTAGTGTTGGTCAGACAATTAAATATCCGCGATATTCACTAAAAGTAGTATTTTCAACATTACCATTAATTACTTGTACTTTTTTAGTTTCTTCTAATAACTGGTTCATGGCATAAGTTTTACCAATTCCAAACTCACCATAAAGATAAATTCCTTTAACTTGTTGATTATTTTTAATAGCATCAATATGTGGTAGTAGTTTAATCATGGTTTTATTTCAACCATTTACCATCTTGATTTTTACTATTATTTGGCTTAAAGGTCTGATTACGATTATTAAAATATTTATCTTTAATTTGTTGTCTTATAACTTGAAATTGATCATATAAATCTTTGCCTTTAATAATTTCTTTTGAAGTGTTAGTACTATTACGATAAGAAGTAACAATTTCATATTCTTTATCAAAATCAATGCCAATAACCATTTGATTAGGATATTTAATAGAATTAAAAGCAATCGTCTTGCTAAATCAAATTCCAATATTAGCATTGTCATCTGTTTTATTAAAATATTGCTCGGGACTAATAATTTCAATGGCATTTGGAGTTTCAGTAATAATTCAATTTTTGTTAAGGAAAATGTTAGTAAAAGTTTTTTCTGATTTAGTCATGTTTTTTTCTCCTTTGTTTAAAACTATGTTTTTAAATAAACAATGTTTAAAATCTTTGTTTTATTCTATGTTTAAAACATAGATGGTCATGCTTTGTATGATTTTTTTATGCAACTAGAAAATTGCTAATGTTGCTATCTGCACTTAGCTTAAATAAAAAAATAATTTTAAAATATTTTATTTATCACTTCTTTCTTAGTGCAGATTAAGATTAAGTGCTTAAATTAAAAGTTAATAAATAACTTTTTTAATCTATCTCTTGATTTTATGTGCTTGATATTTTTGTTGTTCCTTTTCATAATGCTGATCAATGTGCTCATAACACTTAGAACATAATAAATCACCATAAGGATTTGGTTTATAACAAGAAGCACATTTTTGATAAAAACTTCTGTGTCATTAGGAATATCCACAACATTAATTTTTTTATTACTTTCAGCTAGTAAATGAACTTTAAAGTTATCAATCCATGTTTGATAATTGTCATCTCAATTTTTTAAACTATAAGTTTTTATTAAATTAATATCGTTATTTTTAAAAGTAACAATTAATGATTTATTACTTTTATCAATATCAACTAAAACACTAGAAATTTCTTTTTCAAATTTTTGTTTAGCATCTAATAAAAAATCATTCTCAAATTTAGTTAATGACATCAACTTCTCCTTTCTAAATAAAAAATTCACTTAATATTAAGTGAATTGAAAAGACATTCTATTATCTTTAAATTGTATAGACGTTTAGGGGGTTGGGTAATAAAACTTTGGAGGGTTATATATTATCCGGAAACAACTTTACTCAACCTCCAATACATATTGTAGAAATTTAGAAATTATAATGTGTAAAAAAATAAAATAAATGATTCAAAAGTCTTTGGCAAGTATTAGTATTTGTTGTAAGACTTTTTTTGAAAGGAAATGACTAATAATGGCTCATGGTCAAGATTTAGATGTTAGTATTCTAAGCACAAATAGTGATATTAATTTAGGAAAGAAAGAAACTGAAAAATTACAAGAACAAATCAAAAGTTTAGAAACTGAGTTATTAGAAAGTAAAACTCAAGTGACTGAGTTAACTAATAAGGTAAACTTACTTTTAGATAGAAAAATCTTTGATGAAGTAGAAACCGAAATGAAAAGATTAATTGATGAAGTTGAAGAATTAAAAAGTAATTTAAAAGTAGTTTCAGATGAAAAGGAACAGTTGGAAAAACAGAATAAAGATTTAAAAAGTGTTATTAAAGAAAGTGGAGACTCAGCAATTTACTATGATAGTTATTTTAAGGAATTAACTGATAAAAATAAAGATTTACAAAATAAAATAAATATTTCTATAAAACAACAGAAAGAAATTAAAAATGGAAATAAAGAATTACAAGAACAATTAGATACTAAAACTCAAGAAATTGAAAGTATTACATCACAATTAAAAGAGGTTACTAGAGAGAATAAGGAATTACAAAACACAATAAAAAGTTTAACAACAGAAAAAGAAGAAATTACTAAGGATAATGATGAAATAAGCAATGAGTTTAGTGAAGTAATACAAGAAAATAAATCACTTAAAATTAAATTAGAGAATACACAACAAGAACTAGAAGAAGTTAAACATAAATTTTCTAGTTTAGAATCAGAAATTGTAGAAAATAATGAAAATATTAAACCTAAGATTGTTGAATTAGAAGAGTTTAATAAATACTTAACAACAGAACTTGGTAATCTAAAAGAAGAGTATAATAAATTAACAAAAGAGAATGTACAGTTAAAAAAACATACTATTTCAAGCCCTCAAACAACAATTTTACAAAATAGTGATTTAATTGTAAAAAAACTATTCTTGCATCAATATCAATCAAAAAATGGAATATTTAAGTCATTTTTAAAATGAGTAGTTAAAAAGATTTTCCGAGTAGAAATATTTAAAGAATGAAATATGGAAAACATCACTGAACATCCTAATTTTGAATCTGAAAAAGTACGCATTAAAGAATGTCTAAAAACTAGTAAGGGTATTAATCTTTTAGATAATCAATTAAAACTAACAGAATCAGATTTAAACAGTAGTATAAAAGAAAGTTTTGATATTGATTTAATAAGGGATAAATCTAATATTGAAGAAGCCAATATTAGTAGTCCTCAAACTACTAGTAAAGTTGTTAATCAAGCCTAAATATAACATACTGAACATCCTAAATATAAATTTGAAAAATGGCAAATAATGAACTAAAAACAATAAAATATGTTTCTAATAAGAGAGGATTGTCCCTCAATAGTTATATATTATAAAATTTTTAATATTTGTTAATATATAATTTCAAGGAGGTAAAAAATGAACTTGTCTGAAACCAACACTATATCAGAAGAAGAAATAAAAATTAATTCAGAAGAATTTATTGAAAAATTAATAAAACAAGAAGAAAATTTACATAATGGTGAAACTTTTAAATATAAAAATGATTTAGAAGATATAAGATATTCTCAATATAAAACAGTTATTACTAGTACTGGTGTAGAAAAAGATTATTTTATTTATGAAGAAATAATAAAAATTAATAACAAACCTACTTTATTATTAAAGATTCATGATGATGAAAAAAGAAGAAATTTTAGAACTAATAATTTTTCTTGAAAAAGATAATGTAGTACAGCAAATTAGCCGTTTGAGTTACGATGAATTTTTACAAATGGTTGAAAATAAAGAACAATGAATTAAAACAGAAGAAACTAATAATGTAACTCTTATTAAAACTCCATTATCAGATTTTATAGAAAACATTAATACAGAACAAGAACAAGAAAAATTAAAACCAACGATTTTAGAACAAGAAAGCGTAGAAGAAAAAAATATAAGAAATACTTATGATGAATTATAAAATTTATCGCATTTTTTGGATGCATTGTTTTTAGTACAACATTAGGATTAGTCCCTACTGCTGTGATTTTAGGGATTGTTGCTATTAAACCAATAGCTATTGGTGTTTCAATTGTTTTAGGTTTTATTGCTATTCCATGAAATAATATAAGAAATAAAATAGTAGATTGAGTATTCAAAAAAAAGAAAACATCATATGAAGAAAAAATAGAAAAGTTAGAAAATGAAAAGATAAAACAAAATCAAAAATATAAAGAATTAACAAGAGAAATTTATTTAACTTTGACTCCTGAAGCCAAACAAGAACGAATTTTAAATGGTTTTCAGCAAATTTTAGAAAAAAATAAAAATAAAAATTTTGAAAGCTTATGAACAGAATTAAGTGAAAAATTTACAGAAAATAAAAAAGTTTTGCAAAAACTTATGAAGAAAAAATTAAACATTGAAATGAAAAATGAAATGAAAAAATTGAATTTACAAAATCTTTAAAGTCTGAAAATATAGAAGAAATAAAAGAAATTTTTAAACAATCTGAAAATAGTAACACTATTATGTGTGATTGATTTTTTTATCAACCTAAAGAAGCATGAGAAAAATTTGAACAAGGAGAGATACTAGAAGATATAAGCAAATTACAACAAGAACTAACAGAAAATGATAAAATTCAGTCAGATCTTAGAAAAAAATCACCATTTAAAAAAATGAAAATTTAATTTCAAGGAGGCATCATTAATAATGAATGACGATGAAAAAAAACAGTTACAAAAAGAATTGACAGCAATTAATATAGAACTTGCTCAAGGAATTAAATATAAAAAGATACGTGATGCTGCAAATAAAGCTGAACATGAAGAGCAAGAAAAAAGAAAAGAAGAAACTCAAACTCCAAGCACTTCTAAATGAACCAAGTATTAAATAAAATTTTTAAAGTAAAGTAAAAAACTTTTAGAATTTATTGAATATTTCTCATTTCTCTTATTAAAACTATTCTAATTTATAAATGATTAAAACAAAAAATTAGCAGTTACTACTTGTAATTGCTAATTTTTTTTGTTATCATATTATTTAATTAGCAATCAACTAACAGTAGTGCTAAGTTAAGGAGTGATATCATGCAACTAAATGAAATCCCTAATTATAACAACGACCCCAAAATTTTAGATAAATTTGCTCGTAACCTTATTGCCCAAGCTAAAATCGGAAAAATGGATCCAATTATCGGTCGCGATGACGACATTCGCAAAGTAGAAGAAATCCTCTCTCGTAAAACGAAAAACAACCCAGTGCTAATTGGTTTACCAGGAATTGGTAAAACTGCTATTATTGAAGGACTTGCACAACGCATAGTTCGTGGTGATGTCCCTAGTAACTTAAAAGATAAAATCATTTATGAACTAGATATGGGTGCCTTAATTGCTGGTGCTAAATTCCAAGGTGAATTCGAAGAACGACTAAAAGCAGTTATTAACAAAGTTAAAAACTCTGATGGACAAATCATTCTTTTCATTGACGAACTACATTTAATTATTGGTGCTGGACGTACCCAAGGTGCTATCGATGCCTCTAATTTATTAAAACCAATGTTAGCCCGTGGTGAATTACGTTGTATTGGTGCTACTACCTTAGATGAATACCGTCAATACATTGAAAAAGATGCTGCTTTAGAACGCCGCTTCCGCAAAATGATAATTAAAGAACCATCAACAGAAGATACGATTGCAATCTTACGTGGTTTAAAAGAACGTTACGAAGCCTATCATGGTGTTAAAATTCATGATAGCGCTTTACGTGAAGCTGTTTTCTTATCTAATAAATACATTAACAATCGCTACCTTCCTGATAAAGCTATTGACTTAATTGACGAAGCTTGTGCTAGTATTAAAACTGAAATTGCTTCTGTACCTAGTGCTTTAGATGAATTGCGAAGAAAAGTTTTACAACTAGAAATCGAAAAAGCTGCTTTAACCAAAGAAAAAGATGATAATTCCCAAACTCGATTACAAGCAGTTAACAAAGAATTAGATACAAAAAAAATAACACTAACACAATTAGAAAGTAAATGAAGTACCGAAAAAGCAGCATTAGACCACATTACAAGTTTAAAAAATCAGTTAGAAAATGCTAAATCACAATTAGAAATTTACCAACTAGCAGGTAATTTTGCCAAAGCTGGTGAGTTACAATATAGCATTATTCCTAATCTGGAAAAGGATTTAAAAGATAATGATGCCATTAAAAAAGATAATCCTTTATTACGTGAAGATGTAACTAATGATGATATTGCCATGGTCGTTGCTAAGTGAACTGGTATTCCTGTTGCGCGATTATTAGAGAGTGAAAAAGATAAATTATTAAACTTGCCTTACATTCTTAATACGAGAGTTAAAGGACAAAGTAATGCTTTGAAATTAGTAAGTGATGCCTTAATTCGTGCCCGAGCTGGCATTAAAGACCCTAACCGTCCGATTGGTTCATTTATTTTCTTAGGACCAACTGGTGTTGGTAAAACCGAAGTGGCAAGAACATTAGCTGATACCCTATTTGATAGTGAAAAAAATATGGTTCGCATTGATATGTCCGAGTTTATGGAAAAACATGCTGTCAGTAAACTATTAGGTTCACCTCCAGGCTACATTGGGTTTGAAAATGGTGGCCAATTAACAGAAAAAGTTAGAAGAAATCCTTACAGTATTGTGTTATTTGATGAAGTGGAAAAAGCTCATCTTGATGTTTTAAACATCTTATTACAAATTTTAGATGAAGGTCGGATTACTGATAGTCAAGGATTCTTAATTGACTTTAAAAATACCATTATCATTATGACTTCTAATCTTGGTTCGCAAGAGTTACTTAGTGGCAAAGATAATAGTCAAGAGCAGGCTTTACGGATTTTAAAACAATCATTACGCCCAGAATTTATTAATAGAATTGATGAAATCATTATTTTCAATCCTTTAAGCAAACAAGTAGTCAAAGAAATTATTACTAAAGAATTAGATAATCTCTTATTACGGTTAAAACAAGAAAAAAATTTGCAATTATTTTATGACCCACAAATCATCGATAAAATCTTAAAAGATGCCTATGATGAAGAATTTGGAGCACGACCGATTAAACGCTATATCCAGCATCATATTGAAACAATATTAGCACAAGCAATTATTAAAGAGGAACTAATTCCTCATAAACGCTTTCTGATTACCATTGATAAAAACCAAGAATTTATCCTTAGCTCCAAATTAAAATTCAATTAATACTTGCTATTATTGTGTTCTTAGTTATAATTATATAAGTCTTAGCATTCATTGTTAGTGAATGCTAAAATAAGGTGGTGAAACGTGTTATCGAAAAGACAATCCCAAATTTTAAAAATTATTGTTGAACAATATATTAAAACAGCACTCCCAGTTGGTAGTAAAACACTATTAGAAAACAATAATGTTAATTATTCTAGTGCAACTGTTCGTAATGAATGTGTCGAATTAGAAACATTAGGTTTACTAGAAAAAACTCATAGTTCTAGTGGTCGTATTCCGTCCACGAAAGGTTATCGTTACTATGTTGATAACTTAATGAATAGTGGTGAAGACCATACTTTAGTAGAATTAAAACGCAAAATTGCTGAAGTATTTGAAAACCGCAATTTAGTAATTACCGAAGTGCTAAATAAAACGAGTAATATTCTCAGCGAAATGACTAATTTAATTAGTGTTGTCATTGGGCCTAACCTCAATGAAGATACGTTAAAAAAGATTGAACTAGTACCTATTAGCAATGATAATGCGCTTGCAATTTGTATTACTAGTAATGGTCATGTCCAAGATAAGATATTTAATATTCAAGAAACACCACTAACTGATTTAACAATTGCTATTGATATTTTTAATACGAGACTAATAGGAACAAAAATCAATGAAATTAGTGAAAAAGTTAATTTATTAAAACCGATTCTTGAACAACAAGTTCAAAAATCAGAGTTTATTATTCAAGGTTTTATTAACACTTTAATTAATTTCTCCCGTCCATTATCAACAACCCACGGGGTACAATATATGTTAGAAAATCCCGAATTTAATGATATTAACAAAATTAAAACCATCATTCGCTTTATTGAATCACAATCACCATGAATGTATTTCGACCAATTAAATAATACTACCGTCCAAATTAAAATTGGTGAAGAGTTAGGGAATGAAAATAATGACATGGCGATGATTATGACAACCTTTAAAGTTCATGATGGTGAACAAGGACAAATCGCCATTGTCGGACCTAAGCGTTTAGAATATGAAAAACTAGCAGAAATCCTTAACTGGATTAATCAAACGTTAATGAAAAATTTTAAATAGAAAAGGAAGATAAAATGTCAGCAAAAGATAAAAAAACTAATCTTGAACAACAAGCAACCGAAACTCCAGTCATGGTAGAAGAAAATTCTGCCGAGGTTTCATTAAACGATAAAATCAATTTTGAAACAACGATTAAAGATTTACAAGACCAAATTACCAAAATCAAAGCTAATGAAAAACAATTAATGTTAGCAACCAAACTAAACACTATTAAAGAACTAGAAATTCAAAATCAAGAGCATACTAAATATGCTAACCAAAAAATTATTAAAAATTTAGTTCATGCATTACTAAATTTCCAACGAGCGCTAAACTTTAAAACCGAAAATAAAGAAGTTGAAAACTTCTTGGTAGGATTCAAATTCATCTATGACGAACTAATTCGCTCATTAGAACACGAAGGATTAAAAGAAATTACAGCACAAGTTGGTGAAGAATTTAATTCTCATAAACATGATGCTGTCGAAATTATTAAAGATGCTGGTACTAACAATTTCAAAAATACGAAAAATAATACCATCATTGAAGTAATTGCTAAAGGTTATGAACTACACAACCGTGTTATTAGCACAATTAAAGTTAAAGTGTTTCAAACTGAAACTAAAGATGCAACTAAGAAAAATTAAAGGAGAGATAAAACATGGCAACAACTAAAACTAACAAAGAAATTATTCTAGGAATCGACTTAGGAACAACTAACTCATGTGTGGCAGTGATGGAAGGTGCTAAACCAAAAGTTATTGAAAACGCCGAAGGTGCACGAACTACACCATCAGTTGTCGCATATAAAGATGGACAAATCATGGTCGGAGACGTTGCTAAACGTCAAGCAATCACTGACCCTGACAACACAGTATCATCAGTAAAAAGAATTATGGGAACCAAAGAAACAGTTAAAGCTGCTGGTAAAACACGTAAACCAGAAGAAGTATCTGCTGAAGTATTACGTGCAATTAAAGTTTTTGCTGAAGCAAAATTAGGTAAAAAAATTGGGAAAGCAGTTATTACTGTTCCTGCTTATTTCAACAACGAAGAACGTGAAGCAACAAAAAATGCTGGAACGATTGCCGGACTAGAAGTTGTTCGTATTATTAATGAACCAACTGCTGCTGCGATTGCCTATGGTTTAGATAAACAAGATAAAGAACACAAAATCTTAGTATTTGATTTAGGTGGTGGAACATTTGACGTTTCGATTCTAGATTTAGATAATGGAACTTTTGAAGTATTATCAACTAGTGGTGATAAACAACTTGGTGGTGATGACTTTGATGACTTAATCGTAAAACATTTAGTAAAAAATTTCAAAGCATCATCAGGTGTGGATTTATCAAAAGACAAAATGGCAATGCAACGTTTAAAAGATGCTGCTGAAAAAGCCAAAAAAGATTTATCAGGTGTGATGCAAACTAATATTTCATTACCTTTTATTTCTATGAATGCTTCAGGTCCATTACACTTAGATGAAAAATTAACACGTGCTACTTTTAATGAATTAACAGCTGCACTAGTTAAAAGAACGATTGCTCCTGTGCGTGATGCTTTAAAAGAAGCTGGATTAACAAAAGCTGATATTGATGAAGTAATTTTAGTTGGTGGTTCAACAAGAATTCCTGCTGTGCAAGATGTTATTAAAGCAGAAATTGGTAAAGAACCAAACCGTACTGTTAACCCTGATGAAGTAGTAGCCTTAGGGGCTGCCATCCAAGGTGGTGTGTTATCAGGTGATGTAACTGATGTGTTATTATTAGACGTTACACCTTTATCATTAGGAATTGAAACTTTAGGAGGAGTAATGACACCATTAATTCCCCGCAATACGACTGTTCCGACTCAAAAATCACAAGTATTTTCAACTGCCGAAGATAATCAACCTGCTGTTGACATTAGTGTGCTACAAGGTGAACGCCCATTAGCTAAAGATAACCATTCATTAGGTCGTTTCCAATTAAGTGGTATTGATGCAGCGCCAAGAGGTGTTCCCCAAATTGAAGTTACTTTTGAAATTGATGTTAATGGAATTGTTTCAGTTAGTGCCAAAGATTTAAAATCTAATAAAGAACAAAAAATTACGATTTCAAATAGTGGAACATTAAGCAAAGATGAAATTGAAAAAATGGTTAAAGATGCCGAAAAGAATCACGAAGCTGACTTAAAACATAAAGAAGAAATTGAATTAACTAACCAAGCGCAAGCTTACATTTATGATATTGACAAAATGACAGTTGAAGCTACTAAATCGCAAAAAGATGGTGATGCAGAAAACCCACAATTAGCAGAATTGAAAAAACTACGTGATGATTTACAAAAATCATTAGATGATAAAAAATATGACGAACTAAAAGAAAAATTAGAACAATTAAAACAAGCATTTGCTGCAGCACAACAATTCATGAATCAACAAGAAACTCAAGGCGAAAATCCTGAAATTCATGAAGGTAATAAAGACGACACTATTGATGTTGAAGCAACACAAAAATAAATTAATGATTGGAGAATAGTATGGCAAGTAAAACTAAACGTGATTATTATGAAGTGCTTGGTGTTGCTCGTAGTGCTTCAGCTGAGCAAATTAAAAAAGCGTTTCGTACGCTTGCAAAAGAGCATCATCCTGATGCTCCAGGTGGTGGAAACGAAGCACGTTTTAAAGAAATAAGCGAAGCATACCAAACTTTATCAGACCCCCAAAAACGTACTGCCTATGATCAATTTGGTCATGATGCTCCAGGTAGTGGAACTTCTGGATTTAGTGATTTTGGTTCTGCTTTCGGTGATTTATTTGGTGATTTGTTTGGTGGAGGAAGAAGAACACAACAACGCTACAATGGTAAAACTGCTGGCGATAATATCTTAACAAAAGTAGAAATTAATTTTCGTGATGTTTTCTTTGGTAAAAAAATGACGATTAGTATTAACATTGATGTTGCTTGTGATGCTTGTAAACAAACAGGTGCGAAAACTCCTAATGATGTTGTTACTTGTGATAAATGTAAAGGCCATGGTACTGTCCAATATGTCCAACAAACCCCTTTAGGAATGTTTCGTCAACAAGGTGTATGTAACAGTTGTCAAGGTCTTGGCCAAATCATTCGTCAAAAATGTATTAAATGTAAAGGCCACCGTTACTATATTGAAAACCAAAAACTAGAATTTGATATTCCCCGTAGTATTGTTGATGGTCAACAAATTAGAATTAAAGGGAAAGGTAAAATTGGACATAATGGTGGAGCGCAAGGTGATTTGTTTATTGGTATTAACATTAAACGTCATCCGTTCTTAGACCGTCAAGGTAGTGATATGTATCTAAAATTACCAGTATCATACTTAGATGTTATTTTAGGAAATATTATTATGATACCAACGTTTGAAGGTTTAATTAAAGAAAAATTACCTTTAGGATTACAATATGGTGATAAGATTACGTTAAAAGGGAAAGGTTTCTTTTATCCAAATAGTACGAGACGTGGTGATTTGCATATTATTCTTGATGTTCAATTTCCTATGAAATGTAGTAAGTCAGAGCAAGAAAAACTATGAAGTGTTAATAATGAAACTAAGTTTGATCCTAATGAAGACTTTGCTAATAGTGCTATTAAACGAATTTAATAAAAATATATAAGGAAGTTTTAAATTAAAACTTCCTTATATATTTAACAATAGGATTCACCTTAAGTAGTAGGTCAAACATCAGTATTAGATCTACTAATAGTAAAATTAGTATAACGATTTGCATATAAAGACATTGCAAACGCATTGCCGTTAATGATTAAGCGAAAATTTTGAGAAGAAGAACCGTTTACTAGTGCATTTTTTTATTGATGTATTTAATCAATCATCAGTATTATTTGCTGTTCATTGTACTTTATCAGTAGGTTTAATAAAACTATTTTTTGTTAGAAAATCTTTTGTTTGTTGAGTCACGTATTCATATACTTTTTGAATTGTTACATCCTTCTTCATAAAGTTATCGTAAATGTCGGGGTTAAGTTCAATATTAAAATTATAAAAATTTTTACCAATCATATAATTTTTGTTATATTTAAATAAAGCGTCAGAACCAACAAATAAGTTTTCTAGAATTTTTAAACTTTCACTAGTATTGCTTGCTCTAGTTGTGTCGTTACTAGTAATATAATATTGAAAAATTAATGGTTTAATTTCCAAACCATTAATTTTTCAATTTCTTGTTTGATACTCGCCAAACACGAAAACGTTTTTATTATCACTAATTTGTACATTGTTTTTAATTTCTCATTCCTTCAAACGACTAACAAAATTATTTTCACGAGCAGTAACAATCGGTTTTCAAGCTTTATTAAAATCTGTAGAATTATTAATAAACTTCTGTGATTCAGGTAAAGTTAAAGGAAAGTTATCATGTATTTCACTTGAAGCAATTCTAGTTGTAAGTCCATAATAGTTCATATAATTATAATCATTATTATAAGGATTAGCGATTGTTTGTGTATCAATTGTCAATTTTTTAATTTTTTGTTGGTTTGTTATTGCATCTTTAATTTTTTCTAAAACATCATCTTTTCGGTTAATGAAACTATCATTTCATTGTGGATATTCAAATTTAACAGTTCCAATACTTTTTAGTTCTTCTTGGATTTTATTAGTAATAAAATCAACTACTTGCTTTAAATCAGAACCATCATTGGCAAAATACATATCATATGTTTGACTAATAGTAGTTATATTTACTTTGCTATTTTCACCTAAACAAGTAAAATCTAATGTTAAATTAGCAGTAAGATAATATCAATCAGTAACGTTATAAGGTTTATCAGTTGCATTAAAATCTTTTAAACCAAAATCATTGTTTTTTCAATCAAACGCTTTGCTAGTTAATATTTTATCTAAATCATTAGTATTTATTTTTAAAATATCATTAGGATTGATACCATTAAATAATGGTTTTAACTCTGGATAATTATTTACTAAATTATTACTAATCTTATGAACTTGTGTTCTTAAAATTTCCAAAAATCCATCAATTGTTTCTCTACTATCATTTTGCGTAATAGATTTATCAGTCTTTTCACCAATACTGTTTAAATATGCCATAATATCAGCACCTTTTGTGACATCACTAACCCTTCGTAAATTTGAACCATCACTAACCAATTTAGCAAACTCAGCTTGAATTGTTTCTTTTGCAGTTTGCGCTAATGTTAAATAATCACTGTCATCAACATCTTGGTCAGGATTTGCTTTACCACCACAAGCTACAACATTTAATGGAACTGGTACTGTCAAAGTTAATACTGTTAATAAAGATAATAGTTTTCTCATAAGTTGCTACCTCCCTTATGATGTATTTATAGAAATTACCACTTATTAGTGAGACATTCCATATTTTGTTAGTAACATGTCCTTAAGAACATTTGACTTTAAGAAAAAACTAACCATAGTTAAAAAACTATGGTTGGTTCAAAAGTATCAGATTACTAATATTTGGTTGCGTGTTACTTTGTTATAAAATACTACATGGTGGACAGTATAAATTCTTACCATACTGAGATGCAATTAGTAAATCTTCTGAATGTACACTTTTAGTGTCTAATGGTTCACCATTATTTAAGGTTTGTTGAGAAAATGTGGCATCATAATTATTAATATCAATAACATTGTTGTCAAAGTTATTGCTTAATGTTTGAATTTGTTCTTCTATTATTAATGGTTCTCTATTTTCGGTATTATTTTTAAATAAAGATTTTTTTAATTGCATAACAGTATTAAATAACACTGCTGCACTAACTATTCCAATACCAGCAGCTGTAGAATAAAAAGCTATTTCGGCATTATTTTTATTTTCATCATCTTGATGTTGATTTAAATAAATTTGAGACATATTTATAACACCAGTAAGTGCTAAATTTACTCCAATGATTGGCAGGGTATTATTAATTACTCCTAATGAGTTATATAATTTTTTCTTTCAGTTAGAAGGTTGTTGTTCACCATCATTACTATTATAACATATTTTTGCAATTGCTAAAACACTGTTTACTGTTGCAATACTAGCTGAAGGAATAAAACATCCTCATACACTTTTATATTCTGGATTAAGCCCTGTTCAATTAAGTTGAATTACTGCAGCATTTAATAATGGAAATTGTGAAAGATTTATTCACATTAGTAGTTTATCAATATTTTTGTTTTTATAATCAAGATTATACATTACTAACCTCGATAATGACGTAAGTGTACCCACTGTTCCATCGGCGATAAAACATACAGCAGGCCCTGCTGGTAAAATACCATTATATCACAATAAACCATTACCTGTTGCCGCCATTGCATTTCCAGTAAGAAATGTTAAATTGTTTCAACCTTCCAACTTATCAAGTATGTTATTACTATTTGTTCTGCTTGTTTGTATAGCTTCATTTTCATTGTTGTAAATATTTTCCTCAGAATTACTATTTTCTGGTATCATATTTAATCATCTCTTTCTTTTTTAAAAAATAAAGCAATGAGTTAAAAACTGTATTTAGTTTATAATTAATATTATATATAAATCTGTTAAATATAAATTATATATGCTTTTTTTCATTTATAAGTTGCATAAATAATTGTGAGATAATTATCTTTATGTTGGATAAAAAAATTATAAAAATGTTTAAAACAAATAATTATCTAATAAAAAAACTATTGTTTAATTATAGAAAAGGCATATGCTTATAAAGTACTAATTTAGCAAAAAAAATAAACAATAATATATCTATTGTTTTCATTAATTTTAGTAAAATTGATAATGTTTTATTATTTGAAGGAAATACAATGTTATTTAAAAATGGTCAGCAAATAATTGTTAAAGAAAATGAAACAATATATTTGGTTGTTTATAATGAACAATTAGCAAAATTTATTTTAATTCCCTGTTGTAGTGTTCAACAATTATATGAAAAATATAACAAAAATAAAAATTGAAATTTTGATTGTAATGATTACATTGCTGTTCTTGATAATAAAGTATGATATTCTGCTAAGAAAAATAGTATTATTGAGAAATTTATTACAAGTGAATCATATACTAATGCTTTACAGCATGGTATTGAATTTCATAATATGAATATTAGTCATAATGTTAAACTATAGTTAGATAAATCTTATTACTTAATAAAATTTTAATTATCAATTAATTGATCTTTATTAACTATTGGTTTTGGTGGTAAGATAACAAGTTGATTATCAATTAGGAGATAATGCTGCAAATGACTAGTTCATATGGCCATAACTGGTTTGTATAAAAAGACACTAAACATAAAATTACCAACCCCATGCACTGCATCAAATGGTAAACCAGCGATTCAATAAAAATAGAAACTAGCTTTTCCAAACATTAATAAATGTAAGAAAGAATCCAATGTTCCAAAACAAAATCCCCATAAACTAGTAATAGTAATAAAAATTCATCAATATTTTTTAATAATACCACGAAACATTCAAACAATTAATACTAAAATTGGTCATGCACTAAAATATAAGATAACTCAACTACTGCCACCATATAGTATAACTTCTAATAGTCCAAAAATAATAGGAATGCTCATTGCCATATACAAAGGAAACACTAGTGCTGCAAATGCTAATAAGAATGTTACTACTTCAATATTAGGTAGTACTGCTAATGCTTCTTTACAAGCAAACACTAGTGCTGCATAAAGAGGAACAATTAATAAACGGATTAATTTTTGGACATGTTCATTCATTTGTAATTACTTCTTTCATTTTATTCTTAATTAATATTAAAACCACCTATGATAAATAGGTGGTTTTAATAAGTTATCAATTATTAATAAAATATATATTAAATGAAAAATGATAACTATTAGCGACACCCAGCGCGTTAGTTTAAGATATTAATTAGATAGGTCTACTGGGCTTAGCTTCACTTTACTCGTTATCCTTCTCAAAGTATTTTAGATACTTCAATGGTTATATAACTTTCATTAGCATTACAGTTGCTGGGGCAGCTTAAGAATTTTACTTAATTCCCTTTTACGAACATACTGTTCATCTACTTAATAATTTTATTTAGTTGCTATTTAATTATAAATGATTTTTTATTAATGTTTAAAATAATTTACTACTATATAATAAAACTTTTATGTTTATATTTTATACATAGGTCATGTTTTCTAATAGAATCAACTACTTTATCAGTAAATATAAAATTTCGTTACTATTTAAGTTAAATAAATTTTTCCATTATCAGTAGTAATATAAAGGTTACCTGATTTATCTGTTACTATAGATGTGATTGTTTCATGGGGTCAATTTATTTCAATTGCTTTTTTTTCATTAATAAAATATTTATAAATATAGCCATTGATAACAGGAATAAGCGGTTTTGTGGTGGCAATATAAATATTATTGTTTTGTGTATGAGCCATAGTTATTGCCTGTCCATCAACTATCGTTAATAATTTAAACTCACTATTTTCTTTGTCATAATGATAAACACTACCATTTTCAGTTGATACGTAAAAATTATCATTTTCATCAATTATGAAATCTTTAAGTTTTGTATCACTATCTAAAGAACCAATAGAATGATAATTAATATTATAAATTTGTTTAGTAGTAGTATTAAAATGTTTAGAAAAAGTAATTTTTAAAACTTCTGATTGATGACCTAAATAAGTATAATCTCAAATTCCATGCTCTCACACTGGTCAAGTAACTGCAGCGTAGATATTACCTTTTTTATTTGCTTTTAAACCAATAATCATAGTATTACCTCCGGGTAGTGGTCCGCTTTGTTGACTTATCGGAGCGTTAACTGTATCATTGTTAGGGATTTTAGCAATATAATGTAATTTAGCAAATATAATATCATTAGTACTTTCATCAATAGTTAAAGCAGTAACTGCTCCTCCACCGTTACCATACCTGATAATTTTAAATTCGTTTTCACTAACTTTGCGCTTATAAATATCACCTCATCCACTACCAGCATAGATATTACCTTTACTATCAGTTGTTAAACTATAAATTTGATGACCATTTTTACCACGATTTCTACCATCAATTGTTCCTGGCATTATTGTAAAATTGCTTTCATTTGCTAAACAACGATAAATATTGCCATCACTACCAGCAAGATAAATATTTTCATTGTTATCAAAAACTATTTTATTAATTTGACCATTAATTTCATTAATTAATTTAAAATTAAGATTAAGTTTTATTTTTTGCGTTTTATCTTTTCAAACTTGATCTCCTTCATTAGCAGTAATGACAACATAAAATTCTCCAGCTCTTTGGTTATGATTAGTAATTTCATTATTGATTGAATCAAAGTATTGAATTTGATAACCAAGTGCTAGTGGTTTGTTACTAAATTCAGAAGCTTTAATAACTTTTTCATTTAAAGCAAAATATTTTTCATTTTTTGTTATGGATATTGGTGCTGGTAATGTTAGATGACTAATAGTTTTTAAGTTAATTCTTTTTTCAGTTATAAAATTAACTTCAACTTCACCTTGGTATTTGGGAATTTTGCCAGTAATAGTAGCATTGGTAGCAGCAATATTAATAATTTGATAGTTTTCGATATTAAGTTCAGGATTTTTTTTCAAAATAGCAGTTTTAAGCATTACTTCATTAGGTGCTACTTCATCAAATACTCTAATTTCATTAAGAACGGTATTTATGTTTGTTATAAATTCACTATCTGGTTTTTTATCATTTGCAATAATATTAAAGATAATATCGATTTGATTAGATGAGTCATTCTCGAAAATTATGGTTGCTGTAATTTTTTTGATATTAACAACTTGAAAATTTTTGGATTTTAACTCTGGATTTTGAACTAAAATAATATCTTTAATGACATGATTAATTGGTTTAGAGTTTTGTTCTCTTTTAATTTCACCTAAATCAGTTTTTTTAATGTTATTTTTTTCTTTTTTGGTTTTCTATCATTTTCATCATTATTATTTTCTGATGTTATTTCCTTTGTCTATGTTCATTCAACAATTCCAAGTGAAGAAGGATTGAAGGAAGTGTGAAATGAAAATTATAGTTTAATTAGCGTTTTTTCTCCTTATATGATGGGAAGTTATGTTACATATCCAGGAATGCCCACTTGCTTAACTGCCAATCACGATAGTTCAGGAACATTAAGTTTTACTGGAGGAATAGATTTTTATGGAGTTAAAGCAGGTAGTTTATTCCAAGTTAATGTTGGAAAATCTGAACCAATTGAGGAGTAACAAAATTTATGTATAAAAGTAAATTCTCTATCTATGCACTTTTAAGTTTTATTTTAATTACCATTGCTCTAATAATTATGAGTATATTTCTTTTTCCTAAACAAAATAGTAAAACTCCTCAAAATTTTATTGATTCTAAAATTGCACAAACTTTAAATCTTTATGATTCTAAAAATCATAGTAAAATCGTGCAAGAATATGAAGTTGATGAAAATAATAATGTAAAATTTGTAATTGGAAGCGATATTGACAATACTTATATTCCTGTAAGTTATCATGAATCTTTGTTTGAAAATATTGATTTTTCTTCGCTAGCAACTTACTCATATTATCCTTTACCTGGAACAGAATCCTTTTTAAGTAAGTATTTAAAATTAAAAATTTGTAATCATAAAATTATATCTGAAAGAAATCCTTTTTATTGAAAAAATTATGATGGAAAAAATCATCCAACTTTTGGTATAAAAGTTTTGTCTTATACTCCAATTTTGCAAAGTATTGAAGAAAATTTTCAATACTACAATATTAAAAAAGGATATGAATATTGAACAATTTCAATGCCTCCAACTATTGCTAAAATTGCTTTTGTGAATAAGAGCAATAATCAAGAAAAAATTTTGTCTGAATGTTGAATAAAAGTTGCAAGTAATAACCTTATTATGAATGAAGGCAATAATCTTCCTATTAGTTTGTATGATATAACATTTACACAAGATTTTCATAGTAAAAAAACTTTAGATGCAAAAACTTTTAATGAGTCTATTAAATTAAAAGATAATGTTTCAGATTTTGCTTTAGACAATATCAGATTAGCAAATTTAATTAATCAGTCAATTAATTTTCGCATTTGTACATGAAATATGAAACTTGATTATTTGTGGGTGGTTCCTAATGAAAATTATGCTTATCTAAATAGTACAAATAGATATGTTATTGCGACTTTTATTGGAAAAGTTTTACTATGCTATAAAAGTCTTATTATTAGGTTAAGTCTAAGATTGTGTGTAAATTTAAAAAAGTAATAAAAAATGAGCCATATACCCCTCCTTATCAAATATAATTAGTTTGAAAATAAAAACTAGATAGGATGAGAAATATATGACTCCATTAAATTTTACAAT